>PMIE01000060.1 GCA_003156975.1 Chloroflexota bacterium | reverse complement strand
GCCGACGACGGCGCACTTCCACGTCATCCACATGGCCAGAGCCTTGACTTCGTCGAGGGTCACGTTCTGGTGGTAGCGGATGCCGCCCTTGGCAGGTCCACGGCTCAGGTTGTGCTGGACACGATAGCCAGTGAAAACCTCAACCGAGCCGTCGTCCATCTTCACGGGGAAGTGGACGGTCAGTTCGCGTTTGGGCTCGCGAAGGACCTTGCGAAGACCCGGGGACAGGTTGAGGCGCTCTGCAGCAAGATCGAACTGCTGCTGGGCGACGTGCCATGCGTTGATCGCTACAGCGATCTGCTCGGTCGCCATTGGCCGGATACCCTCCATGGCCTTGACCGTCGTCGCGGAAGCGGCGCTTCCTGCCGGCTCGTGTTGCCGACGGGCAGAACCTCGCCCTCAGACGGTCCCGGCAATGTAGCGGCGGCCTTCCAAATTGGCATCGGAGAGCAGCACCGCAGGATCCATCTGGAGCTGAGTATAGCCCTCCCGCCAAAGCACGCCACTACCCGATGTCATTGGCCCATGGGACGAATAGCCTAACGTTGCGCTACTCCATTGCCGCCCGGCCAACTGAATCGATGGCACGGACGGCGTCCAGCCTCAGACCCTGCTAGATCTCATGAACCAGGATGCCGCCGTACGCGCCGGGCCCGATGTGGACCCCGATGACCGGCCCGATGATCTGCACGGTAACCACCTTCGGGGCCGGCTCCGGCATCTTAGCCAGTACCGCGCTGCGGAACGCTTCGATGTCGGCGGGCGGTGAGTACATCAGGTGGAGCTCCGTGACGGGTCTGTCGGTCATGAGTTCCACGACTCGCTCGATTGCCTTGGAGCGGGTCCGCGGCTGGTCCGTGACGGCCACCAGGCCGTCAATCACAGTGATGATCGGCTTGATCGCCAGAAGGCCGCCGATCGCCGCTTTGGCGTAACTGATGCGGCCACCCTTGCGCAGGTAGTCCAGCGTGTCCAGGCCGACGAAGAGGGTCGTGACGTCCCGCATCTCCTGGAGCTTCGAGCTGATCTCCGCGGCCGAAAGGCCGGCCCCGGCCAACGCCACTCCGCGCATGGCCAGCGCGCCCGAACCCATCGAGGCGGACTTGGAGTCGACGACAAATATCTGCCTGGCAGGCAGCATCTCCCTGGCCAGCTGAGCGTGTCTGACGGTGGACGAGAGACCTTCGGACAGGCAGACGCACACAACCCCGTCGTGGCCTTCCTCGAAAGCTCTGTCGAACGCCTGCTTGAAGAGGCCGACACTGGGCGCGGCAGTCAGAGGGAATGGGCAGTCCGGGGTGCCCATCCTCTCCCAGAACGCCTCCGGGGTGAGCTCGGCGGGCGACAGGAAGGATTGCTCTCCAAAGGAAACCGACAATGGAACCTGCCGGATGCCGGTTTCCTGGATCTGAGCCGGCGTGAGATCAGAGCCCGAATCGGTGACGATGGCGACCGTCATCGCTCCTCCTTGAATGCTGCTTCGAGAATTGAGCCCTCGTGGGCTCGAAGGTTCACCAGCGCGATCACCCCCACCGCCAGCAACGCTGCCGTGGCCACTATCAAGCCGTCGATGCCGTTCCAGGTCGCCGCAAGTCCGCCGAGGACGGCCCCGACCACCTGCCCCAGCCCGAGGAAGACCGAGTACAGACCCATGATCGCGCTGCGGTCCTCCTCAAAGCCCTCGCTGACATCGGCGAGCAGTCCGAGCGCCGCCGGAGTGGCTCCGGACATCACGAAGAGGGCCACTACGCCCACCCCTCCGAGCCCGAGGAGGATGGTCGTTGACGTGCCGCCAAGATGGTTCACCGCGAGAACGTCGAACGCCATTGCGACGAAGGCGCCCACGCCCATCAGCATCATCGTGGTCCGACGAAATCTGGCGTAGGTCAAACCCCAGAACAGAAGCCCCGCTCCGAAGACCACGGCCAGGACGGCCTCGCCGATGCCGATCGAGGTAGCCGAGATTCCCCGCATCAGGAACTGGCCCGGATCGTGCTTGTTGCCTGTGAGCAGGAGCGGTGCCTGAATTGCCCACAGGCCCAGAGTCGCGTTAATTGCGAGCCATGTTGGCGCAAACAGCAGGACCTTTCGGTTCGTCACGATCCGCATGTAGCGCGAGACGGGAGACACCGTCTTCTCGTGAATGTCCGACGAGGCAGCGACATCGACCCGGCGACTTGTCCTGACCTCGTGAACTCCGTACGCGTACAGGCACAGGGCCATCGCGTAGAAGACGCAGTTGAGAAAGAACGCCGGGCGGCCAAGGCGGTCCCACAGAATGCCGGAGAGCGCCGGACCCACGGCCAGCATCCCACCCAGGGAGACAAGCTCGAAGAGCGAGACGACGCGGCCGCGAAGCCTCTCGTCGTCGGCGGTCTCGGCCGCGATGAAGCCCAGGGTTGAGGGGACCGACGCGGCCGTCGACCCGCCCTCCAGCAGCCGCGTGACGAACAGGACCGGAATGTGGGTCGTCAGGCCGGTCATGAAGACGGCGATGCCGCCGAAGATGGGGCCCAGCAGCATGATGACCTTGCGCCCGTATCGATCTGCCAGGACCCCAAAAACGATCGCTCCGGTCAGCTCCGTGGTGTAGAACCCGCCGGAGAGAAGCGCCTGGACGCTTGGGCCCGTGCCGTTGCCCCGCGTGACATCGGCAACCAGAAAGACGAGCAGGCCGCCGGTGATGGCCGTACTTACCCGAAGCACGAATGTGGCCAGGAGCATCGAAACGATGGAGCGATTCACAAGGCGATAGCCTAACGGCTGCACCGCGAGCGATGCGTTCCGAAACAACCGGGCCGATACGCGCAGCGCGCAAGATCAGATCCGGATCAGATGCGGCCGGCATTTGTGCCTCGTCCGGGGATCGCCCGCCCGCTGATCGTGGCGCGCGCGCACCAAAACGCCCTCGTGAGCCCGCTCTGGCCTTGCGCGTCCGGTCCGGGACTCGCATCATCCGCTTGACGCATCTGCAGGAGGAGACGGTCTATGTCGGCACGCCAGCCCGTGTTGCCGCGTGTCGCCATGGTCTCCGATCGCGTCTCGGAGCAAGTGGCGAGTCTGCCGGCCGCGGCGCGAGTCGATACGCCGACGCGGCGGCGCGCCGGGGTCTTCCGCCGGGCAATACGCCATGAGTTCCATCGCATTCGAGACCCGCGACGGCTGCTGCTGATGGTGATCCTGGGCGTCGTCGGCGGCCTGGTGCTGGCGGGTCTCCTTGCGCGGGGCGAGGCCGCCGGGGCCGATACTCGGGCCTACTGGGCGGCGGGCCGCCTGTGGCTCAGCGGCGGCGACCCGTATCACCCGTTGGGCCCGTTCATGCCCTATGTCTACTCCCCCTGGATGCTGCCTCTCTTCGTGCCGTGGTCCGTTCTGCCATGGGACGTGGCCTGGTTCGTATGGCGCGGCGCCACCATCATCGCCCTGGTGTGGAGCGTTCACTGGGCCTACAAGCGCCGTCCAATGACCACGGCCATCCTGCTCGTCCTTCTGGCGTTCCCGCTGGCCGCCAACCTCGACACCGGCAACATCAATCTGCCGCTGACTCTTCTGCTTTTCGGAGCCCAGTTCTCGGGACCGGCTTTGGCCGGCTTGCTCTGGATGGTCGCGACAACGGTGAAGTGGGTACCGGGCGTCTTCTGGCCCTTCATGTCGCCGCGTGGGCGTCTATGGGGACTTGCCTGGTTCGTCCTGGCCCTGATCCTCACGGCGGTGACTCTTCCGGCGACCCTTGTCCAACTCCAGGTGCTGTTCTCGTTCCAGCGCCCACTGCGGGTGGACTACCTGGTCTTCATCTGGGCCATCGTGCCGTGGGCATGGCGTCACCCGGAGGCGTTCCGCTGGCTGATGCCCTCGACGTGGCCGGGTGCGGCTCAGGCCGGCGCCGCGGCTGCAAACGTGTGGCACATCCGCTGGCGGCGCAGCCCGGAGCGAACGATCGAGACGCTCCTCCGAGTCACGCGGTCCCGGCTGAGGACCTTTCTTGGGCTGGGCGCCTAGGTTCGCGTCCCGCTTGGCGCATGGATGAAACGTTTCGGCTGGCTGGACGAGTCCCACACAGGCCCCTTCTCGGTCTAGCATTCCCTCTTGATCAACAAAGAGGCGCTGGCGATGCCCCAGATCGACTCACTGCGCGCACTATCGCCGGCCACGGTGCTGGTTGCCGACGACGAGCCGGCGGCGCGTAAGCTCCTGCGACGCATCCTGGAGCCCGCCGGCTACCGGGTGACCGAAGCGGCCACGGGACGCGAAGCCCTGGCTCTGGCGGAGGCCGAACGGCCGGATCTGCTGATTCTCGACATCACCATGCCGGAGATCGACGGCATCGACATCTGCCGGAGAATCAAGAGCGACCCGGCCACGCATCTCACGCCTGTCATCCACATTACCGGTCTCACTACGCGAGAACAGCGCCTCCGAGCTCTGGCCGCGGGATCGGACGAGTTCGTTGGCAAGCCATTCGACATCGAAGAACTGCTGGTCCGAGTCCGCTCGCTGCTGCGGACGAAGCGCCTGACAGACCACCTCGTCAGCATCGAGGCAGTGGTTGTGGCCCTGGCAAGGACTGTTGAGGCTCGCGACAACTACACCGAGAAGCATCTTCGCCGCGTAGCCGATCGGTCCGTTGAGGTTGCTCGGCGAATGGGTATGTCGGATCGTGAAGTGGAAGGCGTCCGACTCGGCGGCTTGCTGCACGACCTTGGCAAGATCGCCGTGCCCGACAGCGTCCTCCTCAAGCCCGGGTCACTGGATCGCACGGAGTTCGCCCTGGTGCGGAAGCACCCGGAGGCCGGAGCGGAGATAGTGCGGCCTCTTCGAGCATTCGATGGCCCGGAACCGGCCGTTCTGCACCATCACGAGCACTTCGACGGAACCGGCTACCCATACGGCCTTCGGGGTGAGGCGATACCGCTGGCCGCCCGAGTCGTGGCCGTGGCGGACGCCTTCGACGCGATGACGACGGACAGGCCATACAGGGCGGCTCTCGCGCCGGCCGTGGCGTTCCAGAGGCTGGAGGATGGCCGTGGCGAGCAATGGGATCCCGACGCAGTGGACTCATTCCTCATCGCATATGCGGGGAGCAGCGAAGCCCAAGAGGTGGCCGAAGGACTGTAGGGGTGGCGACGCGATCAGCTGCGGCGGATCTCTCGCTCGTATTCCGGGAAGTAGCGCCCAATGACGGAGAGCTCAAACGACGGCAGGATCGAGTCCTTGGATTCACGGGCGAGCAAGAACTCGAAGGACCGGCGAACGAGGGCGGACGGATCGGCCGAATTCGAATCGAGGCGCGCCAGTTCAGCTTGAGAGACGGCGACCTCGAACTTGCGGCGGGAGTCGTCGTCCGTAACGGAGACGCGGGCCAGCCAACCGCCGTCTGTCGGCGAGCATTGGACGACGATCTGGGTCATCGTTTGGTCCTGTCCATCTCGATGACCGAGCTGCGCGCCGCGGCCGCAGCCCGCCGCAACCCCGACCGGAGAACGTGGCCTCGATACCCGGCCGCGAAACCCGCCTCCTCCAGGAGCGGCCGCCACGGCGAGCCCGAGACCGCCTGCCCGTCCACGCGAGCGATCACCAGCTCACGGAACCTGCCGTCGTCCACCAGAGTCGCCAGTGCGCCCAGAGCCGCGTGCGCCGTGGCCGGGTCGTCCGACGAGGGCAGCGTCTGCAGTGAGTGGCCGCCCCGCTCCAGGTAGATGGCAGCGGCTCCGTCAACCAGAACCACGTAGGCGCCGGCCGCCCGCTGAAGAGGCCGGCGGTCGGCCTCGCCCCGGCGCGGCCAGGCCAGTGCTGCGCCATACGGGTTGGCCGAATCTGCGGCCGCGAGGAGATAGATTGCCGGGCCGGAGGCGGTCGCCAGGCCGGCCGCGGCCGTGGTGGCGGTCGAACCTGCGACGGTGGGCTCGCGCATCGAGCGCAGCCGATCCACGGCGCCGGGGAGCGCGAACTGGGCCGCGCCGAGTCCATCGACGAAGTAGCCACGCCGGATGCGGCCCGATTCCTCCATCGCCCGCAGGATCGGATAGACGGCACTGAAGCCGCCGAGGACCTCCTCCGATGCCACCGCCTCACGGGTCAGAACGCCGTAGCGGTCGAGCAGCACGGTCGCCACGGAATGGAGACGTGCAGTTGCTTGGCCACTCGCCGTCGACGCGCCACTCGCCGTCGACGCGCCACCGGCTACGAGTGACCACCGGCCCACCGCCTCGGGCGGGCCGGTTCGCAATCTGCCGGGCCGTGGCCGCCGCTCGCCCGAGGGTCTCCTCCATCTCAACGCCCGGAGCGGGGCGAAGGTGTCGTTGGTGACCTCCCCGGCCCACACGAGATCCCACAGCGCGTCGAGGACCTCGCGTTCCGGCGCAAAGCCGGCTGCCGATGCCAGGTCGCGGTAGAAGGAAGCGCCGCGGTCTCGAAGCCGCTCCCGCAGCCGCTCATGGAGGTCTCCCGCGGGGGCGTCCGCCCTGCCCGCCGCGGCGCCGGCCGTTCCGAGGGCCTTTCCGCCGGCGTCCGACCCCACCGCGAGATCGCGGAACCCCTCGCGGCCCGGCCGGTACAGCACCACGCGACCGTCGTCCCGGCCCAGACTGCCACGTCCGATCCAGGCGACCTCACCGAGCGCACCGAGCTCATCCAGCAGGCGCGGCTGGTAGCCGGGCACTCGCGCCGGGAGGACGTCGCGTTCAAGCACCGACGCCGGGATCGCGACGCCGGCCAGCTGATCGACGACCTCCGCGAGCCGCTCCAGCGCAGCCTCGCCGCGCGGTAGCGCGGGAACAGCCTGGCCGACAGGCCGAACGCCCTGCCAGGCCGGAAGGAAACGAGCCAGCACGATCTGCTCGACCGGCTCGACCTCTTTGCGAAGCCGAGCGAGGGAGCGCCGCCGAAGCTGCCGCAACACTTCCGGGTCGCACCACTCGCGCTGCGTGCCGCCGGGCCGGAACTCGCCGCGCAGAATGGAGCCCGCCTCGAGGAGCCCCTCGAGCGCCGCCTCTACCCGCGCCACCGGCACCGCCCATCGGCTCGCCGCCTCCATCGCGTGGAACGGACCGTGGCTCCGGGCCCATCTGGCAACGAGCCCGTCCAGCGCCGCCTCGGCCGGCCCGAGGAACGCCGTCGGCACGCCCACCGGCAACGGCACTCCCAGCGCATCGCGATATCTGGCCGCGTCCTCGATGGCGATCCAGCGCTCCTCCCCGGCGATCCGCAACGCGATCGCACGCCGCGATCCCCGCAGGGCCACGAGCCACTCCCCGGCGGCGGCCGGCTCCGCGACCCGCGCCGCCACTTCCTCCGTCGTCAGGTCGCCGAGGCGCCGCAGCAAATCGTGCAGTGCATCGACGGTGCGCGCCGCCCTCTCCGGAACGAGCGCTTGCAGCGCCAGCTCCAGGTCCGCGAGCGCGGCGGGATCGATGAGGTCGCGCAACTCCTCCTGGCCGAGCAACTCGCGGAGTAGCTCGCGATCGAGCGCGAGCGCGCCCGCGCGCCGCTCCGCCAGCGGGGCATCGCCTTCGTACATGTATGCGGCCAGGTAGTCGAAGAGCAGCGAGCCGGCGAAGGGCGAGGCCGCAACCGTCTCCACTTCGCGAACCTCGATCTCGCGCCGAGCCACTGCCCCGAGGACCTCGCGCAGTGCCGGCAAATCGAAGAGGTCCGCGAGGCATTCACGGTAGGTCTCGATGATGATCGGAAAGGAGCCGTACCTGCTGGCGACCGCGAGCAATCCGGCGGACCGCTGCCGCTGCTGCCACAGGGGCGTCCGCGACCCGGGCCGTCGGCGAGGGAGCAGAAGCGCCCTGGCGGCGTTCTCGCGGAAACGAGCCGCGAACATGGCCGAACTTCCAAGCCTACCCACGACCAGGTCCTCGACCTCATCGGCCGATGGAAAGAGCAGGTCGGCGAGCCCATCCCGCCCGCCGGCCGCCTCTCCCTCGGGCATCCGAATGGCTATGCCGTCATCCGACCAGATCGTTTGCGTCCCGGTGCCGAGGCGCTCCTCCAGACGCGATTCGATCGCCAGGGCCCAAGGCGAATGGACCCGCCCGCCGAACGGCGTCAGCACGACGATCCGCCAGTCACCAAGCTCATCGCGGAACTTCTCCACGACGATGCGACGATCGGTCGGCAGCGACCCGACCGCCTCACGCTCTTCGGTCAGGTATGCCAGGACGTTGTCGGCCGCCAGGTCGTCCAGGTCGTGATGCTCCAGCAGCCGGCGTCGGGCCCGGTCATGCCCGCGCTGGCCGCCTGCCAGGTCGCCCTCGAGCTCGCGCACGAACTCACCCAGCGCCCGGCCGAGTTCGATCGGCCGGCCCAATCCGTCGCCGTGCCAGAACGGGATCTTGCCCGGAACGCCCGGCGCAGGCGAGACGACCACGCGATCCGGCCGGATCTCCTCCACCCGCCAGCTCGTCGCGCCGAGCGCGATCACCTCGCCGACGCGGCTCTCGTAGACCATCTCCTCGTCCAGCTCGCCGACCCGACGGCCCGCAGTCCCGGCCTCGCCGACCAGGAAGACCGGATACAGCCCTCGGTCCGGGATGGTTCCACCGCTCGTGATCGCGACGGTCCGAGCGTCTCGGCGGCCCTCGATCCGCCCGGTCTCGCGGTCCCAGACCACTCGAGCCTTGAGGTCCGCAAACTCATCGGAGGGATATGCGCCGGCGAGCATCCCAAGCACCGCCTCGAAGGCGTCGCGGGTCAGGCTCTCGTACGGCGCCGCCCGTCGGACCGCATCGAAGAGCTCGTCCACTTCCCACGGCTCGCGAACCGTCATGGCGACGATCTGCTGGGCAAGCACATCAAGAGGGTTGCGCGGCAGCTTCGTTTCTTCGATCGCGCCCTCGTGCATCCGCGCCGTCACGACCGCCGTCTCCAGAAGATCGCCCCGGTACTTGGGGAAGAAGATCCCCTTGGACGGCTCGCCCACCTGGTGCCCCGCCCGACCGACCCGCTGCAACCCGCTCGCGACGGTCGCCGGCGACTCGACCTGGATCACCAGATCCACCGCGCCCATGTCGATGCCAAGCTCGAGCGAGCTCGTGGCGACGATCGCCGGCAGGCGCCCGGCCTTGAGCGCTTCCTCTATCTGAACCCTTTGCTCGCGGGCCAGCGAGCCGTGATGGGCCCGAACGAGCTCCTCGCCGGCAAGCTCGTTGAGCTTGTTCGCCAGACGCTCGGCCAGGCGCCGCGAGTTGCAGAAGATGATCGTGGAATGGTGCTCGCGAATGAGTTGGAGGATCTGCGGATGGATCGCCGGCCAGATGCTGTGGCGCGCCTCCGGACCGGCCGCCGGCCCCGTGGGCTGATCCTCCGGCGGAAGCAGCTCGCCGAGCTTGCTCATGTCTTCGACCGGGACGCGAACCGACAGCTCGAGCACCTTGCGCGATCCGGCATCGACGATGCCGACCTCGCGCGACTCCCCCGCCCTGCCGGGCCCGATGCCGCCGAGGAACCGGGCGATCGTCGCCACCGGTCGCTGCGTCGCCGAGAGCCCGATCCGTTGTGGCGGGCGAGCTGTGAGCTTCTCCAACCGCTCGAGGCTCAGCGCCAGATGGGCGCCTCGCTTGGTCCCCGCCAGAGCGTGGACCTCGTCGACGATCACATGCTCAACGCCGCGCAAGCTTTCGGCCGCCTGGCTGGTCAGGATCAGGTAGAGCGATTCGGGCGTGGTGATCAAGATGTCCGGCGGGTTGCGGACGAGGTGGCGGCGTTCCTGGGCGGGCGTGTCGCCGGTCCTGACGCCGACTTCGATCTGCGGCATCGGCTCGCCGAGCCGTTGGGCCGCCAGGCGGATCCCGGCCAGCGGGGCACGCAGGTTCCGCTCCACGTCGTAGATGAGCGCCTTGAGCGGCGAGATGTACAGGACGCGGACCGTGGGTGTCCTGGGCCGGGGTTCCCGCGCCAGCCGGTCCAGGCACCACAGAAACGCGGCCAGGGTCTTGCCACTCCCGGTTGGGGCGTGGATCAGGGTATGCCGCCCGGCCGAGATGCTGGCCCAGCCGCCGACCTGGGCCGGCGTGGGCGCGGCGAAGGCAGAACGGAACCACTCCCCTACCGCGGGGCTGAAGGGTTCCATTGGGTCGCCGCGCACAGGACGCGGGTCAGTCGAGGAAGCCACGAGGCGGCAAGTATATTCGCGGCGGCAGTATTAGATCATCCGTTCGATGCGTCGCGTCGGATGAACGGCTGCCCTCGGCGCCGCCTCAGGGCGCCGACGAACTTCCCCCGCCTCAAGGCGTCGGCATCAGCTTCTGCCCCACCACCTTGGCGACGTGGCGGATGATGGCCCATCCCTCCGGGTACCCGTGGTCGTGGTTGGTATAGACCGAGAGGATGTAGGTTTCCGCTCCCAGAGTGACGATCCCGGACGTGTTCACCACCATGGTTCCGGTGCCGTCCCGCGCCGTGGTCCAGCCGTCCTTCATCGCGATGGTGGCGCCCGCCGGACTGCTATCGCCCACGCCGATTCTCCCGTCTGCGGAGACATGCCGCATCAGCTCGAGCGCCAGCTTGCGATGGGCGGCGTTGAGGACCGTGCCGTTGTTGAGCTTCGTCAGCAAGGCCACCATCGTCGACGGCTTGATGGTGCTGTGGCCCCACCAGCCGGGTTTGTTCGGCAACAGCCCGGAAAGGTGCACGCCCTTCATGAAGGCGTTGATGCCGGCCTGGGCCCCAATCTTCTCGTACAGGGCCTCAGCGGCGTGGTTGTCGGATTGCTCGATCATGTTCTGCAGCTGCCCCAGCTCGCCCTTGGTCGGCTCATGCCGCGTCTTCTCTAATTGCGTGAGGAAAGTGAGCATGATCGGCACCTTCATGGAGCTGGCGCAGAAATACGCGAGTCCGGAGTTGTAGGTGTAGGTGACGCCGCGCGTCACGTCGTATGCATCCACGCCGACCCTGGCGCCGAGGCCCCTCAGGTAGTCGGCCAGCGCCTGATCCAGGGCGTCGACGGCCGCATTCGCGATGCCCGAGGGCTTGATTCTCGTGACGGCCGACGCCGGCAGCCAGCCGGTCGACTGGCGGCCCGGCGTGCTCCACGTGGCTTCGTACCAATCCTTCCCTTCGACCGTGGCCGATTGGCCTGTCAGGGTCAGTGGGAAGTTGGCTCCGAGGTGAACCTGGGCAGCGCTGTCATCGCTCGCCTTCCCATTCATCGCGACGGCCTTGGTTGTCCAGGCGAGCACGAGCGGAGTTGGCGTCGCCGACGGCGAGGGCGTGGGTGTGGCGGTCACCACCGGAAGCGTATCTGTGGCCGCGATCGACGGCGTCACGGCCGGCGCCGACGGCGTCGACGGTGCCACCGAACTCGACCCACACGCCAGGCAGACGCAGGCCACGCACGCCAGGAGGCAGGCATACCGACGACGCAAGTTCACCCTTCAATCCTATGGATGAGGCCGGTGCACGAGGGCCGGCCGCTGTTCGACCGATTTGCTTGGACGCGGCAATTATGGCCGATGGGAGTCCCCGCGCCCGCCTGCCTCGTCCCATTCGCCGACACGAGGTGGCGTCCAACCCTACTCGTCGGAATGGGGCACCTGCAATGCCCCGAGGTCCGACGATCACCGCGGCCGGCCAGCCCCTTTGGCAACCTGAGGGGTGGATGTGAAGCACCGAGTCCCTTTGCTCGCGGCAGCGGTTACGGGCATGCTCGCCCTCTCGCATGAAGAAACGGCGAGCCTTGCGGCCCGCCGTTTCCGTGTGCAGGGAGGAATTGGGACGGAGCTCTCCCCGCGGTTTCGTTGTCCGGAACGACTACCCGAGGGCGTACTTGACCACCGGGACCTTCTGGAGGACCGGGATCTTGGCTACTACAGTGTCGAGGGCGTAGGCGCCGGCACCGACGAAGGCGATGGTTCCGGCGACGACGCCGTACATCAGCTGCTCGTTGATCGGGCCGTTCGCGAAGCTCCAGTTGGCGACGTAGAGCAGAGTCATCATCGCGGCGCCGCAGAGCCCGGCGAAGCGGCTGGCCAGGCCGAGGATCAGCGCGATGCCGATTGCGCACTCACCGAAGACCACGAGGGTGTCGATGATCGACATAAGGCCGGGGTTGCCGGCAACCGCGACCCAGAACCCGTGAGTCGGGTTGACGATCGCCTTGGGGTCGCTGCCCAGCCAGGCACCGGTCGAGGCGAACTTGAGGAAGCCGGTCGCCGTGAAGGGCGTCCCGCTCGCCCACATGAAGAACTTGTCGAGACCGGCGAAGAGGAAGCCCAGCCCGACGACTGCCCTGAGTACGAAGATGCCGCGATCCTTCTTGTCCACCGTAGTTCCCTGCACCTTTCCATGTCAGCCTGCGATCTGGGGTAACTCCCAGTCGCCAGACCGATGAGCTCGATGCATTGAATGTATAGGTAGTCACTGTTTAGATAGGGTGCCGTAGGTCCCGATCGGGCGGGCCGGTCGGACTATTCCAATATTGGTCCGGTCAGTATTAGTTGCTTTGGGGACGGAATCGGGCCGGAGGACGGCCCACGGGTCGATTGAGCCTGCGCCCGCGACCCGTCGACGGACGGAAGGCACGCTTCCGATCGGCGGCCTTTGGGCCATCGGAGTTACGCTGCCGCCATGAGTCAGCCCGCATCGACGTTCCTGATCCGCCCGGTCCGGCCCGAGGAGTACGAGACCCTGGGCAGCCTGACCGTGGCGGCCTACCACGCCCTCCCCGACCTCCACCGGGATACGGATTCGAGCGCCCGAGAAGCCGACTACGACCGCCAACTCCGCGACGTGGCTCGCCGAGCAGAAGTCTCGTGCGTGCTGGTGGCCGCGGGCGCCGAGGGCGATTTGCTTGGCGGAGTCACCTACGTCCGCGGCCCGGACGACCCCTACTCCGAAGAGCTGTCGGAGGGTGAGGCCGGGATGAGGATGCTGGCGGTGGATCCGGCGAAACAAGGCCGCGGCGCCGGCAAGGCGCTGGTTCAGGCTTGTCTGGATCGAGCTCGAGAAGCGGGGAGGCAGCGGCTGGTATTGCACACGGGACCGTGGATGCCGTCGGCGATCGCGATGTACGAGAAGATGGGTTTTGTCCGTCGTCCCGACCTGGACTTCACGCCGGTGCCGGACGTCAACCTGATCGCCTACGCGTTCGATCTCGACTGAGCGGTACCCTCGCCGCGCGCCGTTTCTATTGATACGCCGTGCGTTTCGGGTCTGGTCGTCGTGTACAGGGGTATGAGGGCACAGGCAGCTATCAACGAGACCGAAATCCTCTACGAGAGAGCCTTCGACGAGCACTGGGCGGCCGTCTTCAAGTTCCTCCTCGCCTGGACCAACGACTGGCCCGCGGCGGAGGATCTGACCCAGGAAGCTTTCGTGCGCCTCTGGCGCAACCGCGGCCGGCTCGACTGGAGTCAACCCGTCCTGCCCTGGTTGTTGGTCGCGGGGCGCCGCCTCGCCACGGACCGATTTCGCGCGCTACGGCGCCGCGTCCTTGGCGCCCCTCAACACTCACCTCTGGACGACGATCTGCACGACCGCTGGCTCGACGTGCAGGCCGCGATGGCGGCTCTGTCCGGCCTGGAGCGAACGTCCGTCGTCCTCAATCTGATCTATGGCAGCTCCACGGCCGAGGTCGCCGAGCTGCTCGATACGACTCCGGGGGCGATACGGGCCGCAATAGCCCGTGCCCGAGAGAAACTGGAGGCCGCGCGATGAACCCCTTCCACGACAGCGACGAGGTTCTCAATGAGTGGCGGGACATCGCAGATCGAGCCACTCCTCCCGCTCGAGCGCCACGCGGATCCGCTTCGGGATCGCCCTGGGCGGCGCTCCTCACCGTGGCGGTGGTGCTCGTCCTTGCGGCTGCGGTGCTCGTTCCCCGCGCTATCGCGCCGATCGGCCCGGCCGTCGGAAACTCGCCGGCGGCGACGGAGGCGGTGACCGCAAGCCCCGCAACGGTGGTGCCCTCCCCGTCGGCGATCGGCTCGGCCGACAGCGGCCCTTCACAGGACAGCGCCGCTACCACCGTCAAGACGAGCGGCATCCCCGATAACTGGCAAGGCTTCGATTGGACCCCGGTCGCTGATTGGAGCCCTCTTCTCGGTGCGGCGGATGATCACCGGGTAGTCTCCTGGGCGCACGGCTATGCCATGACGCAAAGGATCGGCGACACACCACCAAGCGAAGTCTGGGCGTCGGCGGATGGCGTCAATTGGATTCTGGGCCCCGAGCCCGTATCACTGGTGGCCGCCGGGCCGGCCGGACTCGTGGCAATCGGCGGACAAGTTGTATGGACGAGCCCGGACGGGGCCAAATGGACCAAAGCAGGCACGACCTCCGCGTCGACATACATCACCTCGATCGCCGGCAATTCCAGCGGCTTCGTGGCCATTACCTCCGATGCAAGCGGCAACTCGGCTGTGGAGTTCTCCAGCGACGCCCTCCACTGGTCGCCTGTCACGGTTGAGGCGGGTCTCAAATGGGACAACACCGGCCCGATCGTCCAGGAAGCGAATGGCAGGCTCTTCCTGATGGGCGGGCTGGCCGCGGGCTCCGGGCTCGGCCCCAACGGCATGGTCCTGCTCTCGACCGTCATCAACACTCATATCTGGTGGTCCGATGACGGCCGAACATGGACTCGCTCGACCGGGCTCGACGGCTCGTACGGGGCATACATCGACGCCGCGTCCGGCGGCCTGTTGCTCCACACGGACTACGGGTCCATTCCCGGCGGTTCCGGCTACTTGTGGTCCCGGGACAACGGCAAGACATGGACGAGCGATCCAGGCTTCGGACCACTAGGCCCGCGTGTCTGCGAGGGCGAGTGCGGCAACTTCCCCGATGGCGCCATTGGCTCGAACGGGAAGACCTTCCTGGCAGTCAAGAGCGACGGCCACGCATGGACCTCAACCGACGGCAAGACCTGGAAACCGATCGCCTGGGGCGGTGGCTCCGTCGGACTGAATTCCCTTGTGGTGCTGCCGAGAGGAGTCCTCGTATACCCCGCCAGTCCGAACCCCGGAGACCCGCCAGCGACTTACGGCGCGGCGAAATAGGCGACGCGGCTTCGTCTCTTCAGTCGATCGCGGGCAACACGGGCTTTCCGACCGGGGCCGAAGGAGTCAGCTCCCGTTCGGTCGGGCGCGGACCGACTCGTCCGTCCTTCCCACGACCGCCGCTCACACGTATCCCGCCACGCCAGACGGCGACCACCGCCAGAACCTCTGCGACCAGAGTGATACCCCCGTTCATGACCAGTGCGGCAGGCGTTCCCCACAGCCCGCCGACACCGCCTGTCAGCCCGTTCCCGATGGGAGTCGAGCCGGTGAAGACCGTCGTGTAGACGCTCATCACCCGTCCGCGCAATGGACCGGGAACAGTGACTTGCACCAATGAGTTGGCGCTGATCGCCGTCGCTATCGCTCCCACTCCGGTGAAGAAGACCGCCGCGCATGCAATCGGGAAGAGCGTCGTACTCGCGAGAACGAATTCAGAGAGACCCAGAATCATCCCGCCGCCTAGGAGCACACGCAGCCTTGGCCGCTGGAACATTGCGACGGTTAGGGCGGCGGCAAGAGCGCCGGCACCCATCGAAGCGTAGAGAATTCCGAACCCGGTCGGGCCCGCCTTCAGGACGCCTGCTGCCATAACCGGAAGCACCACGTTGAAGTTCATGCCGAAGGTCGACACACATCCGATGACCGCGATGGCCAGTAGAACCACGGGCGTGTGCCACACGTACCGCAACCCTTCGGCGAGATTGGAACGGACCTCCGACACGCTCTTGGGAATGGCGAGTCTAGGGGCCGGCTTGAGTTCACTGTCGCGCATTGCGAGCAACCCGATCACCACCGCGCCATAGCTCAGGCCGTTGAGAATGAAACAGAGCGCGGTTCCAACGACCGCGATGAGCAAACCGCCGATCGCCGGACCGACGATGCGCGCCCCGTTGAAGACCGCGGAGTTGAGCGCCACGCCGTTGGCGATGTCGTCCGATCCGACCATCTCCACTACAAATGATTGCCGGGACGGCATGTCTATCGTGTTGACCAGGCCGAGCAGGAACGCCAGGACGAAGACGTGCCATATCGCAACGGCGTGGAAGAAGACGAGCCCGCCGAGGATCAGCGCGAGAAGTCCGGCGGCCGTCTGGGTGAAGATCACCGTCCGCCGCTTGGGCCAGACGTCGGCGATGATGCCGCCGAACAAGCCGAGCAAGAGAACCGGCGTAAATTGGACTGCTCCCAGCAGGCCCAGATAGACGATTGCCTCTTTGGGGCCGACCAGCGTCACCAGCAGCCAACCCTGGGCTACAGACTGCATCCACGTTCCGGTGACCGAAATGAGTTGCCCAAAGAAGAAGAGCCGGAAATTGCGATGCTTCAGGGCGCGGCCGGCCGCCGTGAACCGGACACGTCCGCCGACGATCATTCGGCCGACCCGCCCTCCGGGGCGGCTCGCACATCGGCCGATTCGTAGGAGCGATGCTCGCCGCGCATCAGAGACACCAGCGCGCCCAGGACGCTGGCCACGACGCCCGCGAGGAACGCCAGGTGGAGGGCGTTGATGAAGGGCGCCAGGCTGATCCCATTGCCGCCGATTTGAGTGCCGGAGAAGACCGCCAGCAGCACCTTCGGGTCCATCGAGGCCGAGACGAGGCCGATCGCCAAAGCGATCGAGACGACGAACCCCGACTGCATCAGCATCATCCGAGTGCCCGCCCCGACGCCCCGCTTGTGCGGCGGAACGACGCCCATCACCGCGCTCGTATTCGGCGAGTTGAAGATGCCCGAACCCGCGCCGACGATGAGCTGCCACAGGGCAAGCTGCCAGTAGGGCGTGGTTGCGTCGATCGTCATCAGGCCAACGAGCCCGAGAGCCGTGATCACCATCCCGAGGGTCGCCAGTGCGCGTGACCCATATCGATCGGCGAGAACGCCGCTGATCGGCGAGAGAACGATCAGGCCGATCGCCAGCGGCGCGAGCATGATCCCGGCCGTGACCGGATCCTCGCCCCGGGCGCCCTGGAAGTAGAAGACCAGCAGGAACAGGACGCCGTTGCGGGCAATCGCGTTGAGGAAGCCGGTCAGATTGCCCATCGCATAGAGGCGATCGCAGAAGAGCGACAGGTCGAGCAGCGGGGCGTGGTGATGCCACTCCACCCACAGGAAGACCGGCGTTGCCACGAGGAAGCCGAGGAACCCGCCGATGACCCACCACGTCGTCCAGCCGTAGATGCCGCCGAACGCGAGCGAGATCATCACTCCCATGAGACCGACGAAATAGAGCACGGAACCGACCCAGTCGATCTCGACCTTCTTGTCGTGGCTGACCTGCTCGACCAGGATGAGACCGGCGGCCGCAACTCCGACAAGGCCGATCGGGACGTTGAACCAGAAGACCGTCCGCCAGCCGAAGCCGGTCAGCCAGCCGCCGAGGATGGGGCCCATGATCGAGCCCGCACCGAGGACCATCGCGTTGAGGCCGAGCGCACGGCCAAGCTCATGGCGCGGAAATGCATCCGTGACCAGAGCTGTGGCGTTGGCCATCAGCAGCGCCCCGCCGACGCCCTGGACGAGGCGCCATGCGATCAGCTGGGTGGCGTCCGGAGCGAGTGCGCAAAGCACGGATGACGCGGTGAAGATGACGAATCCAAGGGTGTACGAACGCGCCCGCCCGACCATGTCGGCGACTCGCCCGGCGTTGAGCACGAGCACCGTGGCGACGAGGGTGTACCCGACGACGATCCAAAGCAGGCTGAAGATGTCGGTATGGAGGTCGCGCAGGATGTCCGGCAGGGCGATGATCAGGGTGCCGGAAGTCAGCGACGCCATCAGCGCGCCGATGCTCGTCACGACAAGGACCCACCACCGGTAGTTGGGGGCCGTGGCGTCGACCGGGTGACGGAGGTGGCTCAACATGGCTGGTCCGTCCCGATGGCTTCGATCTTGGCGAGGCTTCTGGCCCGCCGGCCTTCGGTCTCATCGACGATGGCCTGCAGTCGATCGATCTTGCGCTGGAGCGTCTCGATCTGGCGCTCGAAGCTGGCGACTCGCTCGCACAGGATCCGCTTGCGCTCAACCGGATCGGTGCTGGCATGGAAAGCGGCGTGGCCCCGCTCGCGAGCTTCCTCGTCCTCGAGCAGCTGGGCGATCTCCGCCAGCGAGAAGCCGGCATCGTCGCGCAGCCCCTTGATGAAGCGCAACCGCTCCAGGTCCGTCGAGTCGTACAAGCGGTAGTCCCCCTCCGACCGCGCGGCCGGCCGGAGCAACCCCATTTCCTCGTAGTAGCGCACCGATCGGGGCGTGAGCCCGACTTCGGCGGCCGCTTCCTGGATGCGCAGCAGTCGCGCGGGCTGGGTTTCCGTTTCGGAAGCCGCAGCTTGATTCTTCTCTGTCATATCTGAATCGTACCGCAACCTTGCCGTTTACGTGAAAGTGCAGGTTGGTGCTGCAGGTGGCCGATCCAGTCGACGGGCAGAGCCTGCGCCAGTGACACGCTAGCTGTCACCGGCGGATGTCATGATCTCGGTATGGAAACCGCCCGGCTCGTTCCACTTCCCTCCACGTCGAATCGCCTGTTGAGTATCCGCGTAGAGGCGGATCGGCTCGTCATCGAGCATCTCGTCCTGGACGATCCCGCGCTGGCCGCCTTCGTGGCAGATCGTTCGGACGAAGAGCGCGCGGTCCTGCTGGAGCGAGCCCTGCGCGTCGGTCTCACCGCAATCCAGAGCGTCGGCGTGACTGTGAACGTGGATGCGGTCCGGTCCGAGTTCCAGGGGCTGCTGCGGCAGACGGAGGCCGCCAACGAGCGCGCGGCGACGGCGCTGGACATGATGCTCCGCCAGAACTTCGCCGACGGCGAGGGCCGGCTGCCGCGCACGCTGGAGAAATTCCTCGGCGACAAGGGTCAACTGCGAACCTTCGTGGACGAGCTTTTCGACGAAGGCAAGCGGGACAGCGCCATCGGCCGAATGAAGGTCCTGCTTGGCAGCTACTTCGATGGGGATGCGTCCCGGCTCGCCCAGTTGCTGGATCCCACGCGCCTCGGATCGCCGCTCCATCAGTTCCGGACGGAGATGGCCGAGGGCTTCAAGGTCATCGGCGAGAAGCTCGCGGCGCTGGAGGCGGCCGGGGCGGCCCGGGCTTCGGAGCGAGCGAAGGGCTCGGCCAAGGGCGCGGACTTCGAAGACAACATCGAAGCAATGCTGGGTGAGCTGGCCCGCGGCTCGGGAGACCTCCTCGAGCGGACCGGCACGGAATCCGGCGCAATGATGAGTTCCAAGAAGGGCGACTTCGTTCTAACGCTCAACGCGGACGTGACCGCCGGCAACGAGCTGAGAGTCGTCGTGGAGTGCAAGGACCGCTACGTCTCCGGCCGCGCCATGCGAGACGAGCTGCGTGAAGCCAAATCCAACCGCGATGCGGCCGTGGCGCTGGTCGTGTTCACCGCCGCCCACGCCCCGGCCGGCATCGCCCCGTTCGACATCCGGGCCGGTGATGTCTACTGCGTGCAGGACCCGGCGGCTCCGGAACCGGCGACGCTGGAAGCGGCGGTCCGGCTGGCCCGTCTGCTCGCTCTCCAGACCCTCAAGGACCACGACGTCGAGGTCGACGCCGCCGCCATCGGCGAGGCCCTCAACGGCGTCCGCGAACAGCTGGAAACGCTCCGCGCGCTGAAGATGTCGCTGACCGCTATCGGCACGAGCGCCAAAGAGGTTTACGCCGGCCTGGACAGGCTGCGCGACGGCATCCTGGCGCGCATCGTCGAAGCGGAGACGGAGCTGCGCACGAAGTAGTGCGCGGAGCCTCTTGGGCCCGCCCGGAGGGCGGGACGATCGCCCGCCAGCGTGGACACTCGGCGCGATCGCGCTATGGTCATTGCTCGCGGCCTCACCCGAGACGGGCCGGCGATGCGAGGTGTGTTCCGATGGCGCGATCGATGTGGAAAGGGGCGATCGAGTTCGGCCTGGTCACGATCCCGGTCAAGCTCTATCTGGCGACGGAATCGAAGGGCGTGAGTTTCAACATGCTCCACGCCGACTGCCACGGCCGAATCCAGATGAAGACGTACTGCCCGACGGACGATGTCTACATCGAGCGTAGCGACACTGTCCGGGGCTATGAAGTCGCGCCCGGCCGTTACGTCGTCGTCACGGACGCGGATCTGGCCGCCGTCCCGCTCAAGACGGTTCGCTCGATCCAGATCGAGCAATTCATCGCCGCCGACTCCGACGGCGAGGCGACCCGCTTCGTGAAGCAGGCCTACTACCTGGAGCCGGACCCCATTGCCCGCAAGGCGTTCTTCCTTCTCAAGCAAGTCCTGGCCGAGCGCGGCCTGCGGGCGGTAGGCAAGATCGTGCTGAGGGATCGCGAGCAGCTCGCGGTGCTGGATCCGTTCGCCGCGACGATGCTTCTCTCGACGCTGTACTGGCCGGACGAGGTCCGCTCGACTGGGGAGCTCACCCTGCCGGAAGACGAAATCCAGATCAAGCCGGCAGAGCGGGCAATGGCGGAGCAGCTGGTCGCCGCAATGACCGGCGAGTTCGATCCATCCGCCCAGCACGACGAGTATCGGGAAGCTCTGGCCGCGATCATCGAGGCCAAGGCGGCCGGCGAGCAGATCGCCGAGCCCATGGCGACTCCAAGCGCCACCGTCGGCGACCTGATGGCCGCCCTGGAGGCAAGTGTTGCGGCAGCCAGGGTCAACCGTGCGACTGCCGCGCCGGAGCCTGTGAAGGCCGCCGGCGGGACCCGAGCTCGCAGGTCCGTCGCAGTTGGGCCCGGGAAGATTCCCGCTCTGCAGGCCGACGACGACCAAGTCGAGGCCGTCCCAGCCCGCCGCCGCAAGTCGGCCTGAATCCGCCCAAGCCGGCCAATGGCCGGAATTTCGGACGCTCCCGCATCCGAGCCGAGGGTGCAGCCGGACCGAGGCCGCTCCGCTAACCTATCGGTATGTCTGGACACCCGTGGCCGCTCTTCGATCTGCGCATCCGTACTCCCCACCTGGAGATGCGGGTGCCGACGGACGCCGACCTGCTCGAACTGGCGGCGGCGGCACGCTCCGGGATAACCGATCCGGATCAGATCGTGTTCCTGGTTCCGTGGCATCAACTCCCCTCCCCCGCCATGGAGCGCCAGTTCCTGCTGCACTGGTGGCAGGCGCGCGGCACGTGGAGCCCCAGCCGCTGGCAGCTCACGCTGGCGGTGATCCTGAATGGCCGGGCAGTCGGCATGCAGGACATCATGGCCAGGGAATTCGCGATCACGCGCGCCGTCGCGTCCGCCAGCTGGCTGGCCCGCGACTACCACGGACACGGCTACGGCACGGAGATGCGAGGCGGGATGCTCGCCCTCGCGTTCGACGGCCTGGGCGCCGGAGTCGCCGAGTCTGGCTACGTCGTCGGCAACAAGCCGTCGCAGCGGGTCTCGGAGAAGCTCGGCTACGTCCCCAACGGCGAGGAGGTCTTCGCCGTGGAAGGTAAACGAATGGTGGAGCAGAAGGTCCGCGTCACCCGAGATCAGTGGAGGCGGGACGTGGTTCCAACCACGATCGAGGGCCTGGAGCCGTGTCTCAAGCTCTTCGGCATCGGCGACCTGCGCCCCGACGAGTGGGCGACTTTCTAGACCCTACCTATCGCCGGCGCGTCGCCCAACAAGCCACCATGCCACGGGGAAGATCCCTGCCGCGATGGCGAGCTTTATTGCATCGCCGACCACGAACGGCGTGAAGCCCAGCGCAATCGCGTCCGCGGGCGACTTGTGCAGGGAGACGGCCAGCCACGGCACTCCGACGGCGTAGATCACGATTTCGCCCAGAATCATCGCGCCGACGGCACCGCCGATATGACGGTCCCAGCCCATCTCCGCCAGCCAGCCCACCAGGGCCGCCGCAAACAAGAAGCTGATCAGGTAGCCGCCGACCGGCGAGAGTCCGACACCGTTCGCCCCGAAGCCCACGATCGTCCCCAGACCGTGAGCCTGATGCGCGTATACGGGCAGGAAGAGACCGAGGACCAGATACAGAGCAACCGACATCATTCCTCGGCGGAGGCCGAGTGCGCCGCCCACGACAAGCACCGAAAGCGTCTGACCGGTGATCGGGACCGGGTTGCCGGGGATGACGAACGCTATGTTCGACGTGACGGCAATGAAGGCCGCGCCCACGCAGATCATCGCGATGTGACGGAGGCGAGCGCTCATTCGCTCACCGACCCGGATGGGGACGAGGAAATCGCCGATCGTGATACCGCGCTCGGCGGCAGGCAGACGGTTCATATGTCGAGTCGCGAGCATTCTTCGATAGTCCTCAGTGAGGCGTTGCCGGGACGCAGGCACGACCATGACCCTTCTCCAAGTCTGGCACAGCGAGTGTAGCAAATGCGGCCAAGCCGGCGATCCGGGGTTCCGGGGACGCACCGACGTCGACTCTACTCGTGCTGGAGAGCCTTTACGATCGAGAGGCGGCTTGCCAGCCCGGCCGGATAGATGGATGCAGCGATGCTGATGATTACGCCAAAGCACACGGCCAGCGCAATCGACAGCCACGGCGGATCGAAGGCTAGTCCAAACCCCTGACTCGACCAGGCAACCAGCACGGCACCTACGACCAGGCCGACCGCAGCTCCGATGAACGCTCCGACGATCCCCAGAACCGCCGCTTCGATCACCACCATGCTCCACACCTGGCGGCTGGTCATGCCCGTCGCGCGCAGCACGCCGATCTCGCGAACACGCTCGAGGACGCTCATCGAGAAGGTGTTGACCATGCCGAGGCCGGCGATGAGAACGGCGATCAGCGCGAGAGCGTCGAGCAACTTGAAGATGCGATCCAGGGCGTCGCCCACCGTACCGGAGACCCGCTCGAGCTGATTCGGCTCAAGGGCATACGAAACGGCCGTTGCGTCGAGGTTGGGCCGGGCCGTGGCTTCCTGTCCCGCGTCGTATCTGATCGCGAAGAAGTCGGCCCCGGTGGCACCGAAATCGGCCGTGGCGTCGGACCACCCCACCAGAATCGCCTCCTGGGATTCCGCCGGGATCGAATGGGCCACTATCCCGGCTACGGTGAGCTGCGTGACGGCGGTACCGGTCGCGAACTCCATCGTGTCACCGACGTGGATGCCGGCGGTATCGGCCAGGGACCTGGGGACGATGACGGACCCGCCGGCGTCGAGCGCCGCAAGGGCCGTGGCCCGAGCGCCCTGAACGAAGTTGAGCCGACCATCGTTGAGGTAGTCGCTGCCGACGACGGCTGCCGCCTCCTGTCGAACCACGGACTTCACTGTCCTCCCGTCGGTCTGCGACACGAAGACGTAGGGCGTTCCGAAGAGCCCGATCGGCGAGACCGACTTCACTCCCGGGGTCCCGGCGAGGTCCGCGACGACCTGGTCAGTAGTGGACACGGGGCGAATGGAGGTCAGGAGTTCACTGCCGGGGATCGTTTCGGTCAGCCAGCTCGACCCAATCTTGCGGACATCCTCGGCCGCGGTCCCCAGGGCCACCACCATTGCCACTCCAACTACGAGAGCGCCAGCGGTCAGGGCGGTCCGGCTGCGGTCTCGGGACAGGGAGCTTCGGGCCAGCCGCTCCTCGTTGCGGAAGATGCGGAGCGGAAAACCGGCGACACGGCCCAGAGGCCCAATCAGCCGTGGAACGAGCAGCACCGACACAAGCAGCAGACCGTATACGGCAAGCGGCCCCCACATCCCGGAACTCGCTCCGGTGCCCAAAGAGCCGGCGCCGGAGCCCTCGCCGACGCCGCTCGGCCAGATCGCCAGCGCCGCCAGAGCCAGAACGACGAAGACGATCACCAGCCAGCGCAATCGAGCCGCGCCGGCGGCCAACCCGGCCGGGCCGCGTCGCAGAGCCTCCACGGGCGGAATGCGTCCGGCGCGCCAGGCCGGTTCCAGCGAAGCCGCGAGCGTGAGCACCGTGCCGATGAGGAGGGCCATGACGATCGAGCCGGACGACAGGGACGGTCCGGCAAGCGATACCGGCCCGGACGAACCCACCCACGACAGGGCGGCAACCGCCAGACCGATTCCCGCGACGACGCCCGCTACCGAGCCGGCCACCCCCAAGGCGAGCGCTTGCAGCATCACCAGCCCCATCACCTGCGAGCGAGTGGTTCCGGCGGCCCGCAGCAGGCCGACTTCGCGCGTCAGCTCGGCCACGGTCATCGATAGGGTGTTGAAGATCAGGAAGGCGCCGGCGAAAAGGACGACCGCGGCCACGAGCAGGAGCGCGCTTCGGAAGTCGGCCATCTCGCTTCGGAGAGAGGCGGCGAGATCCTCGGTTCGGGACAGCAGGTACGGCTGGCTCTTGATGCTTGCCTCGAGCTGGCCGATGAGTTCCTCCACCGACGTACCCGGGACCGCGCCGAGATCCACGCGCGTCACGCTGTCGGTTCCGAACAGCGTCTGGGCCGACGGCAGGGTCAAGAAGACGAGTCGTCCGTCGGCCTCGGGGAGCGGCCCGTTGCCCATCACGATGCCGACAACGTCGTAGGCCTGCGGTCCAACGGCCGCCGCGCCATCGAGAGAGACCGAATCGCCGACGCCCAGGTGCTCCTGCTCCGCCAGCGTCTGCGTGACGATAGCCGATCGGAGATCGCCGGCGCCAAGGGCCCGACCCGCGGAAAGCGGCATGTCGTGAAGCTGCGTCTCTCGAACCGGGTCTATGCCGAGGACGGTGACCGGGGGTGGCAGCTGCATCGAAGCCGTCTGGCCGGCGCCGACTGATAGATAGGTCTCACGGTCCAGAGCCGGAGCGGCCACCGACACGCCGGGCACGCGGGAGATGACATCGACAGTGGCCGGATTGAGACCCTGTTCCTCCAGCGCCTGAACGCGAAGGTCCGAGCGTCCCAACTCATCGGCGGCCGCGCGGTCCACGGCGGCGTCCATGGTTGCCCCGGCCGACAAGGAGGCGAAAAGGACGGCCACTCCCAATGCGATGCCGACCATGGTCAGGAAGCTGCGCATCTTGCGCGCCGCCAGACTCCGCCAGGCCAACGACGAGAGGCGCCGCACGGGCTAGAGTCCCAGTTGAGAGAGGCGGTCGATCAGCGGTCTGGCATCGCGGTTTTCCCGCCGCCCCAGCTCGATCTCGTCGCGGATGCGGCCGTCCCCGACAACGAGGACACGGTCGGCATGAGCCGCGGCGCGAGCGTCGTGCGTGACGAGCACGATCGTCTGGCCGAGCTTGTCGCAGGAGCGCCACAACTCGTCCAGGATCTCCCCGCCGGTCGCGTAGTCGAGGTTGCCGGTGGGTTCATCGGCGAGCAGAATCGCCGGCCTCCCCACGAGGGCGCGCGCCAGCGCGACGCGCTGCTGCTCGCCGGCCGAGAGCTGGTCCGGCCGGTTGCGTTCGCGCCCGAGCAGGTCCACCAGCTCCAGGACGCCGTGGATTCGGGCGGCCGCCTCGCCGTGCCGGGGGTCGACGCCGGCGATCGTGAACGGCAGCGCCACGTTCTCGTATACGTCGAGCAATGGAATCAGGTTGAAGAATTGGAAGACAAAGCCCGTCTTCTCGCGCCGCAGGCGAGTGGCCTGGGCGTCGCTCAGGTGGCTGATGACCTCGCCGTCGAGCACGACCTCGCCGTCTGTCGGGCGGTCCAAACCGCCGAGAAGCTGCAATAGCGTGCTCTTGCCCGAGCCGGAGGGCCCCATCAAGGCCACGAACTCGCCGCGGCGGACGCGCAGGGAGACGCCGCGGAGCGCCTCAACATCGCGATTGCCGAGCCGGTAGCGCTTGGTCAGGTTGCGGGCTTCCAGAATCGCGCCGTCGGCCCGCGTCTGACCGACGCTCCTACCGAATGACGACGACGAGATGGGCGGTTGCGTTGCCACGTCGCAAGTGTAGTCACTCGGCCGCTCTGAGGATGGCGATGCCATTCCGCGCGTCAGAACGAAGTCGCTGCCGGTCCTACCCGCCGAACAGACCACCGAAGAGCGAGTGGAAGAGCGAGTCGATCGGGCCCTGCGAGACTGCCTTCTCATGGACGCGCAGGCTGATGACGTCACCCGATATCGGCGCCGTCCCGATGCCGCTAATGCCGGCGGGAGTCGGCGGCGCACCCGTCACGTCCTGCGTCGAGGGCGCGACTGACGAGCTCGGACTCGGGGTTGGAGAGTCGGTCGGCGAAGGGCTGGGACTCGGTTCGACGGTTGGTACCGGAGTCGGCTTCGCGGTCGGCTTTACAGTTGCCTTGGGAGCGGCCTTAGGGCACGGAATCGAGAACAGGACCGCGTAGAAGATCTGGTTGCCGTCGGCTGATTTGTAGGCACCGACACCGAGGCGGGACCATTTGCCCAGGATGTTTGCTCGATGACCCGACGAGGCCATGAAGGCCTTTTCGATGCTTGCGGTGGCTATGCCGTCGCCGTAGCTGCTGAGGCCGATGTTTTCGCCGGCCGCCTTGAAGCAGTAGTGATCGCGCTGCATATAGGTGAAGACCATGCTGTTGCCCGGCGGGATCTTGTGGCTGAAGTAGCCCCTAACGGCCATGTCCTTGGCTCGCCACTCAGCTTCCTTGTGAAGGTAGGAGTCGTTGGCGAGGGCGCTCAGACCGGCAGCGGCACGGTCCCGATTGGTCAGCGAGAAGAGAAGCCTCTCATCGGAGGAGCTGAAGGAGGAGGCGCTCCAGGCGAAGGTGGTGCCCGACGTGCAAATCAGCATTGCGGCGGCAAACGCCGTCGCCACACCGGCGACTCGCAGTCTGCGGGGCGAGAGGTGAAGCGCGCAGGTATGAAGCGTTGCGAGGCTCAGCATATTCGGCGGTCTGCCCAAACTAGCCTTGACTCCGATAGGTTAGGCCGGCCCCGCTCGCCACGGCCCCCACCGCTGGTCCCGCCGTCATGGGTCAGGTGGTACCACCTCCTGCTGCGAATGATTTAGGGGGCGACCCTATGCGGCCGAGTGGGTCGGCGTCGCGGCCCCTCGTGGCGCACCGCGAAAACGCACTCCTACTGCTGGCGGCCGACAGCCGCTATACTCCCCGTCGCCCCACTGCTGGCGCGACCGATTGGACGCTGCGCCCGTGGACCGCGATGGTGGCCTTAGCTCAACCGGCAGAGCAGCGGATTGTGGATCCGCAGGTTACGGGTTCGACCCCCGTAGGCCACCCCAATTCCCTTCCTCGAATCGACGCGGAGTCTCACGCCGAGTGCCCCGTGGTCGCTCTCGGCCGGCCGGCCGGGTTTGCCTCCTGCGGCAAGGCGGTGGTACGCTCCCGGCGCTTCACCAGACCGGGACTGCGCTCCCCGCACAGGAGACCGGCAGATTGCATAACGTCTTGGCTGCCGCGCAGGCCATCGCCCGACGCGTCGTAGCCCTTGCCCCTGCCACCGTCGACAGATCTGCTGTCGTCAAGTTCGCCATGCCCGGCGCTTCGATCTTGATTGTTGTGGCCGCGCTCCTGGTCGGCCTGCCTACAAAGCCCGTTGCCGCGCAGCCCCTTCAGGCGTTCAGCGCGATAGCTCCTCAGGCCGACGCCAGGGGCACAGACTCGAGCCTGCCTCTCGACGTGCCGTTCCAGGTGCAGTTCACCAAGCCAATGAACCAGAACACGGTTCAATCGGCCCTCACGATTTCGCCGGCGATCAACCTGGCGTACCACTGGGACGCGGCCGGGAAGGTCCTATCCCTCGCGCCTGAGCCGCACTGGCAACCGTCGACTCAATACTCCGTCGACATCTCGGCCAATGCCACCGATCACGAGGGCCTTGGACTGACCCAGCCGATCGCCGCCTCCTTCGAGTCGGGGGAGCTTACCTCCGGGGAGATCACCGCCACCAAGGTCGTTGGCGGCCTCGCCGCGCCCTTGACGACGTTCCAGGTGGCGTTTACCCGGCCCGTGAAGCTCGCAACGGTCCTGCTGCGCCTGAGTATCGACCCACCCGTCGATGCTTCGATTCTCGGTGACGACCCAACCGATGAGACCTCCCAGGCCTTCACGCTAACGCCGAAGAAGGCTCTGGCAACAAACACGGACTACAAGATCAGTTTCCTCGATGGAGGGAGCGATTCCGCCGGAGCGCCGCTGCAGCCCGTCGCACCGCTGGCGATCAAGACCCTCGAGGCTCCCTCAGTCGTCACCATCACCCCTCAAGACGGAACGTACGCCTACGACACGAATCAGCCGATCTCGGTGCAGTTCTCGGTGTCGATGGACGCGAAGGCGGCTGCCGCGTTGTCCATCAAGGCCAACGGTCGGCCGGTGGCCGGCTCCACTTCCTGGACCGACAACAACACTGTCTTGGTCTTCGCGCCACGGCGCTCGTTCGCGATCGGCTCGAAGATTTCGGTTCGGGTCGCGGCGTCGGCCCGATCTGCTGGAGGCTTGACGTTGAAGGCCGCGGCAAGCTCCGGATTCACGGTCTCGACGCCTAGATCGCACCGACTGGCGCACACCCCGGCCAAGACTACGAAGATCGACTGGACCGGAGGGATTGCGTCCCAAACCTCGCCCTGGCACTCGGCCGAGGTCTACATGATGAGCCTGATGAACTGCACCCGAACGGGCTCCTGGGTTACTTCATCGGGGCTGTGTTCTTCAGCCACCCATCACACCCTGCCCGCTCAGAAGGCACTGTCACTCAGCAGCGGTATCTCCAACAACGTTTCGAGACCGTACGCCGCCGAGATGGCCAAACGTGGCGTTCTCACCCACTACCTCGACGGAACGTCTCCGCACTCGAGATTGGTCGCCGGTGGCTACAACTGCAGCGGGGAGAACATCTCCTCGCCGAGCAACCCACGCCAGGCGGGCATGATCTCCGTCGAGCTCTTCTTCCAGAACGAATACTGGAATCGTGGCGGACACTACGCGAACGTCATGAACTCCCACTATCGATCGGCGGGAGTCGGAGTCTGGGTGGCCAACGGACACACCAGGGTGGTAATCGACTTCTGCTGACGCCTGGGAGCGGCCCGGCCGCAACTCCATGCCGATCCGGATGCGACCAGTCGGCTACGATCGACCAGTGGACGACCGCATTGGCAACTTCCGCGCGTGACGCCCTTTGAAGCCGGCGCGATCTTCGGCGCGGGAATCGCTGCCGGTACGGTCAACACCATCGTTGGGTCTGGATCGCTGATCACCTTCCCCACGCTGCTCGCCTTCGGCTACCACCCGCTCGACGCGAACGTCTCGAACACAGTCGGCCTGGTGCCCGGCTCGCTCAGCGGAGCCTTCGGATACCGGCGGGAACTGGTGGGGCAGCGGTCGCGAGCGTGGCGACTGGGCCTCTCCTCGTGCGCCGGAGGACTGACCGGCGCTCTTCTCCTGCTCGCCTTTCCCGGTGCCTTCGCCTCGATAGTCCCGGTGCTGATCGCGGTGGCCCTTGTGCTCGTTGCCGCCGGGCCTCGGCTGTCACGGGCACTGGCGCAACATCGCCACGCCGAATCGCACCGGTCGTGGCCACTGGCAGTGCTCTTCTATGCCACGGCCATCTACGGCGGCTATTTCGGCGCGGGTATGGGCATCATCATGATCGCCCTGCTGACCATCTTCGTGCCCGACACGATCCAGCGCCTGAACGGGCTCAAGAACGTGCTTGCGGCCCTGATCAACGGCGTTGCCGGACTCCTGTTCGTCGCCGTGGCCCCGGTTCACTTCGACGTGGCGTTGCTCATCGCAGCCGGATCTGTCGTGGGCGGCCAGATCGGAGCGGGAGTCGGGCGGAGACTGCCGGCCTCTGCGCTGAGGGTGGCCATCATCGGTGTCGGCGTACTGGCCGAGGCTCGACTGCTGCTCGGCTAGGCCGCCGGGGTGGCGTCGGGGCCGTCGTGAGCTACCGGAGCGGACGGCGCAGGCTGGCCGAGGACCGCTGGGACGACCGACGGCGCAGGCTCGGCGGCGTCGATCTCCGAGCCGGCATCCCCGCCCGCCGCCTGGATCGGAAGATTCGGCAGCCAGACGCTGAAGCTCGCTCCGCCTTCCGGGCCATTTGCAGCGACGATCTGCCCGCCGTGCTGTTCCACGATCCACTTTGCAATTGCGAGACCCAGTCCGGTGCCGCCGGCCGGCGCATTGTCGGCACGCCAGAACCTCTCGAAGATCCTGGGCAGATCCTCGGGCTTGATGCCCGGACCGTGGTCGTTCACCTGGAGTACCGCGGCGCCGGCGGCCGGCCGGACTTGAACCTCAACGTTCGACCCGGGCGGGCTGTGTCGAACGGCGTTGTCCACGAGGATGGTCACAAGCTGGCGCAGGCGAAGTGGGTCGCCCGTGACAGGCGCCGGCAGCGGATCCAGCACCACGTTCACGCCGCTCTCCTGACCGAGCATCGACAGCGACGAAGCGGCCTCCGCGGCGATATCGGCGAGGTCCAGAGGAATTCGCTCAATCTGAACTACTCCCGAGTCCGTCCGGGCAAGCAGCAGCATGTCCTCCACGAGGGCCGTCATGTGCCGCACTTCGGCCTCGATGTCGCCGACCGCCTCGCCTACGTCCTCCACCTTGCAGCGACGGTTGCGCTTCAGATCCTCAACGCTCGCGCCAATGACGGTCAACGGCGTTCGCAGCTCATGACTGGCGTTGGCAGCAAACTCTCGCTGCCGCTGCAAAGCCGCCTGGCGGCGGTCGATGGAGGCCCGGATCGGGACGAGAGCACGCCCGGCGTACAAGTATCCGGCGATCAGCGCGGCCAGCAGCGCAAGCAGGCCGCCACAGAGCATCACCGTCTGCAGTAGCCCGAGGAGACTCGCCTCCTCGGTCCTGTCCGCCAGAGTCTGGATCAGATACCCGGTTCCGTCGGGCAACTTCACGGACTCGCTGAACACGCGAACCGGAGCGCCCGACGAAGTGGTGACGTCACGAACGTCCGAGCCGCCATTCGCCACAGCGTCCAGACCCGCCTGCAGAGGCATCATAGCCTGCGGCATGAACCTGGTCGCAAAGAGCAGGGTTCCGTCGGGCTCGGTCCCGATTACGTACAGCCCGGCGAACCGATTGCCAACCTGAAGGTCGCGGTCCTGAGGTTGTCTTGAGAAGCCCGTTCCGCTGACGTACTTCGAGTACCAGGTCGCATTGAACGTCGCGTACTCCCGGAGACGGTCGACGCTGCCGTTGGTGAACTCGTTCGCGGCTGTGGCATATACCGCTCCGCCCAGGACGACCAGGATCAGCAGCGTCACGACGCCGCTGACCGCCATCAGGCGCAACCGGGTGTTGCGGAGCAGCCGCATATCGTCGGCGTGGCCGTTTAGCCGGGGCGCAGCCGCACCGGAACCAGGGCGGCCGGGACGCCATCGCCACGGCTTGGGCAGGCTGGGCCGCCTCACCGATCAGCCCTCGCGCAGGCGATAACCGACGCCGCGGACCGTCTCGACATAGGTGGCAGCAGCGGCGCCCAGCTTCTCGCGCAAGAGATGGATGTACGCCTCCACGGTGTTCGGAGTTAGGGCCACGCCATATGGCCAGGCGTAGTCGAGCAGCTGGTCGCGCGAAAGGATCTGGCCGGGCCGCCGAAGAAGGCACTCCAGGATCGAGAACTCGCGCTGGCTGAGATCGATCGGCTTGCCCGAAACGGTGACCCGCCGAGTCGTCTCGTCGAGCTCGATCGGACCGGCCTTCAGCACCGAAGACTTGCGTGACGGAGGGCGCCTTCCGAGCGCCCGCAAACGGGCCAGCAGTTCTTCGTAGGCAAACGGTTTGACGAGGTAGTCGTCCGCCCCGGCGTCCAGGCCCTCGACTCGGTCGCTAACCGAGTCGCGGGCCGTGAGCATGAGAATCGGCACCTGCGAGCCGCCCTTGCGGAGCGTGCGCGCCACATCGAACCCGGACCTGTCGGGCAATCCGACATCCAGGATCACGGCGTCCAGCTCGAGGCTCGATGTCGCCATTTCCAACCCGTCTTCCGCAGTCAATGCCGTCTCGACGACGTGGCGATCCTGACTGAGGAGCCGCTTGAGGAGGCGGCTGAGACGGGCGTCGTCCTCGACGACCAGCAGGTGCACGTTGAACTCCTAAGGATTGGTGATGAGGACATCCTTGGCAGTCAAGGTGCGTCCGCCCAGAGCCCCTGTGGCGCTTGAGTTAGGTGCCTGACTGGCAAGGGCGCTCGTGTCAATCTGGACGGTCACGCTCGTGCCCACCTTGACATCGCTCGGGCTGGCCGCTGCCGCGCTGTGATATGTGGTGCTGCCGGAGAGATCGATCGTGACGGACGTTCCGCTTGCCTCCTGGATCGTGATCGAGGTGGCGCTAACCGACTGGACGGTTCCGGTGATGCCGCCGCTGACGCCGCCAAGACCGCCGGCACGACCGCCGCCGAACTGGGCTGGGTTGAAGCTCTGGCCGGGAGCCAGCGACCCAAAAGCGCCGCGGCCGGGGGCGCCCTGACCGCCACGGCCGAAGCCGGCGGCGGTAGCGGCCGCCGTGCCGCCCTGAGCAGTGACGTGACCGATCGCAAATCCTATCCCGCCGACCGCCACGAATGCGGCCACGAGGAGAAGCATGAGCGTCGCGCGATCCTGCTTGGCCGGCTGCCTCGCCGGCTGACCGGCGGTGCGCGCGGTCTGCTGGTCGCCGGACTCTGGAGTTACTGTCATTGGTTTTCCCCTTTCCTTCCTGTGTCTCTACTCA
>PMIE01000145.1 GCA_003156975.1 Chloroflexota bacterium | reverse complement strand
AGTCGAGCTGGAGATCGTGGCCTCGCTGGAGGCCATGGGCATCCACATCGAATCGAGCCATCACGAAGTGGCCAGCGGGCAGTTCGAGCTGGATCTGCCGCTGCTGCCCGCGCTCGTCGCCGCCGACACGATCACAACGCTCAAGCCCACGATCAAAGAGCTGGCTCGAGAGCGCGGCATGCAGGCCACCTTCATGCCCAAGCCGCTCGCCGATGCCGCGGGATCGGGCATGCACACACATCAGGTTCTGGTAGACCGGAGCGGCCGCAGCGTCTTCGACGACACCTCGGATGCATACGGGCTCTCGGCCGTAGCAAAGGCGTTCCTGGCCGGCCAGCTGGAGCACGCTCCCGGCATGTGCGCCCTTGTGGCGCCGGTCGTCAACTCCTATAAGCGGCTCGTTCCCGGATACGAAGCCCCGGTGGCCGGCAGCTGGGGCCGCCACAGCCGAGGCGCCCTCATCCGTGTGCCGACGCCGATCCACGGCGCCACCTCAATGGACGAGGTCTTCGGGACGAGGCTTGAGCTTCGTTTGCCGGACCCATCCTGCAACCCATATCTGGCCTTCACGGCGATGCTCGCCGCGGGGCTGGATGGCCTGGATCGCGGCTGCGAGCTCGGCCCGCCCCTCGAGGAGCTCGAGCACGGCTTCGGCGGGACCGGCCACAGCGTGACCAAGCCACTCCCCGCTTCTCTCGGCGAGGCGCTCATCGCTCTCGAGGACGACGACATCATCACGGCGGCGCTCGGCAGCGAGCTCCTGGAACTCTTCCTCTCGGCAAAGACTCTCGAATGGGAGTCTTACCGCCGCCAGGTCACGCCCTGGGAGCGCGACACGTACTTCCAGCGCTGCTGAGAGGCGCCTCACTCGCTCCGCTCTGCCGGATGTGGCCTCGAGCTGCAGCGGTTTCGGGGTGCTTTTCAGGGTGCGGCTCGATTGCCCGGCCGCAACCGTTTCGATACCTTGCCCACGGCTCATCCAATCGCCCATCGCGCTAAGCTTGTCGCGAGGGGTGATAGGCAGCCTGGATCACGGAGGAATAGGTGCGCGTCTCGATCGGGATCGACCTGGGGTCGTCGAGGGTCAAGCTTCTTGCGCTCGACGAGGCAGGTGAGTCGCTCGGCGTGACAATGGCCTCCTACTCCACCGACTCCCGCCGACCCGGCTATGCGGAGCAGAACCCCGATCGATGGTGGGACGCGCTTCGATTGGCGATGTCTGAGTTGCTGGCCCGGCCTGCCTTGCGCGGTGCGAACGTGGAGGCACTCGGAATGACGGGCCAGATGCACGGCGCCGTCTTCCTCGACTCGACGGGAGCCGCGGTCCGCCCGGCCCTGATGTGGTCGGATGGTCGAGCCGAGGAGGAGACCGCCGAGATCGAGAAACGGATTCCGCGCGATCAGCTCGTGGCAATCACCGGGAACCGCTCCAACGTGAGCTTCACCGCCCCAAAGATCATGTGGGTGGCCCGTCACGAGCCCGAGACAATGGACAAGACGCGCTGGATCGTGCAGCCCAAGGACGCCCTGCGGGCCCGCCTGACCGGCGAAGTGGGCGGCGACGTTTCGGATGCTTCGGCCACGCTGCTCTTCGACCTGTGCGCCAGAAGCTGGTCCGATGAGATCTGCGAACGGCTTGGTATAGATCGCGGTCGGCTTGCCCCACTGACCGAATCGGAGGCCTGCGCCGGCGTGCTGCGCGAGGATTCCGCGCGGGCCCTCGGCCTGCCGGCAGGGATCTCCGTCGCCGTGGGCGGCGCCGACGCACCTGCTGCCGCGCTCGGCCTTGGTCTCGCGAGCGAGGCGGACTCCAACGGCACGGTCCTGGTGTCTCTCGGAACCGGCGGCCAGGTCCTTGCTGCCGTGGCCCAGCCGAAGATCGACCCCGAGGGCCGGCTCCACGGCCTGTGCCACGTCGTCCCCGGCCAGTGGTGTGTCATGGCCGCGATCCTGTCGGCGGCGGCCTCGCTCGACTGGGTGGTGAGACTGCTCAAGCCCGGCGACCCGAACGGCGCCCGCGAACTCCTCGCTGCGGCAGCAAAGGTTCCGGCCGGAAGCGATGGGCTGATGTTCCTGCCCTATCTGAGAGGCGAGCGGACACCCCATTTCGACCCGGCCGCGCGCGGCGCCATGGTGGGGATGCGCATCGGCCACGGCCCCGCGGAGATGACGCGGGCGGTCCTCGAGGGAGTTGGGTTCGCGCTCGCCGAGGGCCTCGATCTCATGCGTGCGCAGGGTCTGGAGCCCAAGGCCGGCGTCGTTGCAGGCGGTGGCGTGAATCGCCTCTGGCAGCAGATCATGGCCGACATGCTGAACATGCCCGTCGCCCTCGGCGCCACCGAGCACGCCTCGGCTCGCGGCGCGGCGCTGCTCGGAGCAGTTGCTGCCGGCATCGCTCCCTCCACGACCAAGTCGACGTGGCCACTCCCCCGAGACACCCGCGTCATGGAGCCGATCGCAGCCAACGCCGACCTCTATGCCGAGCGATCCACAATCTACCGCGAGTTGTACGGCCGCCTGCCCAAGTAGGGTCTCCGGCAAGGAGCCGCGCCCCCGCCGCAACCGAGGATGCAATGCGCGCTCTACTCACGGTCACGCACCAAGACGCGGACCGCGAGAGCTACATCCTCGAGTGTTCCCACGGTTTGACGACCGGACAGGCAGAGAAGGCCACGCCGGAGTCCAGGGAGAGGTTGATCGCCGGCCTGATGGCGCGCCACGGCGGACCGTTTGGTTGCGCATGCGCTGCCGAGACCGATCTCGTAGACGCCTACCCCTCGGCTGATTTGGCAATCGAACAGATCGCTTCGGGTCCGAGGCGCGGCATGGCCGAACTCGACGACGAGACGAAGGCCGGCCTGATCAGGGGGATCGAGGAGGCGCGGTGCGTCACGTGCTCCGTCGGAATCCTGGTCATGCCCCTCCACCTTCCGTTGGTCGCCGTACCTCTTCACGACGTGCGATGCCCGAACGCGAGGTGGGGCATAGCTGCCGTCGAAAACGAAGACGGGCCGATCGAACGCTGACGGCATGTGGGTGACCTCGGCGACGCTGAGGTCGATCCACCCCTTCTACTCTCGCGCCAACTCCATGAAGCGGCATAGGGCATTAGCGAGCCGCATCTGGCGGGGAGTGTGGGCTCGGACCCGGACCAGCGCCGGGCTGGCGACCACGGCCGCGAGACAGCGAGCGCGCGACGTGGCCACATTGAGGCGGTTCAGGCTGTAGAGGAACTCCATGCCGCGCGGCGCCTCCTCGGGGCTGGAAGTGGCCATGGAATAGATGGAGACGGGCGCCTCCTGGCCCTGGAACTTGTCGACCGTGCCAACTCGGGCGGACGGCAGGGCACGCGCGATCTCGGCGACCTGCGCGTTGTACGGGGCAACCACGAGAATGTCATCCCAGGCAACGGCGTGCTCGCGACCGTCGGCATCCGTCCAGGTCGCCCCGCCTTCGATCAGCTGGCGGATGAGGTTTGCGACCACCGCCGCCTCCTCGGGCGACTCGCTGCGGTTGCCTTCGTGGACGACGGGCACGAAACGAACGCCCGTGCCGGAGAGCCTGCCCGGGCCCGCAAGGTCCTGGCGCGCCAGCCAGTTCTCCGAGGCGAGGCGGCCCTGATAGAAGGCCTCCGAGGTGAAGCGGCACAGGTCCGGGTGAAGACGCCGAGTCCGCTCCTGGAAGAGACCCAACTCGGGCGGCATAGTGGCCGCACCGGCCAGCACGTGGCTCAGCGCCGAGGCCTCCGCGCCCGGTGGATGTGTTCCTTTGAGCGGCTGATCGAGTTGCTGCGGGTCGCCCAGCAGGACCAGGTTGCGGGCGGCGCCGGACACGGCAACGGTGTTGGCGAGTGCCAGCTGGCCGGCCTCGTCGACGATCAGCACGTCAACCGAACCGGCGAACTCGGGCCGAGACCACAGCCAGGCCGTGCCCCCAACCACGTGGGCCTCACCGGCCTCGAGCGCCTCGAGCAGCTGCTCGTACTTGCCGTAAGGCTTGGCCGCATCCGAGGTGCAGTCGCCCGCGGCATCGGTCTTCTGCCCGATCCTGACGTCCACGCCGTGCTCCGCCGCCCGTTCCGCGATCTTGTCCAGTAGATGTCCGATAACCCGATGGCTGTTGGCAGTGACTCCCACCTTCAGACCGCGGCGTACCAGCTCGACCGCAACTTCGGCTCCGAGGTAGGTCTTGCCGGATCCGGGAGGCCCTTGAACGCCCAACCAGGTGCCGTCCAGAAGGGGCGAGACCCGGACTGCGGCATCGAGGGCCGTCTCGTCATCTCGGCACAAGGGCTCGCCGGTGTCGATGCGCGGAGGTCGACGCATCAGCAACTCGCGTGCCGCCGCGTAGTCGCCGGGCCCTTCCATGCCGTTGTCGGCGACCCACTCGCCGATGCGGAGCAGACTCTCCCGGAGTGGCTTCGTGTCCACGCGGTCGTACGGCACGAGCGACGTGGGGTGGGGACCGTCCGTCTTCGGCCCGCGACGCAGGTCCANNTACCGGTAGATGATCGACCGCGCCGACTCCCCCACCCGGCCGATCAGCTCCAGCCGTCCGATTGGCTCGCGCTCGGCGACCCGCTCCTCGTCTGTGAGATCTTCCATCAAGTAGAAGTAGCGCCACCAGTACGACTTCTCCTCGCGCCGATGCCAGCTCAGGAGCTGCGCCAGCAGCCAGCGGGCGTGCTGAGGAGGCGTGCGGTCCGCCGGATCCTCGGGAACTTCGGCGCACAGCCTCTCAGCGATATCGGCAACATGCGCCAGCCGCTCCGAAAGGGACTCCGCCGGGTCCGGTTCGCCGGCGACCGGTCGTGGCAGCGGTTCTGCGATCCCGCCCGCCAGCTCTACCCGTCTCTCCTCCAGCCAGTCTCGCAGCCGCCAGTTGGAGACGCAGTCGTCACGGTTGTACCGCTCGATGCTCTGCAGGGTCTCGTCCGTCTGCGGCGACCGCGGCGAGGCCTCGCCCGTCTCCACCTCCGCCAGCCAGCTCTCGAAGGCAACGATGCTCGATCCGGCGTCGTGGAGGCCCTCCTCCCGCGCGAGGCCGTAGAGTGGCTCGAGCTTCTTGATCGAGTAGCTCTCGACCGAGGCGCGCAGCCCCTGACGAACCGCCCGGAACAGATCTACGAAGACGCCGCCGCGGAACAGCCGGTCCACCTCTTGTTCACGCGTGCCGTACCTGCCCATCAGGCGTCCGGCCGCCGTCGTTTCGTACGGCGCATAGTGGTAGATGTGGAGCGCGGGATCCGCCGCCAGCCGGTCCATGAACAGATCTATCGTCTGCTCGAAGGCGCGCTTCTCCGCGGCAGGCGTGACACCGCCCTCCTCGTCCACCGCCCAGATTGCGTGGAAAGTCGGCTCGCCGTCCGCGTCGAGAAGCCCGGGCTCGAGGATGCCGAACAGGTAGTCCACGCCGTCGNNGGATCGCCCTCCATGTCGAAGAAGAGGTCGCCCGGACGCGGCTCGGGCAGGATCGTCAGCCCGCGGTTCGGCTCGAGGGTGCCGTCCCGCTGCCGCGCCGGATCCAGCAACTCGTACTGAATGTGGCGTGCGTCTTCACCTCGAACCTGGATTTCCGCCTGGGCCCGGGCCTTCTCCAGCGCCGCCGGCCCAACGCCGTCGAGTGGCCCCGGCAGTGGCAGCTCCAGGGCCGCGAGCCGGCGGCGAGTCGCAACGCCGGCGCCCTTCAGGGCGCGTCGCAAACGAGTGGGGGCGCCGGCAACGAGCGCGAGATCGTCGTCGGCTCGACGCCGGGCCGCGCAGACGAGTTGCCAGCGGCAGACGTCGCAGTGCTCCACCGGTTCCGGGTATGTGCCCGCCGGCGGGTACGTGGCCCCGCCGGGACCACCGTCCGCGGCGACGCGCGCTTCAAAGGCCGCCTTCACCGCGCGGTAGTACGCCATGTAGTCCCCTACGCGGTGAGCCTCGACCTTGCGGGCGCTACCGCCCAACGCAACGTGCATCACCTCCGGCGCAGTGCCCTGGATCGCGGTCAGCCCCTCCACATACGAGCAAATCTGTAGCAACGCAGAAGCCTTGACGTGGCGGGCCAGCTTCGTGTCCACCACCTCGTAGCTCCAGGCCCCCAGAGCGCTCGGCCGCTCTACACGAACCAGGAAGTCCGCCAGACCAAGCCACCGGCCGTCGAAGAAGGTGGCCTGATAGACGACGTCGTCGCCCCGGCGGATCGCTTCCTCCGTCGTGGTCGCAGCTGCGCGGAGCGCTTGAAGGCGCGCGGCAGCCGGGGCGTCGTGATCGCCCGCATCCACGCGCGTGACCCGCCGCCCATCGCGCTCCAGATCCGCAAGGTAGCGAGCCTCATGCTCAACGCCCCGCTTCGCGATCAGGTCTATCTCCGGATCCAGCCGAATCGGCCGTTCCACCAGAGCTGCCATGGCTGCCAGCTCCATGCCAACGAGATGCTCGCATGCAAGGAAGCCGACCAGATCTGTCGCGGCAAAGACGGGTTTGCCACCGATGAGTTGCATCGCAACCCACGATAACGCCTGGTTGTGCCATCTCGCGTGTCACGAGCAGCGGCGCGGGCTAGAATCCCGACTTGGGCCGTGACTCCGGCGGAACCCCCGGGCGTCGCGATTCGGTGGTCCCTCGACCGGTCTCGCCGCAGCCATCGCCCATTCGAGCAGAAGGGGTCCTCAGTTGCACATTCGGCTACTGCCTGTGGTCGCTCCGATATTCCTGGCCGGGACTCTTCTTCTGGTCGGGCCGGGCGCGGTGCAAGGTGCCGGCGGCGTGACCGAGTCGGGCACCGCGACCTACGAAGTGGTCCCGGCCCGGAATCTGATCCAGGTCACCGTCCAGGTCTCGATTCACAACGAGAAACCGAGCCAGGCATCGAGCAGCGGCACCGTCGCTTACTCCTGGAACAGCACGAACATCGCGATTGAGCAAGCGGCCGGTCCGGTCGAAGCCACGTCCAACGCAGGCGCCGTGTGGCAATCCACGATCAGCAGTGACGACCGGTATCGGATCGTCAAGCTCGACTTCCCCAACGTCTACTACGGCCAGACTCGAGTTGTCACGGCCAAGTACTCGATCCCGAGCAAGGCTGAGTCCGCCGGCGCATTCCAGGCAACCGGGGCCTATGCCAGCCTGTGTGCCGTGGCAAGCGGCCGCGACTCGGGCCTCGTATCGGTGGTCATTCCCGACGGTTTCGACCTTCGTGTCGACTCCGGCGGCCGGTTGACCAAGACCGGCGACTCGGGCGGGAAGCAGGTCTTCTCGAGCGGGGCGCAGTCGAATCCGAAGGACTTCTGGACGTGCGTGGCGGCCAGGAATGCGGCAAGCGCCACACACGTACCGCTTGTCGTGGCCGGTCAGCAATTCGACCTTCAAGGCTGGCCCGGGGACTCAGCCTGGCTATCGATGGTCCGCACCAACGTCGGAGCCGACGTCCAGAGCCTCGAGGATCTCACCGGGCTGACGATGCCGGGCGGCACCATCGTCATCGCCGAGGTGGGCAACGGAGGGCTCGACGACAACGGCCTCGGCTACGATTCCGCGACCCATACCGTGAGCATCCCTCAGTCCGCCGGCGCGGGCGCGGTGGCTCATGCACTGGCGCACGTCTGGTTCAACTCCGACTCTCTCGCGGACAAATGGCTCTACGAGGGCCTGGCCATGTATAGCCAGAAGGCGGCCGGCGAGGGCAACTACCCACCGTGCGACAAGGTTCCCGCCTATCCGTCCACCGGAACGCCGAGTCTGACCACGTGGCGCAAGCTCAACCCCAACTCCACGATCGAGGACCAGAACGTCTACGCGTGGCAGTACGCGGCGGCGTGCGCGTTCTTCACATCAGCGGCCAGGGAGATCGGGCCCGACAACCTCAAGAACGTGCTCAAGGCCGCGGCCGCCGGCGAAATGCCATATGCCGGCGCGACAACCGGCGAGAAGGCGGCAGGCGCCCAGCAGCCCCTCACCTCCAAGCATCTGCTCGACCTTCTCGATGAGCTCGGCACGATCCCGGCCGGGATCACCAAGCCGGACGATATCGAGAAGCTCCTCGCCGGGGAAGGCATCTTCGACGCCGCCGCCCTGGCCGCTCGGTCCGACGCCCGAACCGCATATCACGCTCTGGCAACGAGAGCCGGAGCATGGAAACTCCCGGTGGCGGTGCGCGGGCCGATGGGCGACTGGGACTTCCCTTCGGCCCAGGCCGACATGGCCAGGGTCGGGGCGATTCTCGACCTTCGGGACCTGGCTGAGAAGCAACTCCCCGGCCTGTCGCTGGACGGCACCCGAATTCAGACAATGTTCGAGGCGGCCTCCACCCAGGCCGATCTCGACGATCTGACCGCTCTCTTGACGAGGATGTCGGATGCCTCCGCCAAGGTTGCCCATGCCACCCAGGTGCGTGACGGATCTCGCGACATCCTTCAGGCAATCGGGCTCACGGGCGCAGACCTCGACACTCCACTCAAGCAGGCGCGAGCCGATCTGCAGAACGTCGATCCGGACGGTGCCATCTCCAAAGCCGATTCGGTCGTCAGCCGAGTCAACGGCTCGAGCGAGATAGGTCTGCTGTGGGTCGTCGCGGCGGCCGCGGTCCTTGCCTTCGTGCTGATGCTCATGGCGCTGCTGGTCGGCTTCGTGCTGCTGCCCGCTCGACGGCGAAGGTCGTCATCCGGCGCAGCCCATTCGGCCGGCAGCGATACAGGCACCGACCAGCAGGGTTGAGTCGGTGGTGCGTCGGGCCAACGCTTTAGGTGAAAACCCCTAATCCTTGGGCCTGAGCCGCCGACTGCTCCGATATGACCGCCATAGGGACCGTGAACACGTCTGCCGCCGAGGCACTCCAGGCCACACAGGCCGGAAGTGCTTCGGGCGCGAGCCAAACCCAGACCGCCCCGTCGGGCCTGCCCCCTGCCTCCCTGGCCCGGGCAGCCTCGGTCAACACCGTGAATGCCGAGCTGGCGACGAGCCAGTGGGGCGTCGATCCCGCCCTGGTCGGTGGAGTCTACGGCGGCGCTGCCGCCTCCGGCGGGCTCTTCTCCGGCGACTCGCTGCTACCGCTCCTCACGACCCTCACGCACGCCAACGCTGCGCAGGCTCTCGCTCTCATCGGGGTAAAGACGCCGACGCCTGGCAGCGGCGCCGCGTCCGCGACACCAGCCGCAGTAAACTCGGCGTACACTGCCGCCGCGACCGGCAATAGCCCGTCGGCCCTGGCGCAGGCAGCCGACAGCTCGAGTGCACCGATGGTGGTCGATCCCCTCTGGGGTCGCGACGCCTGATCGGTCCCCGGCAATGGACCTGGGCGCAGGCAATCACAAGGACTGAGGCACGCTCTATGTGGCGAGTTGCCCTTCCTCTGGCGCTGGTTACCCTGTTCTGCTCTCCCGCCCTGATCGGAGCGGCCTCGCCCGACGGTCTGGTGCTGGCAACCCCGCAAAGTGCGTCCGCGGTCATGCCGCCGCCCGCCTGCGCCTACCAGGACGTGACGACGATGTTTGCGGGCTACGGGGACTGGGCGTTGACGCTCCTCGACACGACCGAAATGCTTCCGAGCGGCTATGTCCCTCCGGACCTGGTCAGCACCTCGAAGGCCGGCCTCAACGGCGGGTACCAGGTGCGAGCCGTCGCCGTGGCCGATCTAGCTGCCATGGCCAAAGCCGCAGCCGCTGCGCACGCTCCACTGGCGGTCGCGTCGGCCTACCGCAGCTTCGCTACCCAGGTGGGAACGTTCAAGAAGTGGGTCCGCGCTCTGGGCATGAGCAAGGCCCTGTTGACCTCGGCCAGGGCCGGCCATTCGGAGCACCAGCTGGGGCTGGCGATCGACTTCGAGGCCAAGGGCGGGCGGCTGCCATGGGACTACAGCAACTGGGCAACGGCCACCGCGGCCGGCAAGTGGATGGCGGCTCACGCCTGGCAGTACGGGTTCGTGATGAGCTACCCCGCCGGCAAGACCGCCAAGACGTGCTACGGCTTCGAGCCGTGGCACTACCGCTATGTCGGCCGAGCCGAGGCGGCAGCCGTCCGCGCTTCGGGCCTGACCTTGCGCGAATGGCTGTGGCAACAGCTGCCGGCGCCGCCGGAGCCGGCCGGCTGAGGATCGACCAGGCGGCCGTCGATCTGAGGCGCGGCGCCCCGGGCAAATCTGTGGCACGCTCCACCCACTAGAAACACCGCCACGACGGAGCCTCCGTGGAAGAACCCGCCACTCCAGCGCCGTCATATCGAGCCCTCCTGGCAGTGCCTTCGCTGGGCCGGGTCCTGCTCTCCATGCAGGTCTCCCGGATCGCCCAGTCGATGATCAGCATCGTCATGATTCTGTTCGCCCTGCAGCGATACGACTCCCCACAACTGGCCGGGGCAGTTGCCTTTGCCAGCGTCGCTCCCGGCTTGTTCATCAGCCCCATCGCGGGTGCCCTTCTGGATCGACACGGTCGGGTCCGCCTGATCATCCTCGACTACGTCGTCGTCACGGTGACACTGCTACTTGTTGCGACGCTGAGCTTGTCCAACCACCTGCCCGCGGCGCTGCTCGTAGCCATTGCCTCGGTCTCGTCGCTGACCGGGCCGTTGAGCAGCAGTGGGTTGCGCAGTCTGTTCCCGCTCATGGTTCCAAAGCATCTCTGGGAGCGGGTCAATGCGGTCGACTCAAACGGCTGGGTGCTCGCCACCGTCGTCGGGGCGCCGATGGGCGCCCTTCTTTCGCAGCTGCTCGGGTTCGAGGCGGCGATGGCCTGCATCGCCACGGCCTACGCGGCCGCCGCGCTGGTCATGTTTGGGGCGCCCGATCCCCGCACGGACGTCGCCTCTTCCGGAAGTCTCCTCCGCGACGCGTGGCTCGGGCTCGTCTACACGTGGCAGAACCGGACCCTCCGCAGCCTGGCGATCTCGCTCTCCGTCATGAACCTGAGCGGCGGCATGGTCGAGATCGTCGTGCCTGTCCTGGTCCTCAAGCATCTGGGTATGGGCCAGGAGATGGTCGGCTACATGTTCGGGCTGATGGGCGCCTTCGGCGTCGTCTCGGCATTCCTTTCGGGCCGCGTCAAGACCGAAGGGCGGGAGCGGCGGATGATCCTGATCCCCGCTCTCGTCTTCACGCTGGCGACCGCATTCCTGTTGTGGCCGGGCAGCCTGATTCCGATTGCCCTTTCAATGGCGATCGGCGGCCTGGCAAACGGTCCGATGGACATCGCCATGTTCACGCTGCGCCAGCGCAAGACCGATCCAGCCTGGATGGGACGCGCCTTCACGGTCTCGATGAACCTCAACTTCTCCGGGTTCCCGATCGGGGCGGCCATCACCGGCGTGATGCTCACGGTATGGCCGGCTGAGGTCGCGATCGTGTTCGGAGTGGCAGCCAACGCTCTCGGCGCGCTCCTCGGCTACCTGCTGATCCCTCGCGCCGACGACGATGCCGTGGCATCCTCGGCCGGCGCCTCCACTACGTAGGAAAGAGCCCGGACCAAATGGCCCGGGCTCTCGCGTATATGCGGATGACTCCCTACGAGGCAGCCGGCTCCGCCGCCGGGACGTCTTGGTCCTCGCTCCGGCCGGCCGCTCGCGCCGTCCGGACCTTTGCGTCCTCGACCAGCGAGTACACAACCGGAATGACGATGAGCGTCAGGAAGGTGGAGGTGAAGAGGCCGCCGATCACGACCGTGGCCAATTCCGAGGCGATGATCTCGCCTTCGGAGAGGCCGAGCGCGAGGGGCATGAGCGCCAGCATGGTCGCGATTGCCGTCATGAGGATCGGCCGGACTCTCGTCCGTCCGCCCTGGATGAGGGCGTCGTACATCGGCATGCCGCGATGCCTGTGCTGCTCGACCAGATCGAGCAAGACGATGGCGTTCGTCACGACGATGCCAATCAACATCAGGAAGCCGATCAGGGCGCTGATGCCGATCGGCCGCTGAGTCAAGAACAGCGCCGGGAAGGCTCCGATCGTCGCCAGCGGCAAGCTGAACATGATCACGAGCGGATCCACGAGCGAGTTGAAGACCAGGACCATGACGAGATAGACGAGCAGGATGGCGACGGCCATCGAGACGAACAGGCCGCCGAAGGCGTCGTTCATCTCGGCGGTCACTCCACCGAGCGTGACGGTCACGCCCTTGAGCTTGCCGTCGGCCTGCAGCTTGTCGATGGCCTTCTGGATCTCCATCGAGACGCCGCCGGTGTCCTTGCTCGTGGGATCAGCCGAGATCGTCGAGGCCGGATGGCCGCCGACGTGGCTGATGCGGGCCTGGTTCTGCGTTTCCGTGACGGTGGCGATTGAACTGAGTGGCATCTTGGCCACCCCGACCGGCATCTTCGAGAGAGCGTCGAGCGAGGTGAGCTGGGCATCTACCTGGAGGTAGACGTCGGTCGGAGATCCGGCCAGGCTCACGCTGCCGGCCTTCGTTCCAACCAGGGCGTTGTGAACCTCGGACTGCACACCGTATGTGCTGGTGCCGTCGAGGATGGCCTTGTTCGGGTCGACGTCGATGTCGTACTGAGGGGTCTGGGTCGCGAGGTCGCTCTTGACGTTGATCAGGTCCGGCATGGACTTGAGGCTGGCCATCACTGTGGTCGTGGCGTCGGCCACGGCCGCACTATCCGATCCGCTCACGACAACACTGATCGCACTGCTGCCGGTCATGCTGTTCTGAGCCACCAGGATCTGCCATTTGTCGGGCTGGAGTGGGGCCAGAGCGGCCGTGAGCTTGGTCTGCTCCGCGTCGAGGCTCGTGCTCTGGTCCAGGCCGACGACGATCGTCGCCCCGTTGGAAGCGCCACCGCTGAAGGCGGAGGAAAGGGCAGACAGACCGGTGTCGGCTTCGCTCGGAACCGTGGTCTCGATGAGCTTCACTTCCGAGTAGTCGCGCAGCTTGGCCTCGACGATTCGGGCCTGCTGAAGCACGGTCAGGGAAGGGGTGCCGGAGGGCGGAGCAACACTGATGGAGAGCTGCTTCTGCGACCCGGCATTGAGGAACTGAGTGGGGATGTGCGGAACGAGCATTCCGGCGCCGAGGACGAGCACGCCGGCGACGCCGATGACGGCCCAGCGGCTGCGCCGGTTGAAGAGCGCCGCCTTCAGGAGCGGGGTGTAGATCCTCTGAACCAGGCTCTCGTGATGCTGCGGGCCTTCGTCAGGGTCCAGCTTGAGGCGATCGATGAACAGGCTGGCCATGACCGGGACGACCGTCAGGGCGCAGATGAGCGAGGCCAGAAGGGCGAAGGTAACGGTAAGGGCGAAGGGAAGGAAGAACTGGCTGACGATTCCGCCGACGAAGCCGAGCGGCAGGAAGACCGCAACCGTGGTGAGCGTTGAGCTGGTGATCGCGCTGGCGACTTCACGTGTACCCGAGATGCACGCCTCGCGCATCGGGTCACCCTTGCTGCGGTGCCGGTAGATGTTCTCGAGGACGACGATTGCGTCGTCCACCACCCTGCCGACGGCTATCGCTAACCCACCCAGGGTCATGATGTTGATGGTCACTCCCGCCACGAGCATGAGTGCCAGGGCGGTCATGATCGAGACCGGGATGCTGATCGCGGCCACGAGAGTGGACCGCAGGCTCAGCAGGAAGAAGAAGATCGTCAGGATCGCGAAGAGCGCGCCCAGGCCGCCTTCGCGGACCAGGCTGTCGCGCGACTCGATGATGAAGCTGGAAGAGTCGGAGACCGTGTCGATCTCGAAGCTGCCGTTGCCCTGGGCGTTGAGCTCATCCAGCTTCTTCTGGACGGCCTGCACCACGTCGACGGTATTCGCGTCTGCGGTCTTGGAGATGCTCAGGACCAGCGCGGGGCCGGCGTCTCCGGTCCGCGGGGACTTGTTCAGATCCGCATACCCGGTCGGGTAGACGGGGACGTAGGCGACCGTTCCGAGATCGCCGATGGTGATGGTCGTCGGCGCCTGGGAGGCAGATCCCGCGGCCGGCATCTTCACTCCCACCGCCAGAGAGAGGAGTTGCTCCTTATTGGTCAGGACGAGCTGATGCTGGGCCGAAACCGGGATCGAGATCGTCGTTCCACCGGTGGTGGTCGGCAGAGAGCCTGCGGGCAGGATCAGGTTGTTTGCCGCGAGCACGCCCTGGATCTGGCTGGCGGAGACGTTGTTGGCCGCAAGCTTGGCCGGATCCAGATTGACGACGAGGCGGTACTGGCTGGCACCGCTCAAGTCCACCTTGCTCACGCCTTCGATGCTCTGGAGGGACGGCGTGATCGTGCCGACGGCCAGGGCATTGAGCTGATCAGGCGTCGTGGCGCCGGTGCCGCGAATCGCGACGATCAGAGACGGGAACGCGTTGATGTCGAACGATTCGACGGTCGACGTGGAGGTGAGACCCAGCGCCTTCACGTTCGTCTCTACCGTCGCCAGCGTGTCCTTGATGTTTGTGCCGTACGAAAACGTGGCAACGACGATCGACAGGCTGTTGACCGAACTCGAGTCGACACTCTTCAGGCGCGACGCATTGCCGATGGATCGCTCGATCGGCGCCGTCACCTGCGTCGAGACGTCCTGGGCGCTGGCGCCCGGGAGAGGCGTGATGACGACCACAATCGGGAACTGGATGTCGGGCAGCAGTTCCTGCTTGAGTGAAGACCACGAGAAGAGTCCGCCGAGCAGCAGGCCGATCGTGATCAGGACGGTCACGCTTCGTTTCGATACTGCAAGTTGTGTCAGTCGTATCACGTGTTGCTCCTTCGCTCCTTGGCTACAGGCGTGTCGATCGCTGGTGGGGCCGGGCGCCGGCGAGGCGTCGACCCGGTCGAACTTGCGGTGAACGCGGCGTATCGGCAGTTCGCGTCCGACCGCATGGGGTCTTGGGATCAGGCGAGTCTTTCGTTCTCCTCAGTGCGTACGACTCGCGTCGCTGTCGCGGCGTTCATGCAGTTCCGGACCTGGTGCGAGTGACCATCGTGGTGATCAGGCCGGCCATCTGAGCCAGCTCCTCTCCGTTCAGGACCCCGAGAACCTTCCGCATCATTTCGAGCCGCGTCCCGGAGATCTCATCGATCAGATGCCGGCCGGCTTCCGTGAGCCCGCACTCAACGACTCGCCGGTCGTCCAGGCGATGCTGGCGAGACACAAGGCCATGCCGTTCGACGCGCTCTACGGTGCCGCTGGCCGTTGGAAGGCCCACGCCGAGCCACTCCGCGATGCGACTCATCGGAGCGGGGCCATTCCTGCTCAACAGGAATAGCAGCCGCATCTGGCTGAAGGTGAGTTCCTGGGCCACCCACTCCGGCACGTCGTGGGCGTCCTTGTCCCAGAGGCCGCCCATCGCCTCTACCACGGCATCGATCTGGCGTTCCCGCTCCAATCCTTCGCTCATAGGCGAATAGTATCGCGACCGGCGAATAGCTGCGCATCATCCGAATGAATGAGCCGATCTGGTGCTACAGGCGCACACCCGATACCCCTACTGCGAACTCGCAATACAACCGCTTGCTGTCGCTGCTAACTTCTGCAATGACGTCACTAGAGGAGGGATCCGTGATCAAGCGGGGGAAGCCGGAGGGGCCAATTCGGTGGACCACTCTGGGCAACGCGCCGTACCCAAAGGCCGATGAGCCATGCTCCGGCTTCCTGCTGCAGGCAGGTGGCGCCAACGTACTGGTTGACATCGGCGGCGGCGTGCTGGGGTCGCTGCAGCACTACATCCGCCTGGAAGATCTGCATGCCGTCTGGATCAGCCACCTCCATGCCGACCACTTCGCCGATATGCCCCTCCTCTACTACGCCTTCGCCTTCGCGGACAAGCCGATGCGCAAGATCCCGGTCCTCGGTCCGGTGGGCTGGGCCAAGCGCGTGGAGGACTTCGTCAAGAGTTCGTCCGACCACCACATGAGCGACTACTTCCAGGTCGTCGAGCTGAAGGACCGCGGCATCGCCGAGATCGGCGATCTCAAGATCCAGGCCCGAACGGTGGAACACGCAGTCCCGGCGTTCGGCCTGACGGCTCGCTTTGGCGATCGGCGGCTCGCCTACACCGGCGACAGCGGCCCCTGCGACAACCTGGTGACGCTGGCCAAGGGCGCACGCGTCCTTGTCGCGGAATGCTTCGCCACGGAGATCGAGATTCCGTCCGTGCATATGTCGCCCGAGGATGCCGGACTCGTCTCCTCCCATGCCGGGGTCTCGCGGCTGGTGCTGACCCACCTGGGCATTGGGCTGCAAGAAGACGAGGCGATCGAGCGGGCCGCCACGACCTTCAACGGCGCCATCGAGGTCTCCAAAACGGGAACGATGATCGAGGCCTGAGGCGATCGCGGCAGCGCCCGGTGGCAACGAGCCGCTAGATCTCTCTTCGGTAGGGCGTGTCGAGGACGACGAAGTCCTTTCGCCCAACCAGGGCCTCGCGAATTCGGTGCACATTCTGGTTGTACAGAATGCGGTCCCACCAGTGCCGTGCCAGATGCTCCGGCAGAAGCACGATCGTGAGCCGCTCCGGATCCTCGGCCTGCGAGACTTCCAGATAGCGCACGAACGGCCGAACCAGCGCCCGATAGGGCGACTCCACCAGCACCACTCGCGCGCCCGGCAGCTGGCGCTCCACCCTCTCGCGGAAGTTCTCGCCCTCGGCATGATCCAGCGTGACATGGACGAGCTGGACCTCCTCGCCCATCGTCTGCCCCACTCTGACGGCCTGCACGACGGCCCGCGTCATCGACTGCGCGGCCACTACCACTCTCTGGCGGCGATGCGGGACCCCGAAGACGACATCCGGCTGAACCTGGAGGCCTCGCCCTTCCAGGTCGTACTCATGCTTGATGAAGAGCATCAGCGCGACGAGGATCGGGACCACGATGATGATCATCCAGACGCCCTGGTCGAACTTCGAGATGGCGATGACCACAACCACGATTGCGGTCACCGCGGCGCCGACGCCGTTGATCAAAGCGCTGCGGCGCCAGCCGTCCCCACGTTCGACAAACCAGTGTTTGACCATGCCGGACTGAGACAGTGTGAATGAGGTGAAGACGCCGATCGCGTAAAGGCCGATGAGGCGGTCGGTGGAGCCGTTGAAGGCCACCACCAGAGCAATGGAAACAAGCGAGAGGGCAACGATGCCCGAGTTGAAGGCGAGCCTCTCACCTCGAAGCGAGAATTGCCGCGGAAAGAAGCCGTCGCGCGCCAGGATGGATGAGAGGCGCGGGAAGTCGGCGAAGCTCGTGTTGGCAGCCAGGATCAAGATGCCCATCGTCGCGAATTGAAGGATGTAATAGAGCGGTCCGCGCCCGCCGAAGACGGTCCGCCCGACCTGCGAAAGGACGCTTTCGCCGCCGCCGGGCGTGTTCGTGATGAGATCGTTCGCCGGGTGGGCGCCGATGTTGACGGCAAGGAAGCTGGTCCCCAGGAACATGATCCCGAGCAGGGTGGCCATGATGATCATGGTCTTCTGGGCGTTTTTCCATTCCACCGGCTGGAAAGCCGGGACGCCGTTCGCGACGGCCTCGGTGCCGGTCATCGCCGAACAGCCGTCGGCGAATGCCTTGCAGAGCAGGAAGACGCCCATGTTCTCCGTGGCGAGGCCGCTCAAGGGCACGACATCGGTGACATGGTGAAGCTGGCCGGTCAAAGACTCGAAGATGCCGACACCGATGAGAAGAAGCATCGACCCGATGAAGATGTACGTCGGGCTGGCGAAGAGAGTGCCGCTCTCTCGCAACCCGCGAAGGTTGACGACCATCACCAGGAGGATCGAGAGCGCGATCAGCGGAACCGCGATGGGCTCGAGGGCAGGGAAGGCCGAATACAGCGCCTGGACGCCCGAGGACACGCTAACCGACACGGTCAGGACATAGTCCGTGAGCAGCGACCCGGCGGCGACGAGCCCCGCGATAACTCCCAGATTGGCATGCGCGACGATGTAGCTGCCGCCGCCGCTGGGATATGCCCGGATGGTCTGGCGATAGCTGAACGTGACAATGACGAGCAGTGCCACAACAACGACGGAGAGTCCCAGGACGTATTTGTAGTTCTCCGTTCCCGCGCTCGCCAGGATGAGCATCATGGCCCCGGTCGCGTACGCAACTGAGGACATCACGTCCGAGGAGAAGACGGGCAGCGCCTTCCAGATCGGCAATCGCTCGGCCAGGTCAGCGGCGGACGAAAGAGGCCGGCCGAACAAGACGGCTCGGAGCAGGGCCATACGGCGCTGCCCTGAGGTTCTCGGCGCCTGGGCCTCCAGCTTGGCCTCGAGCACGCCCGGACCGAGATAGCGGAAGTAGCGAGCATGTGGTCGATCGACGACTACGCGCCGATCTCCGAGTTTTCGGCCCTTCAGGGGCCGTAAGTCAGCCATTGGCGGCGGTGTCCCTCGTGATGACGATGTCCACCCTGCCGCCTGGACGGACGACGGTCGGCAGGATGAGAACGCCAGAGGTATCGGCGAGCTGATAAGCGCGCCACAGCAGCCCGGGCCACGACTGGAACCCGGAAAGGACGACCCGTGTCGCTAGCCCGCTCGAAACCAAACTCACGGCCGCCTCGAGATCCCCCAGGCCGGGCTCGAACTCGTGCTCGCTCTGGTCCGCCCGGGCAGCCTGAGCAGCCTCTGCGACCAGTTCGACATCCGGGAAGCCCGGCTCCGGAGAGGCAACCGAGACGGCCTCCACACCCACGAGCGGATCGGCCGCAAGCGCGACGGCTGCCTCCGATGACACGGTCGCGTCAGAGCCGCGCCGCGAATCGATGCGGGCACCGGCTCGAACGAGATGAAGAACGCTGTCGGCGAATGTCACTCCCCCACCATATCGAGGGGGCCACGAGGGAACGCCCTGGGTGGTGCGCGCCGGCGCTCAACAACCGCTCAACAGGGCGGCCGGGCGGCGCGGGTTCGCCCGAAAGGGTCCGTCCCGCGATCCCGGTTCGGTGTCGGGTCGATGCCCGCTGTGCCTACTGCTGGGCCGGTGCCGCCGGCGTGGAAGCCGTTACGGCCGGGGCCGCGGCCGCACCCACCGCTGGGTGGCCCGGCCGGCTCGAACCTCGGATCAGGCTGGTGACGATGCCCAGGCTGCATACGAGCGCAGCGACCACGAAGGCATCGTGGATCGCGCCGGCGAGCGCCGCGCTCCGAACTGCGGCCGTGGCCGGCCCGCCACCAAGATTCCCGAGATGTATGGGCAGCCGAGTCGCTACGATCGCGCCGCTCAAAGCGATACCGAGCGCCTGACCGTTGACCCGCATCTGGGCCAGTGTTCCGGACGCAGTCCCAACGCGAGGCCGCGGCACGGAGCCGAGAACGGCGCTGCTGTTGGGGCTCATGAACATGCCCTGGCCGATGCCCAGAAGAACAAGTCTCCAGACGAGGTCCGGCAGGCTGAAGTCCACCGCCAGCTGGGTGAGGCTCAGCAGACCCAGAACCATGAGCGCCATGCCGGTGCTGGCCAGAAGGCGCGGGCCGAAGCGGTCCGAGGCCATCCCACTCAGCGGCGCCACGATCGCCATCGTCAGCGGGACCGGGGTGAGGAGCAGCCCCGCCTCGATCGGCGAGAAGCCGCGTCCTTGCTCCAGAAGGAACGGCAGGAGGAATGTGGCGGTGAACAGGCCCGCGAACGCCACAACCACGCTGGCAAGACCGGCCGTGAAGGGTCTGATCCGGAACAGGGCGAGGTCGATCATCGGCTGGATCGCGCGGCGCTCGGTCATGAGGAAGGCGGCACCCAGCACGATGAAGGCGGCGAACAGGCCGACGATCGCCGGACTGGTCCAACCCCACTCCTGCCCATCGCTGAGGGCAAGCAGAAGGGCGAAGAGGGCGACGCCCGAGAGGGCCGCGCCCCTGACATCGAATGACTGGTCCTTGCCGGGCTCTTCGGTCGGGAGAATGCGATAGGCCCACAGGATCGCCAGCAGCCCGATCGGAGCGTTGATGAGGAAGATTGCGTGCCAGCTGGCAACCTGGGTGAGTATCCCGCCGAGCGCCGGACCGAGGCTGAGACCTATGGCGACGCTGATGCCGTTGAGGCCAAGGGCACGCCCGCGCTCGCGGTCGTGGAAGGTGTGGGCCACGATCGCGGGCCCCATCGCCATGAGCATCGCCGCACCGATCCCCTGAATCACACGGAAGGCGACCAGCGCCGCGGTATCCGGCGAGACGCCGCAGCAGATGCTCGCCAGCGTGAAGATCGCGAAGCCGACCAGGTAGACGCGCTTGAAAGTGAGGACCTCGCCGAGTCGACCGAACGGCAGCAGCAGGCTACCGACGACCAGCAGATAGGCGACGACGACCCACTCGATCGTGGTCAGATCGACGTGGAAGTCGGTCTGGATCGCCGGCAGCGCGATGTTGACGATGCTGCCGTCCAGCGTCGCCATGAGCGAGCCGAGCGACACGCTCGTGAGAATGAGCCACTTGCGTTCCATCGAGCCCCTTGGTGCCGGATCCAGCGCGCGATGCCGCGCCGACGAACGCGTCGGTGCCTGCGTACGCTACTCGATATGCTCCAGCGTGGCGCTCGGCCCAGGGGGCGGGCTCGCGCTACGGCCAGTACGGGATCGCCGAGGCGGTGCCGCCGTCTTCCTCGCCGGGCGTGCCATCGGGAGCGAGCCAGAGCGTCGTCGTGAGGCTGCCCGGCGACCTGTCGGAGGCCGCGGTCCACGACTCGGTCAGGGTCATCTTCCAGAGCCCGATCGCAGTCGGCACGATCTGGGTTGTGCACGTGACCGGCAGCTGCTCGCGAAGCGGCGAGTAGCCGGGGAATTGGGTAACCGTGGCAGAGACCGTGGTTCCCGGCTCTTTGGGGAAGCACGCGAAACTCTGGTCGTTGGCGGCGGCCTTGGCCAGGCCGACTGCCGCAATCCGCGGTCCGTCGGCCGCATTGAGCACCGGGATGAGCGGGTCGTACTGAACGCTCGCGACGAGAGCCTCCACCTCGGCCCGCATCTCATCCAGACCGGGGGCTTTCATCTCGACGTGAATCTGGTAGCGGCTGCTCAGCTCGCCCGGCACCGATAGCGTCCAGTCGAGCGTCACCGGGGAGTCGGTGGAGCGTCCCTCGGTGAAGATGGCGGGCAGCCCGCCGACTGTGACGTACTTACTGGTGGGGTCGAGCCCGCTCGGATCGCTGGGATTGATCGCGCCCGGGCGCGGCGGCCCATCCTGCCGCATCAGTTCTACCACCACCTGGCCCGGGCCGACGCTGACGTTGGCGCCGCAATTCGTTCCACTGATGAACTGATCGGTCGGCCCCGGCGTGACCGGGACGCATGTCGCAAGGCCGGACCCGGTCCCGATGTAGTCGAGCACCGTGACGTAGTGCATGTTCTGGCCGGAGGTTGTCGCCATCCACGCCGCCGGGTAGTCGAAGGCAAGGCCGTCACGGTCGAAGTGCGCCAGCCCCGTTGGAGCGGCCGTCGGGGCGTGCGACTTCTCAGCGACCAGATTCAGCCTCGCCCCGATCGCCAGCGGAAGCATGGCGACGGCAACCAGCGCCAGCACTGCAGCGGCAACAAGACCGAAGCGAGCGATGGGTCCAACCCGCCGGGGGCCGGTGACAGAAACGCGTTCCACGATCCGATCCGCCAGATCCGGCGACGGCCGGGCGGCGCCGACAACGGAATGCAGCGCGTCCGATAGACGCTCTTCAGCGTTCATGGCTCATGCCTCATCTGGTCGCGAAGGCGCCCGAGGGCGCGATGCAGTCGGGATTTGGCCGTTCCCAGCGGGATGCCGAGCGCCGCCGCGGCGTCCGGAAGCTCGAGATCGGCGAAGAAGCGGAGGGCGAGGATGGCCCGATCGTCGGGGCGAAGCCGGTCGAAGCCGGCCATCAGCTCCATGCGATCGGCCGGATGGACCGAAGGTTCCAGACCCGGCACGTTGAACGCCAGATCGAGATCGACCTCGCGCACGCGCGGGCGGCGCCGTGTCTGGTCGAGCGCCGATCGAACGGTCAGCCGCCGAAACCAGGCCGGCCACAGATCGGGATCGCGCAGGCTGCGGATGTCACGCCAGGCTCGCAGGAAAGCTTCCTGGACCGCATCCTCCGCCTCGGACGGCGACCGCACGATCGACAGCGCGAGCCGGTACGCCGACGGGGTTTCGGCGTGGACGAGCGCCGCGAACGCGATCGCGTCTCCGGACCGTGCAGCCAGCACCAGGTTTCCTGCGACGGCGGCCATTCTGCCTCGCGGATTGGTAGAGTCGGCCGGTCCCTCCGGTCCGCTACTCACTACTATGGCGCGCCGCGGCTCCAATTCGTTCCCGGGGGCCGCACAGACGCGACCGCGTCCGGCCGCGCCGAGCCGGCTACTCCGCGACGATTCGGTATCCAACCCCGGGCTCGGCGACGATCAGTTTGGCCGCTGCTCCGGTCGGGTCCGCGGCGGCGAGCTTACGGCGCAGCCGCGACACGTAGACGTGGAGGTAGTGGGATTCGTCCGAGTAGGCAGTGCCCCAGACCGCGCGAAGCAGCCGGCCCGCGGTCACGACCCGACCGGGCTGCGAGAGGAGGACCTTCAGAAGCTCGAACTCGCGCGGCGTCAACTCCACCGGCGTCTCCCCCACCAGAACTTCGTGGTGTGCCACATCCAGCACGACAGGACCCAGCGTCAGACGGCCATCGGCGTCGGCATCGGGACCCGCAGCCCGCCGGAGCACCGCCCGCATCCTTGCGTGCAGCTCCGACAACCCGAAGGGCTTGGTCAGGTAGTCGTCCGCGCCGGCGTCGAGAGCCGCGACCCGATCCTCTTCGCGGCCTCGGGCCGAGACGACGATTATCGGAGTGTTCGCCTCGCGGCGAACTCGGCGGATCACGGCCTGTCCGTCGAAATCGGGCAAACCCAGGTCGAGCAGGATCAGGTCCGGACGGCGGGAATCCCACAGCCGCAGCGCTTCCCGCACATCGCCCGCCTCGTCCACCTCGTGGCCGCGGGCTCGAAGATTGCTCGCGATCGCAACCCGGGCCGGCTCATCGTCCTCGACAAGCAGAATCACGGCTTCGTTCTCGCTCATCGAGGCTCCGGGGTCGGCGCGCCGGACGGCTCGACTTCGAGACCGACTTCCGGCTCGGCGGCCGACTCTGCGGCCGACTCGACCGGCCCGGTCGCGCCTTCGACTTCGCCTGCGCCTCCGACTTCGACTTCGGCCGCCAATTCGGGCTCACCGTCGATCTGCAATCGGACGATCACCTCCAGGCCCCCAAGCGCGCTGGCTCGGGCGAGGGCCGAACCGCCCATCGCCTCCGCAAGCCCCTTCACGACCGCCAGCCCGATCCCCGATCCCCCTTCCGATCGCGACCCCTGGCGCCGCGGCGCACGGTAGAACCGCTCGAAGATATGCGGCATCGCCGAGGCGGCAACACCCGCGCCCGAGTCTTCGACGATCAGCCAGACCTGGTCTCCCACGGCCTTCGCCGAGACGCGGATCTGCTTGCCCGGCGCATACCGCGCCGCGTTCTCCAGCAGGTTGGTGAGGATCTGGTCCACGAACATGGCATCGACCTGGACCGTCGGCAGGTCGCCCGGGATCACCATCTCCACTGTCGATGGGGCGAGCGTCGGTGCGACGCGCTCCACGACCGGATCGACAAGATCCGCAAGGTCGTACAGCTCCAGGGAGGGGTGGAGCGCTCCGCCCTCGATCCGCCCCAGATCCAACATGTTTCGAACCAGCCGGCTGAGCCGCTGCGCCTCCAGATCGATGGAGCGCGCCACTTCCCGCTCCGCCTCCGAGTCCAGCTTCACGGCCGGATCCATCAAGTTCCCGGCCGCGGCCCGGATTGCGGCGAGAGGAGTTCTCAGATCGTGGGAGACCGAATCGAGGAGCGCCGACTTGAGCGCGTCGCCCTGGCGAGCCACCTCGACGGCCGTGGCTTCGGACGCCAGACGGTCGCGCACGACGGACTGCCCGAGTTGATCCGCGGCGGCGGCAAGGAGCCGCGAGTGGGACCTGCCGGGAAATGGGTCGCTCTGAGGCCTGATCGCCCAGAGCGAGCCGATGATCTCGCCGCCCACCTTGATGGGGACGCGCATCACGGTCACGGGACCGTCATCGTGGAACTGCTGCAGCCTCGAGTCGCGGGCCTCGGACCCGTCGCGTGGACGAGCCACGGTCGTCTCCCGGACCTTGGCCCAGCTGGGCTGCGTGTCCCCGGAGCTGGAGTGGAGCGTCCAGCGCGACGCCACCACCGGGCGAGGCTGTTCGGGCTGAGTGTCCGCCACCACCCGCTCGTCCCGCAGGGAGTCGCCGAGGCCGATCCAGACCCGGGCCATCTCGGCGTCGCGGACCAGCCGCCCGGCCAGTATCGGCGCAGCTTCCAGGGCCGTCGCAGTCGTGGCTATGTCGCGGCTCATCGCGAACATCGCCCGAGCCTCCGCGCCGCGCAGCTCGGCCTCGCGCCGCCGCTGCAGCTGCAGCGCCGAGAGCCGACCGATCGCAATGGCCACGACAAGGAATAGCAGCAGATCGAGCCACTCTTCTGGGGCGGCGATCGCGAACGTGTAGAGGGGCTGGACGAAGAAGAAGTCGTACAGGAGGAACGACGCGACGGAGGTCCCGACGGCGAGCCAGCTGCCGTAGCCGGTGCCGACGGCGACGACTGCCAGGAGATACACGATCGCGGCGTCCGAGACGCCCATCTGCAGATGCAGCAGCGCTGCCAGGGCCGTGGCCAGGGTCAGACTCAGGCCGGCCAACGCAAGCCCCGAGACCGGAGGCCGGTGGGGACGCGCCATGTCGAGGTTGAGTCTGCTCAGCACGCCCTCATGGTAGGCCGGCGTCGAGGACGGGGCGCGGGGTTGGCGGCGCGCTGGCGAGCCTCAAGCGAGTGGCCAGCAACCCACCGATCCATGCATCAGAATTGCGTGCACGTTGCGATCCCGGATTCGCCTCGGGTTACTCGGCTTGAGGATTGAATGACACCCACAACCAGGCGTTCCAGGCCGAAGGCAAGCGCAGCATCGAAGGCCGCGGCAGTGCCGCAACCGACCGGCACGCCTGCTCCCGCGCCGCTCGCCGCCTCCGTACCCCAGACGCGCCTGCACGGCGTAAAGGACCGCATCGCCGCCCTTCGACGGCCGCCGGCCAGCCCGCACGAAACCCGCGGCGCGAGCATCGTGCGGCCGGTTGTGTTCGGCGCGACGGATGGCCTGGTGTGCAACCTGTCGCTGATCATGGGCGTGGCGGGGGCCGCCGGCGAGGACGCCCATTCGATCATCATCGCCGGCGTGGCCGGCCTCCTGGCCGGCGGCTTCTCGATGGCCGTCGGCGAGTTCGTTTCAGTGCGGTCGCAGCGGGAACTGCTCGACTACCAGATCGAACTCCAGCGCCACCAGCTCCATCACACCCCGGAGCAGGAGCGGAGCATCCTGAGGGAGATCTACGAGGCCAAGGGCCTTTCTCGAGCCGAGTCGGACCTGATCGTGAATCGCATCATGGAGAACCCGGAGCGAGCGATCGACACCTTCGTGCGTGAGGAGATCGGGCTTTCGGCCGAAACCATGGGGTCGCCGGTGGCTGCCGGTCTCGGCTCGCTCTGCGCGTTTGCCGTGGGCGCCTTCGTGCCGCTGCTGCCATTCCTCATCCTCAACGGCGGCACCGCCTTCGCCACCAGCATCGGCGCGTCCGGAGTGGCTCTGTTCGCCATCGGACTGGCGGTCAGCCGGCTGACTCACAGGCACGCAATCTGGACGGGAGTCAGACAGGTCGCCCTCGGCGGCCTCGCCGCGGCCGTGACCTTCGGCGTCGGGACGCTGCTGGGAACGGCGGTTCACTAGATCCGCACCCGCCGGCCGTTTATCGGGCGCGGCCTACTGACTTCTGAGTACTCAGTCCGGCACCGCTCTGCCGATACCCGAATCGAGGCGAACTAGCCGGCGTTCGCTTCGGTGCGCGCCTTGCCGGGCACGCTCGCCCCGGCCGCTCTGGATCCTGCCCATGCGACTCAACGTACGAACGAAGCTGCTGGCGACGTCGGGCGTCCTGCTGGTCGCGGCGTTCATCATCACCGGCTTCTCGATCATCAGTCTGGCGAGCGTGAACGACCAGGCTGCAATGGCCTATTCGCAGGGCACCTCTGCCGTAGACGAGTTGGGCACTCTCAAGGCCGCCCTGGTCGACAAGACTGGCCAGGCCACGTACGACATAGTCGTTCCATCGGGTGCGGCCGGTACGGCACAGCAGACGAAGATCGACAAGCAGATCGCAGCCGACGACGCGACTATTGCCACAGCCCTGGCAGCGGTCGAGAAGCTCTCGCTCACCAACGACGAGAAGGCTGAGCTGACGACCTTCAATGCCCAGTTGTCCGCCTACAACACCGCCTTCGACCAGCTCTACAGCGACGCCAGGGCAGGCAACACGGCAGCGGCCACGGCGCAGATCCAGAGCCAGATGGCAACCAGCGACCGGCTCATGGCCAGCCTTGCCACTCTGACGTCGTCGGCCCGAACTCGTGCCCTGGGCCTCAGCGGCCAGATCCAGACCACGTACGATCAGGCCCGGCTGCTTAGCCTCTTGATCCTCGTGATCGCCGTCATCGCAGGGCTCTTCGTGTCGATCCGAGTTTCGGCGGGCATTCGCAATGGGGTCATGGCCGTTCAGACCACCCTAACCTCGTTGACCGACGTCTATGCCTCGGCTCTCGAGGCCGGCCTGGGGGCACTCTCGCAGAACGACCTCACGGTTGAAGTGCATCCGGAAACTTCGCCGATCGAGAAGTACGGCACCGACGAGATCGGCCAGACCGCAGCGATCACGAACAAGATGCTGGCCAAGTTGAAGGCCACGATCGAGAGCTACGAAACCGCGCGGATGGGCCTCGCCGACACCATCGGGCAGGTCAAGGCGGCGGCCGAGGCGCTGGCCCGCTCCTCGGATCAGCTCAACTCGGCCGCCACGCAGTCGGGCGACGCTTCAGCGCAAGTGGCCCAGACCATCGGCCAGGTTGCCGCCGGGGCCAGCGACCAGGCCCATGCCGCATCCCAGACGAGCGAGGCCAGCCAGGACCTCGTCTCGATCATCGAACGGGTCGGCGAAGGCGCGGCCAGCACCCGGATTCGAGTCCAGGAAGCTGCTCGCGCCCTCGATGCCACCACCCAGGCGATCGCCACGGCGATGCGCGACTCCGACGAGATGGCTCCGCTCAACGAGCGTGTCGGGGCGGCCCTGGCGGCAGGCTCGACGGCGGTCGACGAGACGGCCGGGGGCATGAAGCGGATAAAGGCCTCGGTGGACCTGACGGCGATCAAGGTCACCGAACTTGGCGCCAAGGGCAGCCAGATCGGGGCAATCGTCGAGACGATCGACGACATCGCCGAACAGACTAACCTTCTCGCGCTCAACGCCGCCATCGAAGCGGCCCGAGCCGGCGAGCAGGGCAAGGGCTTCGCCGTCGTCGCCGATGAAGTGCGAAAGCTGGCCGAACGATCGTCACGCGCAACCAAGGAGATCGCCGCTCTGATCGGCGAAGTGCAGTCCGGCACTGAAGCCGCGGTGAAGGCCATGGCGGCCGGAGCCGGCGAAGTCGAGACCGGCGCGGAACTCGCCGAGCAGGCCGCCGGAGCCCTGCAGGAAATCAAGGACGCGGCGGCGGCCCGCAACGTCGTTCTGGAAGACATGCTGGCGGCGGTGGTGGAGATCCGCGCTCGGAGCGCGGATGTAGTCACAGCCACGGACGGAATCTCATTGATCGCGGACGAGACCAACAACGCGGCCGCGCACATGGGATCGGCCGCCGACACCGTCGGCCAGTCCGTCGAATCGATCGCCGCAATCAGCCAGGAGAACTCAGCCTCGGCCGAGGAGGTGTCCGCGGCAACCGAGGAGATGTCGGCGCAGGCCGAACAGGTCGTGGCTTCGGCGGCAACACTGGCCGAGATGGCCCAGGGCCTGGACGAACTCGTCGCACGCTTCAGACTGGAGTCCGGCGATCCGGCAGTGGCCGGCAACGTCATCCCACGCCGGCGAGCCAGCGACTGGCAGGCTCCTGCGGGAAGACGCACAGAATCAGCGTAACTTCTCTCGTGGCAGGGTCGCTTCCCCCCCAAGCGACCCTGCCGCCACTCCCCGGACAACTACCGGGCCGGCGGCAGATTGCGCCCGGCGGCCGGGAAGCCACAGGCCAGGCCATCCGGTCGCACGACTCGCTATGCTGGCCCCATGCCAGCCAAGATCTTCCCTGCCGCGCCCGTGCCCGCCAGGCCGCTCATCGTCCTGATCGTCGCGGATGCCACCCGCTCCAATGACCCGGCGCTGACCCAGCGCAAGATCCAGCTGTACGTGGACGGCATCCGGCGCCACGGCGGCAACCCGGCGCTCGTCTCCGCCGCCACGCCGGACGCGGAACGCAACCGCCTCATCGGCGAGATGGCGGGCCTGTTGCTGACCGGGGGCCCGGACCTGGACCCGGCGCTCTACCACGAGGCACCGGCCGGGGCCGTTGACCTGGACCCGGCCCGCGACGCGTTGGACCGGCTGGCCTGGGCCGAGGCCGAGCGACGCGCGATCCCGGTATTCGGAATCTGCCGGGGCCTTCAGGCAATCAATGTCTTCTCGGGCGGGAGCCTCGTGCAGGACGTGCCCAGCCACGCCGGGACACCATATGGAGCCGGGCCGGCGAAGACTCACGACATGGAGATCGACCCCGACAGCCGGCTGGCGCGCGCCCTGGCCGCGGGCGATTCCGAGGGCCTCGCCGCCACGGACGAAGACGACGACACGCCGGAAATGGTGGTCAACACGTACCACCACCAGGCCGTGACCCAGGCCCGGCTCGGCAAAGGGCTCAAGGCCGTGGGCTGGGCGTCGAGCGAAGCCGGCCGTCTGGTCGAGGCGCTGGAAAGTCACGACGACCGCTGGTTGGTCGCGATCCAGTGCCACCCCGAACGGACCGAATCCACGCCCGACGAATTCGAGGGCGTCTGGGAGGCCTTCGTACGGGCGGTCCGCAGGACCGCGGCAACACCCCCAGCCTGACGAAAGCCGCGCCGAGGTCGGGGCGGATCGGCGCCACTCCCTGCCCATCCACCACTCGCACAGCCTCTGGTGGCGCTATCGTGTCCCCGGTCACGGGGGAGAAGCATGGACCGCGGGCGAGGCGCCACGGCGGGGCGACAGGCGGAGGAGGCAAGCGGTGTTCGTTCCTCTCTCAGTGCTCGAATTTCGCGACAGGGCAGAGACCTACTTCGGCGAGAAGGTCGGAGTCGTCGATGGCGACAAGCGGTTCACGTACCGCCAGTTCGGCGAGCGCACCCATCGGCTCGCCAACGCCCTGAAGATGCTCGGCGTCCAGGCGGGCGATCGGGTCAGCTTCATCACCTACAACACTCACCAGCTGCTCGAGGCCTACTACGGCGTTCTCGAAGCGGGTGCGGTACTGAACCCGATCAACATCCGCCTCACGCCGAAGGAGATCGCGTACATCGTCGGCCATGCCGGCTCGAAGATCGTCTTCTTCCACAAGGACTTCAAGCCGATCGTCGAAGCGATGATCCCCGAGCTGCCGACCAGGCCGCGGTTCGTGATCATGGAGGGCGCGCCGGACGGCGTAACCGATATCGAATATGAGGCGCTCCTCGCCGGCGGATCGCCCGACCCGCTGACGCCCGAGATCGATGAGAACGCCATGGCCGAGCTGTTCTACACCAGCGGCACGACCGGCTTCCCCAAGGGCGTTTCGATGACCCACCGCGAGTTGTACCTGCACAGCCTGTTCGCGGAGGTCGGACTGCAATTCACCGAGGACGACGTCGTCCTGCACGTTGTCCCGCTCTTCCACGTCAACGGCTGGGGCACTCCCCACTTCCTGACGATGATGGGCGGCCGGCACGTCATGCTCCGCAAGTTCGAGCCTCTGGCATTGATCCAGGCGATCGAGCGCCACAAGGTGACACGCGTCCTCGCCGTGCCCGCGATCTTCAACGCCGTCCTCCACCACGCGGAGCGGACCAAGCACGACCTCTCGAGCCTTCGGCAGCTGATCATCGGCGGCGCACCGTCGTCGCCCACACTCATCGCAGGGCTCGAGGAGGCGCTGCCGGGCGTGCAGGTGATCGTCGGGTACGGGTTGTCGGAGACGTCGCCCATCCTGACCCTTGCCACTCCGCGCACCTTCCTCACCGAGTCGGAGCCGCCCGAGAAGCGGCAGCTGCGCCAGTCCTGGACCGGCTGGCCGCTGGTCGGCATCGGTCTGCGCGTGGTCCACTCGGACGGCCGCGACGTTCGGGCCGACGGCGAGCAGATCGGCGAGATCGTCGTCCGGTCGAACACGGTCATGGACTGCTACTACGAAGATCCGGAAGCCACGGCAGCTACCGTTCGCGACGGCTGGCTGCACACCGGCGACATGGCCGTCATCGACGACCAGGGCTACGTCCTCATCAAGGACCGCTCCAAGGACATCATCATTCGGGGCGGCGAGAACATCTCGTCCGTGGAGGTCGAGAACGCGCTGGCGGCTCACCCGGGCGTCCTCGAGTGCGCCGTCGTCTCCGCGCCGGACAAGGCGCTCGGCGAAGCCCCGGTCGCGCTGGTGGTGCTGAAGCCCGGATCGTCCGTCACGGTCAAGGAGTTGCGCGACCACTGCAAGGAGCGGCTCGCTCGCTTCAAGGTTCCGCGCGACATCCACTTCCGCGACTCGCTCCCCAAGGGCGGCACCGGCAAGGTGCTCAAGGCCGAGCTGCGCGAGCCGTTCTGGAAAGGCCACGACTCGAGAGTCCAGTAGGGGCCGGGCGGGGCGGGCCGGAACTTGCTCATGGATCAGGCGCAACTAGCGCGTATTGTCTGCACCAGCGGGGCCGACGCCCTCCGCAACAGCCACGAACTGAGCCGCGATGAAATCTGAGTCGTCATGAGCAACATCGCTCGCGCTGGCGGAGGCTAGCCAGTTTCTTGAACAGTGAGGGACAAGATGACAACAGACATCGACATCAAGAAGTCAATTGCCGACCTCTCCAGCGATGACATGATGGAGCGAGCTCGCGCCGAGTCGAATCTGTACGAAGCAGACCAGGACGCGGCGCCTCTCCTCGTAGAGGTCTTGCTGCACAGCCAGAGCATCGTGGCGCGTCGCAAGGCGGCCTGGATCATCTACAAGATGGCACCTCGCATCACAGATCGACTGATACGGGAACAGACCATCTCGGCACTGATCGAATCCACGCATGACGATGACCAGATTCTGCGCGGGAATGCGCCGTGGGGCCTGGGCGTGCTGGGGGGGAACAAGGCCATCGCCGCGCTGCAAGCGGCCGCGCAGGACTCGAGCTCGACCGTGAGAGATGCGGCCGAGTACGGACTGAAGCAGCTGGGAGCCCCGCTCGTTGCGCCGGCCCCGCTCGTTGCGCCGGCCCCGCTCGTTGCGCCGGCCCCGCTCGTTGCGCCGGCCCCGCTCGTTGCGCCGGCCGCTGAGGCGACCCCGGCCATGCCCGCCTCACCGGTTGCTCCCGCAAAGCCGGTTGCTCCCGCAAAGCCGGCTACTCCCGCAAAGCCGGCTACTCCCGCAAAGCCGGCTACTCCCGCAAAGCCGGTTGCGCGGGTACCAACGGCATCGCCCGCGCCGCAGACCGCTTCGGCTCCACCACTCGCCGTTGTCGCACCCGCCTGGGCACCCACTCACCTCGTGCCACCGGGCGGCATGGCCGCGTGGGATGCCCCGGATCCCTCTCGCCAGCCGATCGTTCAGCTGGCGGAATGGCTTGAGCTGGTCATTGAGTCAAGCGCAGGCGACTGGGCCCAGGTTCGAGCGGTCAACGGATGGCGCGGGTGGGTCGATGGCCGCCGTCTGGTGGTTCGGCGCTGACCTCGGGCGAGGTCTAGGTCTCCACAACTGGCCGCCAGGCCGGTGGGATGAGCCGAACTCATCGCGTAATCTGGACTACTCGCCCGACAACGCTGCCAACCGCATTGCCCGCAGGAGGAAGAGTTCGTGCTATTCGATCTACCTCTCTCCGAGCTGCGCGCCTACAAACCCGACCGCCAGGAACCGGCCGACTTCGACGCCTTCTGGGCCGAAACGCTGACGGACGCCCGATCTCACCCCATCGATGCCCGGTTCGCGCCGGTCGACGCCGGTCTGGCGACCATCGACGTCTGGGACGTGACCTTCGCGGGCTTCGGCGGCCAGCCGATCAAGGGCTGGTTCCTGGCCCCGCACGATGTCGGCGCCTCTCCGTTCGCGAAGAACGGCCGCCTGCCATGCGTCGTCGAGTACATCGGCTACGGCGGCGGCCGCGGCCGGCCACTCGATTGGCTGCTCCCGCCCAGCGCCGGCTACGCCCATCTCGTGATGGACACGCGAGGCCAGGGCAGCACCTGGCGATCGGGCGACACTCCGGATCACGAGTCGGAGTCGGCGACGGGCAACTTCCCGGGCTACGCCACTCGCGGCATCACCGCGCCGGAAACCTACTTCTACCGCCGGCTCATGACCGACGCCGTCCGGGCCGTGGAAGCAGCCCGGGCTCACCCGCTGGTCGACCCGACACGCATCGCGCTGAACGGCGGCAGCCAGGGCGGTGGTCTGGCGCTGGCCGTCGCCGGACTCGTCCCGGACCTGCTGCTCACGCTGACGGACGTGCCCTTCATGTGCCACTGGCGCCGCGCCATCGAGATCACCGACGACGATCCGTACCACGAGATCGTCCGCTACTGCAAGATCCACCGCGATCAGGCCGACACCGTCATGCGCACGCTCGGCTACTTCGACGGGATGAACTTCGCGGCCCGGGCCAAGTCGCCGGCGTTGTTCTCGGTGGCACTCATGGACACGATCTGCCCGCCCTCCACGGTCTTCGCCGCGTACAACCACTACGCGGGGCCGAAGGAGATCGAGGTCTACCCGTTCAACGGGCACGAGAACGGCGAGTCGATCCAGGTCGAGCGCAAGTTCCGGCGCCTCGCTGCCGCCGCTCGGGGCTGAGTCGAGTGAGTCTGGGGGCGGCGGCTCGGGTACTTCGGAGGCCTGCGCGGCCGAAGTCGCGGAACGGCTGGCTTGCCCTGGGCGCGCTGGCGGCGATCGTGGCAGCCGCGATCCTGCTCCGCTTCGTCGACCTCGCGACCAACCCGGGCGGCCTCTTCCCCGACGAAGCGGCCGAGGGGCTCGACGCCGCGAGGCTGCTCCACCAGCCCGGTTTCCACGCCGACTTCGGTGTCTGGTTCCCCGACGACGCCGGCCGCGAGGCGCTCTTCGGTTACGTGGTGGCGGCCGCGTTCGCATTCTTCGGGCATTCCGCGCTGGTGCTGCGATCGGTGGCCGCCGGCTTCGGCATCGCGGGAGTTCTGGCGATCGGCGGGCTCGGCCGGCGCTTTGGGACGTGGCCCGGCATCGTGGCGGCGGCCTGGGCGGCGGGATCGTTGTGGCTCGTCTGCGTCAGCCGAGACGGCATGCGCAACACCATCGTCCCGTTCTTCGGGGCACTGGCGCTGATCGCGCTGCTGCACTGGGCCGCGCGGCCAGGCCGCGCCACGGCGATCCTCGCCGGAGCGGTCACTGCGCTGGCCGCGCTCTACACGTACCAGCCGCTAAAGCTGCTGCCCGTGCTCGTGGTCCTGTGGCTGTTGTGGTTGCGGCGTTCGGACCGCGCCCGCTACGACGAGCTCTGCCCGGGGTTCATCCACTTTGCAACCGCGTTCCTGGTGGTCGCGGCGCCGATGATCGCCGTTGCGGTCACAGAGGCGAGCAACTACTTTGGGCGCGCGGCGGCGGTGAGCACTTTCAACCCAGCCGTCGAATCGGACAGCAGCCTGCCGGTCCACATCCTGCGGACGATCGGGATGTTCGGGTTCACCGGCGATCCGAACGCGCGTGGGGACGTTGGGGCGCTGCCGCTGCTACCGCTGCCACTCAGCGTCGTCGCGGGCTTTGGACTGATGCGGCTGTGGCGGATGCGGCGGGACGCGAGCCACTCCCTGATCTTGATTGCCCTGCCCGTGTTCCTCGTTGCGCCGCTGGTGGCCACGGAAGGCGGAGCTCCCCACGCCCTGCGGACCCTGGGTCTGGCGGCGCCGTTGGGAGTCGCGATCGGGCTCGGTGCCGTGGAGTTGGTGGCAACGATCCGAGGACGCTGGGGGCGAGCTTCGGGGAGCCTGGCCGTGGCTGCCGTGGCGGTGACCCTGACCGCGGTCGCCGTCCTGAGTGGGTGGGCGTATCTCGGCAGGCCGGTCGCCGATCGCTACCAGGCATTCAGCTATCCGGTCGCATCTCTCTCGGATCTGGCGGCGCAACATCCCGATTCGGCCGTGATCGTCGACGACTATACGTCCATGGACGTCCGCTTCATCGACTTCGACCGACCGCCGGCGATCATCGCGCCCGGAGCGGCGATGTCCAACCCGACCGCCTACACCGAGATCCTGGCCTTGAGTCGCGATGACCTGACCAGGGCGCTCGGGCCGGAACTGGGCGGACGCGCCGTTGCCGTCGCCTGGGATCCGTCGGGGGCTCCGGTTGTTTGGGCCGTCGTGCCGTAGTCTTGCCGGCGATGATCCATCGACTCGCGTCCCAGACGACTGAGCGCCTCGCCGCCCTCTCCTACGGTAGATTCCTGGCGCTGATCACCACGATTGGAGCCGTTCTCCGGCTGGCGATCATTGCCCGTCAGCCTCTCGGCTACGACGAGGACTTCACGGCCTTCGTGGTCCACCAGCCCGTGGGCCGGATGATCGACATCGTTGGCCGCGACAGCGCTCCGCCGCTCTTCTACATGCTGGAACGGGCTGCGGTCGTGCTGGCCGACGCTCTGGGCCTGGGATCGCTCGGGGGCCCGGGCGGGCCGGTGGCATTGCGACTCGTGCCCACCCTCGCGGGGATCGCGGCGATTCCCCTGCTCGCCGCCCTGGCGCGACGCGTCGGCGGGAATGCCGCCGGTCTCTGGGCCGCGGCATTCGTGGCCCTCCTGCCCACCACGGTGATGCTCTCCGGCTTCGTGCGGATGTATGGAGTGGCTTCCACGTTGACAGTGGCCTCGGCGCTGCTGCTGTGGCGGGCCGTCGAGAAGCCGAGCCCCGGACGCTGGGCCGCATACGTGGCAGCCGCGGCCGCCGCCGTCTGGACCGACTACTTCTGCGTCGTGGCGCTGGCCGGCATCTTCGCCGCCGCCATGTGGCTTCGTCCCGGCTGGCGTACGGCGGCCGTGGCATTCGGCGCCTCGGCGATTGCCGTCGCCTCCATCGCCCCGTGGCTGTTCGTCGCCCGTGCCCAATTCGAGCACACCGGCCAGGGCTTCTGGGTTCAGCCCCTCAGTCCGACGATGGTCGGCGGCACGCTGTGCCAGCTCTTCATGGGCCCGCCGATCGATTGGGGGCTGCCATTCGGGCTGGTCCTCGTCGCCCTGCAGTTCGGGGCCGTGCTGGCGGGTTGCGCGGCTGTTGCCGCCGCGGCGCTTGCCTGGCGGCGTCGCCTCGGACCCGACGGCCGGCGGGCGGCCGTCTACTGCCTGCTCGCAGCCGGCGGCGTCGCGTTGCTTGCAGTGGTGAGCATCTGGCGGCCGGTGCTGGACGCTCGCTATGCAAGCGTGATGTGGCTGCCGGTGCTCTCTCTGGCGGGCGTCGGGCTGATGGTCATGCCGAGGCGCGTGGCCACTCTGCTGCTGGTGGCGGTCGCCGTGCCGACGCTCGCCTTGAGCGTGGCCACCACCCACAGGCAGACCTCATCGTTGGTTCCCCAGCTGGACGCGCAGGTGGGCTCGCACGATCTGGCAGCGGCGGCATGGGACCACTACCTGATCCTGCTCGACGAAACAAGTCCGTCGGTCCAGTCCCGACTCCACGTCCTGAGCACGACCGATCTGCCCTGGTACGTGGGCACCGCAGCCTATCCGGCCGGCGCCGTCATCGGCGAAGTGCCGGCGGACGTGGTTGCGAATCGCGGCCGGGTCTTCTGGATCGCCGACCCCGGCGTAGCCGCGCCTGCGCTGCCGGCGGGCTATCGCTCGCAGGAGATCCACTGCGCGATCGAGGTCTGCCTCACGATCTACGGCCCGACCGGCGGTTAGGCAGGGCCGACGCGGCCGTGAGAATCGGCGCGTCCGAACCCGGCCTTGACTGGGTCGGCGACGCCGCCACCCGAACTCAGGACGATCGGGATTCCGGCTGTCCGCCAGTCGCTATGTGTTGTACTTGGTGGCCGAGACCGATTTGCCATTGCGCGAAATGGTGATCGTGACGGCAGGGAACAATCACCTGCTACGCGGGGGGGCTCCAGTTGGCCGAGACCGACTTGCCATTCCGCGAAATGGTGATCGTCACGTTGGGAAAACTCACCTCGCGGGGGTCCCTGGAGGCCCAGGGCACGCCCGACACACGCCACACTGCATCCGCAGCGTGCCCGTCGAAACTCCAGGTGATGGCGTCCGTCGAGAAGTACGTAGCCTTGTTGTTTACGTGGCACCTCCAGTTGGTTGCTCCTGAGAGTACGCATACCAGTGTGGGCTGCTTGAGCGCCGGCACCGGCGTAGGGGTTGGCTTGGGCGTTGGGGCCGCCGACAAACTCGGGCTCNNGGCTCGGGCTCGCACTCGGGCTCGGGGAGGCGACTTCGGTGGCCGACGGCAGCGCGCTCGGAGATCCGGTCGGCACGGCCGCGAGTTCAGTGGGAGTCGCGCTGGCTTCCGGGGTGCTGGTGGCGTGGACCAGCAGAATGCCGGCCTCCAGGGAAACCATGATCACGGCGATGGCCAGACCCACAAGCACGAGGTCGCGGCGGAGGCGGCCCTTTCGCGGAGCGGCGGCAGCGACGACGGGCCGCGGGATCTCCGGACCGGTAGGCGCGAAGGGCGGCCGCGGCCGGACCGTGCCGGTCATCGTCTTGGCAACGCACGTCAGACAGCTGCGTCGGGATGTGCTCCAGCACTCGTTGCACACGAACTGCCGGCACTCATGGCAGAAGCGGAAGCTCTGGACGAAGGACTGATACGCCTCGTCGTCCATCTTGGCGAGTAGCTGGCGGCGGGACGCGTCGTAGCCTGCGCCGAGGCCTTCGTGGAGACGGAAAGTTCGGCCAACCCCCATCGAGAAGGCTCGAAGCTTCCCGGCCAGGTTGAGCCTTCGGCTTGAAGGCGGCAGCACGAACCGCGTCTTGCAGCGCTCGCATGCGTACTGGATGAGCGCGGGGGCTTCCTGGGAGGTGCTCATTGAAAGGCCTCGACCGACGGCTGGTGATGCTCAGACGAACAGACGGCATACGCCGGACTTTGTGCAGTGAAGGTCGTTTGTATGCGGTCTCGTGGCAATGGGACAGTGGTACGCGGAGTACTGCCCTAAGGACGCGCGCAGAATAGTACTTCCTGGTTATCTAGTCGAACGAACGACTACGGCATCCGATCGGCCCCTCACGCGCCCGATCGGGTAGGTCCATCGGTGTCGTAGACCGGACACAGCGGGCGTGAGATAGTCCTGTTCGGGGTAAAGTCGCTTCTGAGTCCATCACGTCTGGAGGAATATCCCGTTGGCACGCGTCCACCGCGCAGGAATGGTTGTGTTCGGCGCGGGCCGGCACGCGGCTCCTCGGGTGGCACTCGCCCTGGCCGTCGCCGTCCTCATGACGTCGTCGGGCCAAGCCCAGGCCAGGAAGGCACCCGCCGAAGGACCTCCGCCGCCCCAGGCATGGTCGATGAACCTGTACGACGCGTCGATTGTGCGCTACCAGAATCCCGACTTGAACGGCTGCGCCGCGGCAGCGACAGTCTCCATGCTCAACCTTGTCGCGATGTACTCGACTGGGTATACGCCGCCGCCGCGCGGAAGCAGCCTGCCCACCAACCCGTTCCGCTGGCAGATCGACATATCGTGGAACGCCCTGGAGGGAGTCATGTGGTTCGAGCGCAAGCACATGACGATGTTGAAGGGCTTCAAGGGGTCGGATCCACACGGCTGGCGCAATGCTCTCAACCAATTCGGCTGGGGCTCGATGAGGGCCGGCGTCTATCGCGACACCACCTACTCCACCTTTGACCGTGCCGCCAGGGCAGTAGTCGACGACCTCGCCCGCACGAACAAGCCTGTGGGTGTCCTCGGTTGGGCCGGTGCGCACGCCCAGTACATAACCGGCTACATGGTCCAGGGCGAAGACCCACGCGTCAGCGACCACTACACCATTCTGGGCGTCTTCCTCTCGGACCCTCTCAAGGAAGCCGGAATGAAGAACGTCTACATCACCTACAAATCGTGGAAGTCCGGCCGGTCGACCGGCCCGTCGGCCGTCCGCCTCTCGAAGTACCTGGAGTCCGGTTCCACGTTCGTAGACCCGGTCGACGGGAAAGTCGGCGACACGGAGTGGCGGCACCAGTTCGTCCTCATCGAACCCACCCGGTAGGATTGAGCGCCCGGGCTGAATTCCGCGCAACGGTGCGACGGTGGTGCCTCGAGCCACCGCCTTCCAGGGAAAACCCCTAGTCGAATGGATCTACACGGCCGATTGCTCTCTCATGAACGCAATCGGAGCGATCGGCATCCTCGCGTCCCAGGCTTCGCAGCCGTTTGCGACCGGCGAGGCCACTTCAATCGAGGCGAGCCAGCCAACTGCCGAGGGGAACGGCGCCCCGGCCGCCGCGTCGGCCGCTTTCACGAGCGACTACGCCATGTCCCTGCTGGCGAAGATCACCCACGCCAGCGCCGACCAGGCCCTGGCCCTGATCCAGGGCATGTTGACCCCGCAGGCTTGGAACTGAGCGCCAGGTCGCTCGCGGCGCCATTCCCGGGATGCGGCATCTTGGGCCCGGCCTCAGACTGACGCGGTGATTGCCATCCTCGGCGGCCTTGGCGCCGCAATCCTTTGGGCAACGGCAAACCTGGCGTCGTCTCGCGCGGGCCGTATTATCGGCGCCTCGTCGACGTTGGCCTGGATGATGCTCGTCGGGCTTGTCGTCGCGACTCCCTTCGCGGTGGCCTCGGGGCCGCTGCCGCCCATCACGCCACTGCTCGCCGTCTGGCTCACAGCCTCCGGATTCGGCAGCGTCATCGGCCTGATGTTCGTCTACCGGGGACTCCGGATCGGCAAGGTCGGCGTGGTTCTGGCGCTCGCCTCCACCGAAGGAGCGATTGTCGCAGTGTTCTCGGTCATTTCCGGCGAGAGCCTGACCATCCCCACGGCACTCGTGCTGGCGGTTATCGCGGTCGGCATCGCGGTGGTGGCTCTTGGAAGCGGCGGCTCAGACGAGCCGCCTGAGTCGGCTGATGCGGCTGGGAACCTCGGGTCGCGGCGGCGGTCCTGGTTGGGCCCCGAGCGGACGGCCGTCCTCTACGGAGTGGCAGGGGCGATCTCTTTTGGGTTCAGCATGTACGGCACGGCGAAGGCGGGCATCAGCCTTCCGGTTGCCGTGGCCATATTGCCTGCCCGTGCGGTTGGCGTTCTGTTCGTGTTCATCCCGTTGGCGCTCGCCGGCCGCCTCCGCATGACGCGCTCGGCCGTGCCGATAGTCATCGTCGTTGCCCTGGGAGAGGTCGTCGGCAACGCCTCATTCGTCCTGGGTGCCCAGGAAAGCATCTCCGTGGCATCCGTCCTGGCCAGCCAATATGCGGCCGTGGCGGCGGTGGCCGCCTTCATCCTGTTCCGCGAACGACTCACTATGCCGCAGAGATCGGGCTTCGTCGCAATTGCCGTGGGCGTCGCGATAATCACCGTCCTCCGCGGTTGATGGCTCTGCGGAAACAGCGATAGCGCGGCGCCGGTGAGTTCCCGCTTTGTCGGCGGCCGAGGTCGCACCATCGCACCAACTTGTGGACTGGACGGGACCGCGCGGCTGGCTAAGATTGATCTGCCTGCTCGACTCCCTTGTCGCCAAAGCCGTCACGGTGGCATCAAGGGCTGCCGAGACTATTGCGACCGGGGGCGGCACGGGGTTAGGGAATCATGGAGGGACGCGAAGCCGAGAGCGCCCAACGCGCTCGGGTGATCGGGATGTCCGCTGCTGATCGGGCCACGGGTTCCCCGCGCCCCGGCGAGGGGAAGTTCGGCGCCGTCTTCGACACCGCCGGCGTGATGATGATCATCGTGCGTGCCGCCGACGGGACGATCGTCGACATCAACCGAGACTTCATCGAAGAGACCGGCTACAGCCGCGAGGAGGTCATCGGGAAGAGGTCGGACGAAATCGGCCTCATCGCCGACCCGCCGATCGGGGTCCAAATCGCTCAAGCCATGCGGGAACACGGCCGCGTTCGAGAACTCGAAGTGAACGTCGCCAATCGAGCCGGCGAGACCATGTACGCCGTGCTCTCGAGCGATCCAATACTCGTGGACGGAGTGCCGCACCTCCTCACGGTGGTGCGCAACACCACGAAGCGCCGTGAGGCAGAAGAAGCGCTCCGTACCAGCGAGGAGCGGTATCGCACCCTGGTGGAGCAAACGGCCGACGGGGTGCTCCTGCTCGACCGGGACGGGCGGATCGTGGACACCAACCCCGCGATGGGGGAGCTCCTCGGCAGGTCAACGGACGAACTGCGCGGCACTCTGTGGCGCGGCTACGTCGATCCGGCCCAACCGGCGGACTTTCCGTTCCTGCGCCCAGAGCCGGTGGCCGGCAAGCCGATCGTCTTCGAGCGGCGTGCGCTGCGGCCCGATGGCTCGGTAGTCGAACTCGAGATCCACGCCCGCCGGTTCGCCAAGGGCTGGATGCTCGGCACCGCCCGCGACATCGGAGCTCGCAAGGCGGCCGAGCGCGAGCGGGCCCGGCTCGTCCAGGCCATCGAACAGACCGCCGAGTCGATCCTGATTACGGACCCCGGCGGCGTAGTCGTGTTTGTCAACCTGGCCTTCGAGAAGGAGACGGGGTTCTCGCGCGAGGAAGTGGTCGGCAGCAAGGACCTGCCCCTCTACGGCGCGGACGGGCCGAGCCGATACGCCGCCATATCCGACGCTGTCGAGAGAGATGGGGAATGGGCAGGCGAGATCCCGTCGGTTGCCAGGGACGGTTCGATGCGGCGCGAGGCGATCAGGGTATCGGCCGTTCGGGATTCGTCGGGCGCGATCGTCAACTACATCGCGGTTCAACGAGACGTGACCCACGAGCACGAGCTGGAAGAACAACTCCGTCATTCTCAGAAGATGGAGGCCGTCGGCAGGTTGGCGGGCGGCGTGGCGCACGACTTCAACAACCTGCTCACAGCGATCAGCGGCTTCACCGAACTGGCATCGAGCGAGGCCGAGCCCGGCAGTGAAGTGGCGGGCTATCTCGACGAGATACGCCGGTCCTCGGAACGCGCGACCGCGCTGACGCGGCAGTTGCTCGCTTTCGGGCGCCGAGCCGTCCTTCAGCCGCGGGTCCTCAACCTCAACAGGGTCGTATCCGAGATCGCCCCAATGCTGCAACGGATCATCGGCGACGACATACGCCTTGAAGTGAGGGGCGACCCATTGCTCCGGCGCACCCGAACCGACCGGGGGCAGTTGGAGCAGGTGATCGTGAACCTCGCGGCCAACGCTCGCGACGCCATGCCCAACGGCGGAAAGCTGACCATCGCCACGGAGAACGCCAACCTGGATCACGTCTACGCCGCCGAGCACCCGGAAGTCCAGCCGGGCAGCTACGTGCGAATGTGCATCTCCGACACCGGCATGGGCATGGATGCCGCGACCGAAGAGCACATCTTCGAACCGTTCTTCACGACGAAGGGTCCCGGCGGCGGCACCGGCCTCGGCCTGGCGACCGTATTCGGGATCGTGAGCCAGTCCGGGGGCCACGTGAGCGTCAGCTCGGTGCCGGGCAAGGGATCGACGTTCTGTGTCGAACTGCCGGCCTTCGAAGCCGATCACGAGGAGAAAGCCACGGCAGCCGTGGCGAGTACCGTGGAACGGGGCCGCGAGACCGTGCTCGTCGTGGAAGACGAGCCGGCCGTCCTGGCCTTCGCCGCGCAACTCCTGGAGCGGAATGGCTACACCGTGCTGCGGGCCGCCAGCGGCGACGAGGCCGTCGACCTCGCGCGGCGGTACGCGGGCCGGATCGACCTGCTCTTCTCCGATCTGGTGATGCCCGGTCTGACCGGCCACGAGACGGCCTCGGCGGTGCGCGCCACGCGCCCCGAGATCCGACAGCTCTTCGCCTCCGGCTACAGCGAGGAGATGAACGCCAATCGCGGGACGCCCAATCCCAACCACCGATTCATCGCGAAACCATATGGAATGGACACTCTCCTGCGGGCGGTTCGGGAGGTTCTGACAGCGGAATAGACCCCTCGAACTGGGGGAGGAAATCCCTGAACTAAACGTGTACTCGACCGACCCTTTGACGCGCCGTCTACGGACTCGAGCGGAGTTGGAAGCGGTAGGCTCCCGTGGCGGTGCCGTCCGAATACACCTCAATCGTGTAGTTACCGGCATCCGAGAGCACGAACCGTCCGAGGTTGTCGCACGCGTTCCCCAGGTTCGCCTTACCGGATGGGTCCACGATCCGCCAGGTCAGCCCGCTCACGCAGGCGCCCAACGCGCCCAGGTAGACGATCTGGCCGGCGGTGGCGGTGAACTTGTACGCGTGCCATTCGCCGATCCGCGTGATCTTGTCACTGACGGTCTGGCCGACGGTGATTGCCGACGTCACCTCGGCCGGCGCCCCGATGATCTCGAAGGCGTATGCCCCGGTGGCGGTGCCATCGCCGTTGACCACGACCGTATACGTGCCGGCGTCGTGGAGCACGAAGCGTCCCAGGTCCGTACACGAGTACGAGAGGCCGATGTCGCTTGGGCCGGACGGGCCGATCAGCGCCCACGTGAGACCGCTCGCGCAGGGCCCCTGGGCATCGAGGTAGATGACATCGCCGGCCTTCGCGGTGAAGGTGGTCCGGTCCATCTGCGAGGTCGTTGCGATCGTGCCACTAACCTTCTTGTCGAAGGTCGGCGGAAGCACCGCGCTCTGGCCGGGCAGCTGGGCGGCGGCAGTTGCGGTGAACACCTGCACCGCAGCTGCGGACGCCGCGTACGACGAGTCGCCTGTGATGCCTACGTCCAGGATGCAGTCGGTAAGGGTGGGTTCTCCGGACACCCCGAGCGCGCGGCAGAGCGCTTCGGCCTTGGCCCGCGTCGAGGCGTCAAGTGAGTCGACGGTGGCGGGACCGTGGGGGAAGTCGGGCTTCGTGAACGTGGCCGTGCTCTCGCCGGGCCCGTAGTCGAAGAGGGATTCGGTTTGCGTGATCCGCCAGCTCGCCGCAAACGGGTCGTAGAGCTTGGTGGCGAAAGCCTGGTCCTTCTGGTCGATCACAGTGCCGTCACGCGTTGTGAAGTCGTTGGCGGGATTGCCGTCGGCGCTGCCGAGAAGCCCGCGGAGAGTCGGCGCGCTGGCAGCATCGGGGGAGATAAAGAAGTCGAGGTGCCCGCCGGCGCGAGTGACCTGGAGCATGCTGCCGCCGGGCCAGGCGATCGTCACGACTGCGCCGTGGCGCTCCACGATCCCGCCATGCGGCAGGCGCACCGAAAGATCCGTGCGGCCATCGGCCTTGCCGTTGATGGTGAGCGGCACGGTGTTGCTTGCGTAGACCGCCACGCGGTCCCCGGCCACCGACGCCGCGACGGCCGTCGTGAGCGACACCGTCGTGGACGTGCCGAATGGCTCGGTGCGGGCCTGGATGACCACGCTCTTGTCCGGCGAGCCGATCATCTGAAACTCCCCGGCCGCCTGGAAGCCGAAAGGCACGCCGTCGCCGGACCTCAGGTGCGGCTCTCCCCAATCACAGAAGGCGTAACAGAGTGCCCCGGCCGCGCCCTGGCTCGGCAAGATCGGCATGTCCTTCCACGGGCGTCTGGCCGGCGGAGTTCCGGTGAAGTACCCGTTGTGAGGCACGATGGGCCAGCTCGAGACTGGCTGATCGTTGTATGCCGGGGTGTTTTCCGGTTGGCTCGACCCCCCTCCGCCCTCGCCGTTCGGATACGCGGCCGGCTGATCGACACCGCCGCCGGTACCGCTACCACCGTACTCACCGCAGAGAGGGTCTCCCATCATCACGCAGTTCCGATCGAACGGCTTGAGACCCGTTGGGTCCGTCAGGTTGATGGGGTCGCCGCCCGCATACCGGTAGAGGAGCGGGTCCCCTCCTGCGAAGCTGAGAGGGTCGGGGCCGGTCCAGCGACCGGTGCGCGGGTCATACTCGCGTGCGCCGAACTTGACCAGACCAGTGTCGGCATCGTGGAGCCCGCCCGCAAAGCCGATCGGGATGAAGCCGGGGCTCGTGTCGGAGGTGACATTGCCCCAGGCGTCGTACGTGATCGCCTCGACCACGGAACCGCTCGCCGTGTCGATCACCAACAGCGGGCTGCCGAGGCTATCGGTGACGACCAGGTAGTTGGTGCTCCCCCGCTCGACGAGGGTTAGCCGCCCGGCGTCGTCGTAGCCGAAGCGAGCGACCACCGCGCCCCCGGCATCGGTCTGCGCAGCGAGGCGGCCGTCGGCTCCGTAGAGATAGCCCGCCACGAGCGCACCGTTGACCTTCCTCGCGATCCGAGCGCCACCGGAGTCGACCAGGTACTCGATCTTGCGCCCGTCTGAAAGCGTGACCTCCTGCAGATCGCCGAATGAGTTGAAGATGTAGCTCGAGTTGCCGCCCGCTGCGGTGATGCCGGAGAGCTGCCCGTCGGCCCGGAACGCGTACTGCGCCGAGCCCCAGGAGATCAGCCGATTGCGGTCGTCGTAGGTGGCCGCGACGGTGCCGCTCGGTGTCTTGACCGACACGCGGTTCCCGGCTGCGTCGTAGGAGTCGCTCTCGACCTGGGTCCCGTCCACCGTGACCCCGGCCAGCCGTCCGGAGGTGTCGTACGCATAGGTCGTGTGCACCGGCTTGCTGCCCGCGCGGGCCTCCGTCACGCTCATGACTCGGCCGCGCAGGTCGTAGGCATAGCGAACGTCGATCGCCGGCGAGCCATTCGCCGATACGGCTAAATGGGACGGCCGCCCCTGGGAATCGTACTCGCGGGTGCTCTGCACCACGCCGAGGGATGCCTGCGAGACGGCGCCGCTGGCGGCATCGCGTCCCACCGAGACGCCCCCCACGCTGGAGAGGAAACCCGTCTTGTCGAAGGAGTAGGCAATGGGCGCTGCGCCGTCGACCGACTCACCAACGATCCGGCCCTGAGAGTCGAGGGTCATGACCACCGAGCCGGTGAACGGGCCGGACACACTCCGCCCGATTGGAATTCGGCCGGAGTATGTGAACGCCGTGTCGATGCCGGCAGATGCCGTGGTCTTTACGACGAGGCCGGTCGTCGGATCGTACTGCGCCGTCGCAGCGCCCTGGTCAAACACCCAGCCGGTGATCCGGCCCATGGCGTCGTAGGTGTAGGCGATCGAGCGGTCGCCCGGTCCGGCGATCGCGGCGAGGTTGCCGTCCTTGTTGTAGGTCCGTGTCTCGTAGGAACCGTCCGTGCCTATCGTCGGGGGCAGGAACCCGGTCTGGCGGCCGGCGGCGCTGAGCCCAATCGTCGTGGACGGTTGCCCCGCCGCAGCGACTCTGACCAGGCGCCCGAGCGCGTCGTATCCGAGAGTGACCGTCGAGCCGTCGGCGGCTGTCGAGCCGACGAGCCGCCCCATGGCATCTGCCGTTACGTGCTGGACGACGCCGTCCGGCCCAGCGATGTCTGCGGCGCCATTGGCCCCGTACGAGTAAGTGGTCTTGGCAGCGGCCGCGCCGCTCCCTGAGGTTCGCGTCGCGACTCGCCCGTGGTCGTCGTACGAGAGGGTCAGGTTCGGCTGGCCGGGGGCGCTCTGCGAGATCAGGCGCCCGGCGGTGTCGTACGCCTGGACGGTCGTGCGCCCCGCCGGATCAGACCACGTGATGGTGCGGGAGGCCGGATCCACCTTCTCAAGCCACGTTCCGCCGGCCACGACGTCCGTGCGCGACCAGACGCCGACCGCCAGGGGATCTTTGGCGGTAGCCGTGGCCGCTATCGCAGTTGTCGTGTGGCGAATGGCGCCGTCCGGACGCGTCTCGTCAACGGGTGTCGCGATCGGGGCGTCCATCGCCCAGCGGGGATCGGGCTGCTCGCCGATCGCAATTTTCGTCCCGTCTGCGAGCGCCACTGCGTGCTGCGCCGTCGCATCGGTGGACACGGTCCTCTTTGTGCCGTCGGGCCCGGTGTACGTCTGGACCCGTCCTGAGCCGGATTGCTCGGAACGGTACGTTGTGACGCTACCCAGCGCCGTGGTGGACCGGATCTCAATCGAGGTCGCGGTCGCGGTGCGCGCATAGGTCGTCGCCACGCGGTCGGGGTCCGTCGACGAGGCGAGCAGACCGCTGCCGTCATATGCGTATGTGGTCACGCCCCCGGTGGGGTCGTAGTAGGTGGTCACCAGCCCATCGGCCGTGACCGTGAAGACGCTTGCTTGACCCGCCGCGTCCCGTATCCCGCCGAGATGGCCGGCGCTGTCGAGGAAGAGGGCGGTCCGCACCCCGTCGAACCCGACGAGCCCAGACAGGGTCCCGTCTGTCTGGCGCTCAACCACGAGATGGATCGACTTGCCATCGAGCGATCCGTCCGCACTCGCGAGCCGTCCGCCGGAGTCATAGGCAAACGTGACGAGGGTGGTACCCAGGAGCGCATCCACCGTGCGGACGTGGCGGCCCTTTGCGTCGAAGACGTAGGCCCGGAGCCCGTCGTAGGTCGGAACAACGCGCTCGCCCGAGGCCAGCGTGACGCCCTTCGCGAACCGCCACGAGCCGTCACCGGAGAGCAGGACGCCGGTGGCCGAATCGTAGCGCTGCAGAATGTCGAGCGACCAACCGCCGAGTCCTTCCACGGAGGGGTCCCATCCGGATCGGTCCTTGCGTCCGGGCGCCCACTCGCTGGAGTAGGTCAGCGCCACGCCGGTGCCGGCGATCGGCTCGTTGAGGAGGGCGGCCTGATGCGAGCAGGGGATGTAGCCGGTCAGGTCGCAAGCATCGAGCGCCAGCAGGTCGGCGGCTATTGCCGTGGGAGCCGGAGTGACGCGCGGCGCAGTTGGGCTCGGCGTCGACTTGGGGCTACATGCCGAGACAAGGAGGGCGACGATCGCGATGGCGGCCAGAGTTCTCGATCGCGCACGCGGTGCCGAATGGAGTGGCATGTGCATGATGCGATCCCTCCCCTGCCGGGTAGCGGCGGGTGCGTGGCTTTCATCTCCACGCTAGCAGGCCGCCACGGCCGGACCACGGCAAGGCCCCGATCGTCTCATTTCGTGCGACCCAAGACTCGCTTGGTGACCCTCGCCTCGTGCCTTCAGGTACCGAACCTACCCGAACGGTGCAGCGCCACCCACCCACTCGGGATTCGATCGTCGCCGGGCGGGTAGGTGAGACGGTGACATCGGCCACTATCACGGACCGCTAAGGCGGCCGATAGTTGACGGGTGCTCGCAGCAAGGCAATAGAGCCGACGCTGCGGCCGTGGACGCGGCACACACTGCCGCTCACCGGGAAAGCTGATCGAGGTAGTTAGCGTTGGATGCCCCAGCAACGTACCTGAGCTGGAACTTCATTCTCATCTCCGTCCCGAACCTGCTGATGATCACCGGGATGATCGCGGTCTTCATCGTCGCCCTGATTGCGCCGTTCCCCAAACATGCCGACGCGGTCGAGCCCGAGGAGAACCAGGATGCTTGATGGCAAGTCCGCCCCTCGCACGGAACCCTCGAGTTGGACGGTTGCGGTCAGGAACCGCTTGCAGCGAGGCCTGCCGCTGAAGCACCTCCTGCCGGATCGCCAGCCCGTCTTCGTGGGTTCTTGGGTCTATATCTTCGGCGTCGCGGCCATCGCCGGCCTCATATGGGTGGTCCTCAGCGGCTGCATCCTGGCTTTCTTCGGGCCACAGTGGTGGCACCAGTCGGGCGTCGGCCGCTTTGTGAACAGCCTGCACCTGTGGTCGGTCCAGGTCTTCTTCGTCTTCATGGTTCTGCATCTCTGGGGTCAGTATTTCATGGCGAGCTGGCGCGACGGACGGGCCAAGACCTGGATGATCGGCGTCGTGATATTCGCCTTCAGCATCGGGACCGCGTTCACCGGCTTCATCTCGCAGCAGAACTTCGACGGACAGTGGATCGCCGTCAACGCGAAGGATGCGACGAACGCGGCCGGGGTCGGATCGTTCTTCAACGTCCTCAACTTCGGCCAGATGTACGGCCTCCACATCGCGCTCCTACCGATGCTGGTGGCGAGCTTGATCGGCGTCCACGTCCTGCTCGTACGCATGAAGGGCGTCGTTCGGCCGATCGGCAAGAAGAAGACGGCGGAGCCGTCCCATCAGGAGGCCGCGTCGTGACCACAGAAGACCCTCAGGACGTCTACTACTCCGGAATCAAGATGATCCGGTACGACCTCATCAAGGAGTTCGTGCTCGCGTTCCTTGCGGTCTCACTGGTCGTCGTCGCCCTGGCGGGAGTCTTCTCGTCGCCCGACGACCCGGCGGTGACAATCCAGACCTGGGCGAAGACGGCTCCGGTCGACTTTGTCACCACCGCAGTCTCCGAGCTGGACGGTACGAGTGGCACGGCTGGATACGGACCTCCATACAACAACACCGCGGACGCGGCTCAGGCCGTCGGGCCGATCGCCCCGCAGTCATGGGCGGGCGTTGGCACGCCAATCGACACTGCCCAGGACTTCGTCCTTAGGCCGCTCGGTGTCGCGGCCGTCGGCAATCCGACTCTGACTGCGGCGCTGGCAAAGTACCAGGCCGCCACCTCAGACCAGCAGCAATCCTGGGACACCAACTACTCGACCGCTCTTGCGGATGCCACCGTCGCCAATGACGCGGTAAGCGTGGTCGACGGCGACTACGGACCGGTGCCGGACCTCATGACCGGATTGCTCGGGCTCGCCCGAACGGGCGCGCTCGACGGCCTGCTGCTCAGCAGCGGAAACCTCTATCAGACCGACTTCACGAAGCCTCTGCTCTTCATGGGCGACGGCGAATACCTTCCCGGCCTTGCCGCAGATCAGCACCTCACGGGCGACCAGTGGGGAATGATGAACGAGACCGGCAACTACCCTGGCCAGACCTGGCTCTGGCTCTTCTCATCCTGGTATCAAATCCCGCCGTTCAACACGGCCGCCAATGCGGATCTCCTGGTCGTGCTGCTGATGGTCGGGCTGACGACACTCCTGGCGATCGTTCCCTTCGTTCCGATACTGCGCGACATCCCCCGCTGGGTTCCGGTTCATCGCCTCATCTGGAGACGCTACTACCGGAGCGAGTGATCATCGTCGCAGCCCGACGGGCGCGGGTAGAGTTGTTGGATGGCCACCTCGATCCGCGCCTTCGTGCTGCACCATACGCAACTCCGTTCCGTGCCGGGGCTCTCGGGTATCCGCCTCCACCTCGCCGACGAGGTTCTGCCGCTATGGCGCGCCGTCCAGGTTGAGACCGGCGATGCGGAGGCGGCACTCCCCTACTGGGCATTCGCGTGGGCGGGCGGCCTCGCGATCGGCCACTACCTGGGTGAGCACCCTGAAGCCGTGGCCGGCCGACGCGTGTTCGACCTGGCATCCGGATCCGGGCTGTGCGCCATCGTGGCAATGAATGCCGGTGCGGCAGAGGCCACCGCAGCCGACATCGATGCCTTCGCCGTGGCGGCCGTGGGGCTCAACGCACGCGCCAATGGGCGCAGGGTTTCCGTCGTGGGTCGCGATCCACTCGATGAGGAGCCACCCGAGGTAGACGTCATCCTGGCAGGCGACTGCTTCTTCGACGCCGGTCTGGCGCGACGCGTCCTACCGTGGCTCCTCCGGGCCCGCGACCGTGGAATAGACGTGCTCGTCGGCGACCCCGGCCGCCGCTACCTGCCCACCGACCAGCTGGCCGAGTTGGCCAGTTATGAGGTCCGCACCACGACCGAGCTTGAGGATATCGAGCTGAAGCAGGGTGCGGTGTTCAGATTGCGGCCGACTCGGGGCGATGAGGCGCTCGCGCGATTTCGGCCCGAGCACTCGTAGGCCGGGCTCGAGCGGCCCGCAAACGACTCCCGCCGCGTCGCTTCAGTGCGACGCGCCGGTACCAATCGACCATCGTGAGGGGACGTATCATCGCCTCCGTGTCCACCGAAACCCCAGGCCAGTCCGACCTGCCCATCTCCGAACTGTTCGGGCAGGGGCGTGCGCTGCGCTCAATCGAGTTCTTTCCGCCCAAGGACGAGGCGGGCGTTGAGGCGTTGCGCCAGACAGCCGCGGCGCTGCAATGGATCGGGCCGGATTTCGTGTCGATAACCTACGGCGCGGGGGGCAGCACGCAGGAACGCTCCGCCCAGGTCTCCGCGCTGCTGCGGAGCGAATTCGGCTTCACCGTCATGCCGCATCTCACTGCGGTCAACCACACCAGGGCGGAAGTTACGGCCGTCGCCCAGGCGCACTACGCGCGAGGGATCCGCAACATCATGGCCCTGCGCGGCGACGTGCCCAACGGCTTGCCCGCGGCGACTGCATTCAAGGACGACCTGCGATTCGGCTCCGACATGGTCGCCCTGCTGAAGGATCTGCACCCGGATATCTGCCTTGGTGTCGGCGGTTACCCGGAGAAGCACCCCGAAGCTCCATCTTTCGAAGCCGACCTCGTGAACCTGAGGCGCAAAGTCGACGCCGGCGCCTCGTTCATCACCACCCAGCTGTTCTTCGACAACGAGGCCTACTACCGGTTCGTGGATCGATGCCGCGCAGCGGGGATCATCGTGCCAATCGTCCCGGGCATCATGCCGGTGCTCTCGCTCAAACAAGTCACGCGCATCACCGGCATTTGCGGCGCCTCGCTTCCTGACCGACTGATCAGGCGCATCGAGGCCGCCGGAGACCAGCCCGAGATCGTCGAACATCTCGGGATCGATTGGGCGCTCACCCAGATCCGCGACCTGCTGGAGCACGGCGCCCCGGGGTATCACCTCTATATCCTGAACAGAGCGCGGAGCGCCCTCACCCTGGCCGCCGGCCTCGCGGCGTGAGGTGGGCTCGCCGGGATGTGCGGCGGCACAACACTTCTAGGGGAGAACCCTAAGGAATGCGGCGAGCCGCCCGAATGCTCAGGCATGGACGGCATCAGCCCGATCGGATCACTCGTGTCGCGGATGCGGGAGCTGGAGAACGGCCAGCCCAGCCCGTCGATCGCGGACGTCGCCGGCAATCCGGACGTCGCCGGCCCGGACACCCCGGCCGCTTCCGATTTCACCGCGAAGTACGAGATGGCGGCCCTGTGCAGCGCCTACCGCGCCAACGCCGATATGGCGCTAACGCTGATCCAGATGTTCGACGGCCCGCGCTCCAAAGCGGAGTGACCGAGCCGCAGCGAGCAGCGACCTAGGCGTTCGGTGGCGGGTTGTCGTCGTCGACCGATTGCCACGCGCTATGGTCGGGCTTGGGAATCCGATTGTGATCGACCTTCACCCGCATCGGATTGGTCGGGGAGATGATCACGGGCATGCAATCGCCGAGACCAAGGCCATCAATGGTGGATTTGATCTCGACCATGTACGGCGCACCAACGCCTCCAACCGGCGTAACCAGCAGACTCAGCTTGTAGAGCCGCCCGCCGGGGCCGAGGCTGCTCTTTGAGTTCTTCATGCCCGTGTCCGCGCAGGCCTTGATGATCGCTTCACCGGGCACGCCGTTCCTGATCGGCAGAGAAGCGCCGGCGAGTGCGACGAAAATGACGACCACGAGAACGAAGGGCGCAACGACGGCCAACAGGACAAGAACGATTCCCAGCATCTCCGACGAGTCTCCTCTTATGGCGGCCGAACTGACGAGGCGAACGATGCGCCGACGGCCGGTCCGCGTCCCTTCGGCAGAGTCTAGGGGTCGGAGCAGGCAACGGGTGCCGAATCCGCGACGCTCGGTAGGCGCCCGTTCGGATCGGCGCGCCTTCAGCCAAATCGGGAAGCTCCAGGGGATCTCGAGCGGGAGACGGGTCAATAGCACGGGGCATTCAGACTGGCAGACCGCGGCCGGCTGGAGAGCTCATACCGAGGTGGACGCGGCCACCGTGGTGAGCGTTCGGGAGAATGCTCGCCACTTGCGCCACTTCACGAAACCGGCGGCGATCACGAGCGTCAGGGCGACGATCTCCGCGACCGTCTCAATCCAGAATCGGGTGCCACCGAAGTTGTCGGTGGGACCGCAGGAAGTAGTCAACGGCGAGGCCAGGCTCACCGAGTCGGGATTACTGGGGTCATACAGCCGCGCCGTTGAAGAGCGGTGAGCCGTTGAAGATGATCGCGTGGCGGCCCGCATCCTTCGGTGTCGATTGTGGCTCGGCGAACGCCCCCAGGCTGGCGGGCGCCCGCTATGCTCTGCCTGCCGGGCACACGGCTCCGCCGGGAGGTAGGGGATGACGATCGCAGATCCGTCTCTGGGCAAGAGCACGGTCTTTCGGGCGGGCAAGCTGCAGGTGTACGCCACGCTGGGCACCGCGCTGGTCATGCCCGCCATATTCCTGGCCGTGGCCCTGACCGTGGCGAGTCCGCACCAGAGCGGGCCTGCGACGACCATTCGCGTTGGGGCGGACTACGGAATCGCGCCCTTCTTGTTCCCCGCATTCTGGCTGCTCTTCTTCTGTATTGCGGCGATTCTGGAGATGCGGCTCCAACTGGTCGTGGGCGAGCGTGGCTTTCGGTACTCGGGCCCGAAGGGGACCATCGAGGTGCGCTGGGATCAGGTCGACGACATTGCGATCCACTGGCGTCGCGGTGCGCGAAGAGGGCCACTCAAGTACCTCGCCGTGACCTTGAAGCAGCCGCTGGAAGGTTCATCGCAGATCAAGCTGGGCCCGAGTACTACCTTCGCCGCGAGCTGGGAAGAGGTACGGTCGGCAATGCTTTCCCGGCTTGAGGCTGCGGGCGGCCGGCCGGCAAGCGTGGAGATGCCACTCACCGAAGCCCTGGCTCTGGAGTCGGCGCTCGGTACGGAAGCGGCAACGTCCGCGGCAAAGGCGGTGTTCAGCGGCCAACTCGGCGTCTTCCGGCCGAGCCGGTTCCTCTCTCTGGGCCCGTTCATAGTCGGGCTCATCGCCTTCGCCGTGACGGCGTGGGCGTCCCAGCCGCACGCAACAAACCCGAGCCCTTCAGACATCCTCAACGGCACCTACACGACCTGGCCGCCCCCGTCACAGCCGCCTTCAGTTTCTCTCATGGTTGGATCGGGGCTGGTCGGCCTGCTTCTGTGGTCCTACGGCTGGTGGAACTCCAGGCTCACTCTCACCGTCGACAGGCGCGGGTTCGTGCTCAAACGCGCCTTCGTACCCAATCTGACGGTCGACTGGACGAGCGTCAGGTCGGTCGGCTTGCAGGCCCCGACGCTCACCCGCGGCGGCGGCGTGGCAGTCGAGTACTTGGCCGTGGACGGCCGGCCCGGCCGAATCGTGGTCGGCGGCCTGAGACTCGCCTTTCCCACGATACCCGTCCTGGGAGCCATGGACGCAGCCTGGAAACGCGCGCAGGGCGAATGACAGGTTGCCGCCACCGTGGTCGTTGGACGCGGAGGAACTTGGAGCGGGAGACGGGTCTCTAACCCGCGGCCTTCAGCCCGGAAGGACTGCGTCTGTTTGCGTTGTGGCAGCCCACATCGTCTCGTCTCGAGCGACTCCCTACTCCACCGCAGGCGCCACCTCGAGGTCGTGGACGTAGCGCCGGCCCCGCATCCACGAAGCGGCAGCCGCCGCAATCGAGAGCGCGACGCAGACGGCGAATGCGATACGCAGCCCGTCGAGGAATGGCGCGGCCAGGAGCTGCGGGAAGAACGAGTTGCCCAGGATCGTTGTCTGGGTCGCGCTCGGCAGTGTCGCAAGGACATTGGCCGGGATCAGTGTGGCAATCGGGTTGTAGCCGAGGAACGCCGCGAACAGCGCGCCGCTCGGCGGGAGACCCGCCAGCTTCGTGGCAAGTTGATCCGGCACTCCAGCCGACGTTAGATGGCCGTACATCGCGCCCGGAAGGCGGGTGGAGAGGCCCGCGATCACGAGCGTGAAGATCAGCGTCATGCTCAGACTCTGGGCGACGTTCTGGAAAGTCGCCCGCATGCCGGACGCCGCGCCCCGATGCTCGGGCGGCACCGCGTTCATGATCGAGGCGGTATTCGGGGCCGCGAAGCTTCCCTGGCCGATGCCGAGCGCCAGGAGCAGCAACCCGAACGGAACATAGTCGAAATCGGCCGGCACCAGCAGGAAGACGGCGAATGCCGCTGCAGACAGGAGCATGCCGCCGGTCGAGAAGTAGCGCGCCCCATATCGGTCGGAGAGATGGCCGCACAGCGGCCCGGCGATCAAGAACCCAACCGTCATCGGCAGCATGCAGATGGCCGCCCACAAAGGTGCGTCCTGGAACGCCACTCCGTGAAGCGGGAGCCAGATGCCCTGCAGCCAAACGATGAGAATGAACTGGAGTCCGCCCCGCGCCAGAGACGACAGAAACCCGGCGATGTTACCCGCGGCGAACATCCGGATCCGGAACAGTTCCAGCCTGAACATCGGGTCCGGGACGCGGCCTTCTACGACAACGAACAGGGCGAGCAGAAGGGCGCCGCCACCGAGCTCCCCGATCACCGACGGATTCCCCCATCCCATGCTCGACGTGCCATAGGGCTGGATCGCATATGTGAAGCCGACCAGAACCAGAACGAGCCCCGCGGCGAAGAGGACGTTCCCCGGGATGTCGAGGCGCTGGTGCTTGCGGATGACGGCCGTCTCGTGAAGCATGAGATACGCCCACACGGTTCCGAAGATCCCGAACGGCACGCTGACGAGGAAGACGGCGCGCCAGTCGATCGCGGCCAGGACTCCGCCGATGAGCAGCCCCGCGAACATTCCGGCCAGAACGCCGATCTGGTTCACGCCCATAGCGAAGCCACGTTGCTCAGGCGGAAAGGCATCGGTGAGGATCGCCGCCGAGTTCGCCATCAGAAACGCGCCGCCCACGGCCTGGATGACGCGGAAGAGGATGATCTGCAGCGCCGCCCCGTTGCCCTGCCCCTGCACGAAGAAACACATGATCGAGCCCAGGGTGAAGATGGCAAAACCGGCGTTGTACAAGCGCACGCGGCCATACATGTCCGAGACACGACCGGCCGTCACGAGCAGGGTCGCGGTCACGAGCGTGTAGCCGACGAGCATCCAGAGCATGTAGTCGGATTCGCCCGGCGCCAGAGGATCTACCCCGATGCCGCGGAAGATCGCCGGCAGCGAGATGAGCAGGACGCTTCCGTTGAGTCCGGCCATCAGGATGCCGAGCGTGGTATTCGAAAGCGCGATCCACTTGTAGTCGATGTGGGCAAGCCGGCGCTGCCGAATGGGCGCGGTCATCGGGGGGCTTCCCCGTCGAGGGCGGCCGCTGCGGCCAGCTCGGACTCGTCCTGTGCGTCGGATGCCCCGGCATCGTCATGCTCAGGCTGGGTCGCGACGATCCGTTCGAGTAGTTCCGCGAGCGTCGCCTGGTCGGTGGCGTCCAGCGCAAGGATCCCGCGCGCGACATCGCTCTCGGTGAAACGGGTCCGTGCTTCCATCGTTTCCCGCCCGGATTTCGTCAGCCGGACGAGCGTCACGCGCCTATCACTCGGGCTCGCGACTCGAACCACAAGCCCCGCACGCTCGAGGCGATCGACGAGGTTGGTGATGGTCGAACGGGCCAGACCGAGCTCGGCGCCGTAGCGGCTCACGGGCACGTCGCCCAGCCGCGCCAGCGCTCGGACCGCATACAGGTCGCCGAGCGAGATTCCGTGACTTGCCGCGAGCTCGCGCTGGAGTGGTTCCACGAGGGCGACGGCGCGCACGAAAGCTCGAAGCGTGCGCCGCTGACTTGCGCTCAGGGTCAAAGAAACGATCCCACGGTACGAATAGTCCGAACGTTGGGAGCATTGTACCAGTCACCGTGGCGCGCAACGGACTGGAGCGGGAGACGGGTCTCGAACCCGCGACATTCAGCTTGGAAGGCCGGAGCGGCTATGCGCAGTAGCACGCCTCGTGGGAGGGCGTGCATTTCGTGTCCAGTTATCGTGTCGTCGTTTGTCCTCGCAGGCGGCCGAACCTGGGCAGTCGAGCCGAAAATGATCTCGTCCTGCAGCCGGTATGTCGCTATTCGCGGCCACTCATGAGGGCAGCGCACTGCTGTTGAATCCGTCGCAATTGATTCATCAGGATGGCTACCTCGTCGGTGGTGAAGTCCACAAGAAGTGCCTGCTCGGCCCGTTCCACCGTGAGCCACAGCTTGGCGAGAATCTCTTCACCCTTACTCGTCAGACGCAGCGTCCCGTCCTCGAGCACCAAGCCGGACTCCTGGAGCGGCCCCAGGAAGGGGCCGACCTCCTTCTCGAGGACTCCGAACTGGGTACACATGTCCTCCACCCGCATCTGACGGTCGCACCTCAGCACCATCATGAAGACGACCTGTCGACTCGACAGCTGCGAGACCTTCCTGAGCTCGGCATCGAGGGCGTCCTGAACGAGCCGTCCGGTCAGGTTGAGCTCTCGGCCGAGGGTCGCCTTGATTCGGTCTTCCATCATCACCAGTACCTGCTTCAGTCTGAGTTCGTAGATGCTGATTCCCGCTGCCACGCCAACGTTCAGGCTTTCGATGGAGTTGGACATCGGGATCTGGATCAGGAAGTCGGCCGCCGCTTCGAACTCGGGGGCTATCCCGTTCGCCTCATTGCCAACGACCAGCGCCACAGGCTTTCGCCGCAACTCGACGAGCGATTGCAGCTCTGACCCTCTGGGGCTGGTGGCCACGATCTGGTACCCGTGCCCTTTGAGATACGCGATCGCCTCCGTTGGGCTGCCGAAGCGATCTACGCGCGTCGCGAAGGCACTCCCCCTGGAGGCCTCGATTGTCTTCCGATGGTAGATGTCGAAGTCGCTCGACGTGGCGATGACCGACCTGATGCCGAACGCCTGCCCCGTTCGGAGGATCGTGCCGAGGTTGCCGTAATCCTTCACGGAATCCAGGACGACGATGAACTGAGGATCCCTGTCCGACTCGAAAGCGGGGGTCCGCGCCACACCGAGCACCGGAACGACGTAGCTCGTGTCGGTCACCTTCCTCAGGATGCCGTCCGACACCGCGAAGACTCCTGGGCCTCGCGACCTGAACCTATCCGCCACGTCGGCGGCGATCCTGTCGCTCGCTAGGATGTACTCGACGTGGATCCCGTTCTCGAATGCCCACTGCAGGATCTCCTCGCCCTCCAGAAGAATCCTCTGGTGCTCGAGCCGTCCCCTGCTCGTCTTGAGGGCGCGGGCCAGGACGATCCTGCCGTCCTTGATGGAGCCGATCGCTTCCAACGCACTCTCGCTCGTGGTCAATGCACTGCCGGTTGGGTAGCGTCAAGGCTAACCGGCCGCGGCTGTCCAGTGCAGCGAGAGGTGACGAGTGAGGACGACCCGCGTCGGCTCGGTAGGGCTGAGTGTCGCGCTGAGCGTGACAAGGGATTTGGAGCGGGAGACGGGNNAGGATCAGACCACCTGCAGCGATAAGTGCGCCAACCTATTCGTGACCTAGGACGAATCAACGGTAGGCGCTATCCGCGTGGGACACAATGCCGATCCACCGACCCGACAACAGGCTTTGAGGTCGGCCCGCACTAGAACAGGTCCTATCCTGCAGTCACCGTCCCGGGCAGCGCGCGACCACATCGCACGGCCTGGCTTGCGGCGCTCAGCCCCCGATCTGGGTATCGACCGCTGATAGCTTGGCGCGTGTCGCGGCCCAGCGACCGAGTTCGAGCAGTGCCTGTTCCGACGACGAACCTGGCTCCGCTGAGTAGCTGACGATCGTCAGGCCCGGGTCGGCGGGGAGC
>PMIE01000008.1 GCA_003156975.1 Chloroflexota bacterium | reverse complement strand
CCGAACTCGGCGCCCGGGCCGTCCGTTCGTGGCCGCGCCCAGATCGTGCCCCCGATCGACTCCACCAGCCGATGGGCCACGAACAGCCCGATTCCCGCCCCGGCCACACGCGACGTCCGTTCCGAGCGGTAGAAGACCTCGAACAGCCGCTCTGCTTCGGCCGGATCCACGCCCGGCCCGCGGTCTAACACTCTGACCCGTGGCCAACCGTCAGGCGCGTCCGCGACCAACTCGATCGGCCCGTCCGGTGGACCGTACTTCGCAGCGTTGCCCAGCAAGTTGCGCACAATCTGCTCGATGAAGTCCTCGTCCGCCCGCGCCACGGGGAGGGACGGGGAGATGGTCACGTCGAACCGAATGCCCGGCCAGCGACGCTGCTCCTGCTCGCACACCCGCGGCAAGACCCGCTGCAAGAGGACCGGTTCCGTCCGAATCTGGATTGTGCCTCGCTCCGAGCGCGCCAGAACCACCAGATCCTCAACCAAGCGGATCAGCCGCTCGGCCTCGTGGGCCACATCCCCGACCAACTCGGCCCGCATCACGGCGTCGTTGCCGTGCCGTTGGAGCAAGGTACTGGCGGCAAATATCGAAGTGATCGGCGTCCTGAGCTCGTGGGACAGGATTCCGGCGAACGCCTCTCGGAAGGCTTCGGCTTCCTTGCGGTCCGTGATGTCGAGGTTGTGACCGGCCCAGCTCGTGACCCGCGCGGTTTCGTCGCGGACCGGGAAGCCCCTGGACAGGACCGTAAGCCTCCGCCCGTCCGCGCCGATCAGGACCAGCTCGTGATTCCAGGACGCCTCGGCATCGATCGATAGGCCCCAATCCCGTCGCGTGCGTTCCGCGACTTCCGGCGCCAGGGCGCTCATCCAGCCCAAACCTCTGGCCTGTTCGATCGTCTGACCGACTGCCTCCAGGAACGACTCACTCAGGTACTGCATCTCGCCCCGTGGATCGGCTACCCAAATGCCGAACGGAATCGACTCGCCGATTGCCTGCGCCTGGCCCCACAGTTCCGAGGCCGCGGTGAGGGCCTCTTCACGATGCTTGCGTTTGGCGATCTCGATGAGGGGCGACGACGCAGTCAGAAGGCGCGACAGACGACGCCCGACCGCTCGGGCCCGTCGCCCCGAGCGACGCCTTGCGCGACTACCGCCTGAGTCCATCCAACGCCTCGCTCCCGCCAGTGCAGGGCCTGAGATGCCGTTCGAATGGTAGTCCAGTCGCGAACTGCCCGGTCTGACCCCTCAGAATGAGGAACGGTCGTGCACAAGGCCTCGACCTCTCGAATCGTCTATCAGACGGCCACACAGCTCCGCCTCAACCGGCCAATCTGCGAAGCGAGGGCATCATGATCTGCACGAATTGCGGTACCCCGATCGAGGGTGCAGCCAAGTTCTGCCACGTTTGCGGGACTCGCGTGCCGGAGTCGCCGGCCCCATCGCCGACATTGGACGCCGCGCCGGACCAGGCGGCCCCGTCTGTCGCGCCCGAACCGACGGAGGACCCGGTTCCGGAGGCTCTACCCGCGCCGGCGCCCGATGCGCCCGCTTGGGCCCAGCAGCCCGTGCTCACGCCCGCGCCCACACCCGAATGGACTCACGTCCCGCCGCCCCCGCCGGTGACCGCCGCGCCCGTATGGACTCCCCCGGCACCGATCGCCCCGGTTGAGCCACCCCCGCCGGCAGCCGCAGCGCCGTGGGCCCAGACTCCAGCGCCGCTACCGTTTCCTCAACAGCCCGACGCGCCTCAACAGCCGCCGCAGTACCCCCCCCCGCCCCCGGCCCCGCAGTNNGCAGCAATATGGCGCCGCGCAGCCATACCCGGCCCCGCAGCAGCCGCCGGCCGCCCAATGGGGCCAACCTCAGCAGTACGGCACAGCGCCCCAGCCTTATGCCGCTCCGACCGCCGTCAAGAGCGGCTCGCCCATCGGCGCCCTGCTGGCACTCGCCGGCGGAGCCGCCGCCGCAGGCTCGATCGGCTTGCCGTGGATCACGCTCGGCGGATCACCCTTCCGGACACCGCTCGACATGAACATCGATTTCAGCATCCCGGACAACGGCTACTACCTGCTTGCGGCTGGCATCGTGGCCGCCCTGGCAGGCCTCGCGCTGCTTCTGAAGCTCGCGCCCCAGGCCCGACCGCTGCTGGAAATCCTGGCCGTGGCCGCAGGCGTAGCAGTCATAGTGGTTGAGGTTTCGGCCTACAACCACGTCGGCAAGATCATCCCGACCCGCACCGGCGACCTCGCCATCGGCTACGGCATCTACGTCGGGATCGCCGGCGGAGTTGCGGCGATCCTGGGCGGACTGGCCGCTCTCGCGCGCAAGTAAACCCGACTACGGCTCGGCCGCATCGCCCGAATACAGCGAAGCCCCGCCGAATTGGCGGGGCTTCGACATTCACGCTGCGTTCAAGGCATCCAGTTCCGAGGTTTGGCCACCGGCACGGGCTCCTGGATCGGGTGCGGACTCACCCATTCGGAACGGTCAGGTTCGGGCGCAGGTGCATCCGCCGCGGGCTTGACGCGCGCCGCCGGCTGAGTCGCCTGCGAACCCTGGCGAGCGGCGGCGCGAGCAGCTATGGGCGTCGGTGAAGGCAGCTGCGGCGCCTCTGCGACAGGCTCGGCAGGCGGCGAGGCCGCCGGCCCGGCGCCGATCTTGACGACCGTGTGGGCGATCTTGGGCTCCGCCTTGGGTTCCGCGTCCGGAGTAGCCGCGGGCACGGGCGCAACCGCTGCCTCCCACGTCGCCAACTCGACCTTTGCAACCGGCGCCGCGCCGCCCTTCGCCGCTTTCGACGCCTTGGCTCCGACGCCATCGCCCGGCGCCCCAGCCGTCGCCTCTGCCGCTGGCCCCACTCCAAACAGTCCCGCCCCAACCTGAGGAAATCCCACGACTCCGGCCTGACCGAATGCCTGCAGACGATTGTCAACGCCGGCGATCACGATACGAACGAAACCGCATATTCGATCGGCTTCTTCGTCCATCCCCTTGAGCACAAG
>PMIE01000018.1 GCA_003156975.1 Chloroflexota bacterium | reverse complement strand
ATGCGCAGCCCCGAGGCGTACAGGAGCTCGAGCAAGGCACGATCGCGGATACCGAGCGCCGAGTCCTCGCCGCGCGTCCTCAGCAATCCGTCCACTTCCTCGACCGTGAGCACTTCCGGCAGCAGTCGCGGTTGCTTCGGGAGGTCGAATCGGGTCGCGAGATCCGTCTCGATGATGCCTTCCGAATAACAGAAGCGATAGAAGCCACGCAGGGACGCCGCACGGCGCCGAACGGTCGTCTGCCGGAACGCGACACGAGCGCCTTTGGCCGGGGCGGCCAGCATCCGCAGGTATGTCACCGGCGTATCGGTCGGGCTGTCCCACTGGGCCGAGGCGCCGCGGCTCGCGGCGAAGTCCAGCAGGTCTGCCCTGTAGGCGCTGATCGTGGCCGCCGACAGCCCTCGCTCCACGCGCAAATAGGTGAGGAAGTCCGCGATCGCCGTCTCGAGCCGATCCGGAACTGAGGAACGTGTCTCCGGAGGCGGCGGCACGGGCGCGGCTGGGGACTTTGTCGTCGCGCCGCCGGCCATGTCAGCGACTCTCCGACGTCCGCCAGGAACCCGCGCGCTCCAGCAGCTCCTCGGCACTGGCCCGCGCCGCCGCGCCGCCCTCCGCGCCGGCAAGCATCTGGGCCAATTCGACTACCCGCTCGTCGCCCTCGACGCGCCGCACGACGGTTACCGTTCGGCCGTCACGGACCTGCTTTTCGATCTTGAACTGGGCATCGGCGTAAGCCGCAATCTGGCCCAGATGCGTCACGCACAGGACCTGANNCGCGACAGCTCGCCGCCGGACGCGATCCGTGCCAGCGGACGTGCCGGCTCGCCTGGATTGGGCGCGATGAGGAATGCCACGGCGTCCAGGCCACTGCCGTCGAACGCGACTCGCCCACCGTGCAGTTCCACGGCCGGCTCGGCCGGACCCGCCTGCCTACGCGAGACCGCCACCTCGAAGCTCGTCTGCCTGAACCCGAGCCCGGCAAGCGCAGCCTCCACGGCCGGACCAAGCCGACCCGCCGCCGTGGCCCGACCCTCCGAGAGTGCGGCGCCGGCCGCGCCCACCGCCACGAGCAGTCTCGCGACCTCGGCCTGGCGATTCTCACGTGAAGCATCGAGGGCCCGCAACCGGTCCGCCTCCGCCGCCGCTCGCTCGCCGTAGGCGATAACCGCGGCCTCGTCCTCACCATACTTGCGTTCCAGCGAGAAGATCGCCGAAAGGCGCTCTTCCATCGCCGCAATGGCGCCCAGGTCGTGCTCGACGCTATCCGCAAGGTCACGCGCTTCCGCGGCGGCATCTTCCAGTTCGGCTGCCAGCCCGAACAGCCGCTCGGCGACGGGCGCGTATCGTTCGTCGAGGCGGGACATGTCCCTGGCCCGTTGCGCCGCCGCCGACGTCACCTCGCGGGCACCACTCCCCTCCCCGGCCACGGCCTCATAGATCTCCACGCTGCCACGGGCGATAGCCTCGGAGTTCTGGGCGGCCGCAAGCCGGGCCCGCAACTCAGCCGCTTCTCCCATGCGGAGCCCGGCATCGGCTATTTCGGCAGACTGGTGTTCCTGAAGCTCCAGGCGCCGGGCCAGCTCGCGTGGATCGAGCGACAACTCGGCCAGTGCCGCCTGGTTTGTCCGCCACGCGTCCACGGCCGCCGACATGGCCGCCCGCTCGCGATCCAACCGCCCGAACGCATCGAGCAACTCACGCTGCCAGCGCTCGTCGAGTAGGCGCTGCTGGTCGTGCTGTCCGTGTATCTCGACCAGCCGGCCGGCTATCTCCCCAAGCCTCGCCGCGGTCACCGTTTCGTCGTCGATGCGGGCCGTCGATCGCCCCGCGGCGGAAACCTCCCGCACGCAGATCAGCGGCTCGGGGACTCGGTCGAAGAGCGCCTCGACGCGCGCCGTCTCCGAGCCATGGCGAACCAGGGTAGTGTCCGCGCGCGCTCCAACGGCCAGACCGAGGGCATCGATCAGGAGGCTCTTGCCGGCTCCCGTCTCGCCCGTGAGAACGTTGAGCCCGGGCTCGAACGAGATGCGAAGCTTCTCGATCAGCGCCAGATCCTTCACGCTCAATTCGGCCAGACGACCGGCCGCCATGGGCGCCGCCAGCTCCCGCNNAGGAGTTCGGACTTCTGGCGCAGCAGATCCCAGAACGGAATGGCACCGTTTGGCTCGATCAGGCGGATCGGCCGGCCCATCTCGCACACGGATACGACGTCGCCGATCGCGAGCCGTCGGTCCTCCCGGCCGTCGACGCTCATCAGCACGTCATAGGCGTCGACGACGCGACAGCGAACGGTATGCCGAGGACTCACGACGACGGACTTGATGGCCGACAGGTACCCGGCGATCGGGGTCACGACCAGGTTGCGGCTCGTAGGATCAACCATCGGGCCGCCTGCCGAGGACGAGTAGCCTGTTGAGCCGGTTGGGCTGGAGATGACCAGGCCGTCGGCGGTGAACGTGGCCAGGTGCGAAGGCCCGATCGCCACCTCGAGCCGGCAGACTCTGACCAGTGAGCCGCGCGCCACCGCGATCTCATTGAGCGCGAAGAAGGTCTCGGACGCCTCGTCGCGACCGCCCGGATGGATCGTGGCCTCGAGAGCCATCCGATCCTCGATCCGGAAGTCGCCCTCGACGAGCTGGGCCAGGACAGCCTCGAGCCCGACCGTCTCGACCTTCGAAAGGAACCCGACCTTGCCCAGGTTGA
>PMIE01000140.1 GCA_003156975.1 Chloroflexota bacterium | reverse complement strand
GGACCAACGGGACCAGTTCGCCCGCCTTCTTGCCGGCCATCACCCCCGCCAGCTCGGCCACGCTCAGAACGTCGCCCTTCAGGTTCGTGCCGTCGATGATGGAACTCAGGGTTTGCTGCGAGACGGAGACCTCGGCCTCTGCAATCGCGCGGTGCGGTAAAGCCGGCCGGTTCGTGATGTCGCTCATGCGAGGCCGAGCCACCCTTTCGAAGTGGGCGGAGCGCCGCCGCGCCCCTCGTGACTTCTCGTCAAACGAGCCGCTTCCCGGTTTCAGGTTCGCGGGCATTGTCGGACTCCGAGACAACTTTCAACGGCCACGGAAGCGGCCCTTCTTGGTTTGCGCCGCGGACAGTAGCTCCCGCTGTCGAGCCTGGGCGCGCTCACGGACCTTCACGGCGGCAGCCCGGCGCGTGATCAGGACGGGGCGGTGAGTCTCTGACTCGGCGGCGGCGGTCGGCTCGGCGGCGGCGGCGGTCGGATCGCCCGTCACCACGAGCGCGTCCAGGCCGGCGCGCTCGAGAATCTCCAACGCTGACCACAGGTCCGAATCGCGAGCCACAACGGGCACGGATCCGATCGGAACCATGGCCTGCTGCGTGTGCGTGTTGCCCCAGGCTCGGCGCGACACACGCCGGATCTGGTTCGATCCGACAATGCCAAGGACTTCCCCGCCGCGCTCGACAAGCGCCGCTGTGCCGCTGCGCTCCCCCAAATACTCGGCCGCGAAGACGTCGAGGGTCAGTTGCGGCGGGACGACGGCGACGTCCGTATCGATCGCGTCACCTGCGACCAGCCCGGCGACCAGGTCGCGCAGCTGCGACCGCCGATCGAGCGCCTTGCTCGAACCGGCGATCATCCATCCGGCCAGGCTCACGCACAGCCCCAGGCTTGGGTCGGCGACGAACACGAGAACGACGCCGATGCCGATGAGTCCCAGACCCACGTAACGACTGACCTGAACCGTCCCCTCAGCGGCCTTGGCCTCGTCGCCGGTCCTGCGCCACAAGATCGCGTGAGCGATTTGCGCGCCGTCGAGCGGGTAACCAGGCACGAGATTGATCACGCCCAGAAGGCCGTTAAACAGCGCTAGGACAAAAGCCACGAACTGCAGAGCCTGGAGCGCGAGCGGCGCGGAGTCGATGTTGACCGGACCGGCCGACAGAGCCAGCGTCACGCCACCGAACAGGAGCGCCAATACGAAACTCAGCGCCGAACCCGAGGCGGCGACACGAAACTCGGCGCCGGGCCCCGATGGCCGTGCATCCACCGAGTACGAACTGCCGACCAGCTGAATCACGATCGCCGGGCGCGGCATCCCATTCCGTCGTGCGACCACGATGTGACCCAGCTCGTGAACGACGACAGAAGCGAAAATCCCGGCCGACCCGACGAGCGCCGTGCTCCAAGCCCAGGTTTGATTCCAGCCAAGCGGAAGTGACCCCTCGACGCTCAGATCCGTGCCCAGAACCACAGCCACGAAGGCCAGGATCAGGACCCAGCTCCAATGCGCCCTGACTTCCGTCCCGAAAACCCGACCCAGCGGCAAACTCCAGTTCATCGATGCGGCTCCGAAACCGGTGCCGCGGAGACGGAGGCGTCGATCGGCTCACGCCCGAGCCTCCGGGCGCCAACGGCAACCACCACTGCCAGGATCAGAACGGCCATGGCGATGGCAACGCTCGTCTCAGACCAGAATTGGTCCGGGAACAGTTGGACCAATCGGTCCGTCCTGGGGTCGAACATATACGTCCCGGGCGGGAAGAACAGTTCGTGGAACAGCTCGAACGCCTGCTCGAAGAAGAGCGCGAACGCCGCCCCGACGACGATGACGCCTACAACCAGTACGGAAGCGCCCGTCCCGACGGCTCGCCAGAACCAGCGTCGCCTTCGGCCGATCACTCCGGCCATTGCCAGCAGGATCGTCGCGACGAGCGCCACAAGTCAAAGCGTCAACAGCACGGACCGCACATCGATCATATGGTTCCGCTCACGCGGCTCAAGAACCGGCGCGCCGTTGATCTGGAAGTCGAAGTTGGGCGGTCCAAAGACGAGATCCGAAAGGATGCTGCCGGTCGCGGCATGAACCTGCGCGGGCGTGTACCCGGTGAAGCCCGCGGCGTCGCTGCGATCTTGATCGAAGGCAACCCAGACGGGGTTGAGAAACAGCATCACGGCCACGGCCACGATGACAAACGGAGTGGCCACGGCGGCGACGACGGAATTGAGTCGTTGGCTGAGTTGAGAGTTCACCGCGTAATCGTAGCGCCCAGCGGGATGCCGCCCCCAATCGCGCCGTCGCTGCCCTACTCCGCGACCGGGTCCAGAGCCGCGGCCTCGCGCCGAATCACGTCCCAGACGAGCTCCAGGTCCGAATCCTCGATCCGTAGGTTGGACACGTTGAGCCGAATCGCGAAGCGTCCGTTCAGTCTCGTATGCGACAGGAAGGCGATGCCCGTCCGGATCACGGCGTCCATTAGCCGGAGATTGAGTTCGTCGATCCGGTCCGCAGTCGCGGGCTCGGTTGCAGTCGAGCCCAGGGCCGCGGGTCGGTACCGGAAACAGATCAACGAGAACGGCGCCGGGGCCATGATCTCGAAGTCGGGGCTGTCGTCGATCCAGCCCTTCAGCCGGTCCGCCATTTCCAGGTGATGGCGAATCCGGCGGCGCAGGCCCTCCAGACCGAAGTACCGAAGGTGCATCCATATCTTGAGGGCCCGGAAGCGACGCCCCAGCGTGGGCGTGTACTCGTTGTAGTCGCGGATGGGACCTTCCCGGTCCAACGTCCGCAGGTACTCGGGCATCAGGCTGAACGTGTCCCGCAGCACGTCCATCCGTCTCGTCAGAAGCAGCGAGGCATCGACCGGCACGAACCACCACTTGTGTGGATTGGTCACGACCGAGTCGGCGTCTTGCCAGCCGGCGAACGGCCCGCGCAACTCGGGGATCATCGCCACCGCCCCGGCGTGAGCGGCATCAACGTGAAGCCAGATGCCCTCGCGCCGAGCGATCTCCACGAGTCCGGCGATCGGATCCACCGATGTGGTAGACGTGGTGCCGATCGTTCCGACGATGGCAATCGGCAGGCGGCCGGCCTTGCGGTCCGCGGCGATGGCCGCCTCGAGCGCGTCGAGGCGCATCTCGAATCGATCGTTGGTGGGGATCTTGACCAGGCCGGACTGGCCCAGGCCAAGGTGCATGCAGGCCTTCTCGATAGACGAATGGGCCTCCTCTGAGGCATAGACGCGCAGTTCCGGAACATCGGCGCGGCCGGCGATTCCCTTCGCCGCGGCATCGAACCCGGCAGCCTGCCGGGCGGCCGCCAGGGCGAGCGTGGACGAGGTCGATGCCGTGTCCGTCAGCAGCCCGTCGAACGCGACCGGCAGGCCGATTGCCTGGCGCAGCCAGTCGACGACGACTTGCTCCAGTTCGGTGCCGGCCGGACTCGTTCGCCACAGCATGACGTTGGCATTCAGCACCGCCGTGAGCATCTCGCCCATGATCCCGGGCCCCGAGGCGGAACTGCCGAAGTAGCCGAGGAACCGTGGGTGGTTCCAGTGCGTGACGTTGGGCTCGATCAGGCGCTTGTAGTCGTCCAGCACCGCGTCCAGCGGCTCCGGATCGCGGGGCGGGACGGCGGCCAGCGACGCGCGCACGTCGCCGGGACGCACCCTGGGCAGCACGGGGTAGTCGCCGACGTGCTCGAGGTAGTCGGCGACGAGATCGGCCACGCGGTGCATCGCGGCGCGGAACTCGGCAGGCGGGAGATCGCCAAGGTGAGGCTCGGGCATGGCCTCGAAAATACGCTTGGGAAACGTGAGAGGTGAGGGGTGAGAAGTGAGAGG
>PMIE01000006.1:291-2603 GCA_003156975.1 Chloroflexota bacterium | reverse complement strand
ACGCGTCACGCGCCGGCGGAACCGGGCGGCATAGTCGCCCGCCTGCTTGGTCGCAAACCCGCCCAGGATCACTCTCGAGGCGCCACATCAACTCCAACGCCGGACGCGCCGAGGAATCCGTCGAACGAGCGCTGGCCGCACGCGACGCCTTGGATCGAATGCCCCCTCGACCCAAGCCACCGCTGGGTCAACCGGGTCGCCGCACCGGATGGCATCGCCGGCGAGCCCGCGACCGGTGCGCCAGTCGAGACCGCCGTCGAGTCGACTGCCGCGGCGGTATCGGAGATTCCAGCCCTCGCACGCGAAACCATCGCCCCACCGCCGGAACGGCCCGAGTCCCCTCCGGTGCCGGAGTTCCGGAGAGCAGCACGCATGGCCGCTCAAGCCGAGGCTCGGACCGCGGCCTCTGTGAGGCTGACCGCGGTCGGACCCAACGAAAACCGCGCCGAAGGATCTCGAACCGAGCGACGCCGACCCACCACTCCGGAGCCGGCTGCCACGAAACCCGTTGAGACGCCGGCGGAAACCGTTGACTGGCCGCCGCTCGGTGCTAGCTGGGCACCACGCCCCGACACCTGGGCCGTATCCGATGCGCCCCACCCAGCTGTAGTGGCCGCCAGCCAGAGCCAGATTCCCTTCGAGACTGAGATGTGGTCCCAGTCAACGCAAGAAGTGATGAACCACGGCACGGTCCGCGTCTGCCGGCACTGTGCGCTGCCGGTCTCGACTCAGGCGCGATTCTGCCGCCGCTGCGGTACTCAACAGGCCTGATCGCGGCATCGGCTTCGGCGCAATCGAGGACGCCCCGGGGCGGCATCGACGCGGCCCGAGACTATTTCGATTCGGTTGTCGGCGGTAGAGTCGGCGCTGGGGCCGGTGTCGTCGTGTCGGTCGAGGTTGTTTCGCTCGAGGACGCACCGGCTTCTTTCGAACCGCCCTGGCTCGCCGGCTTGGAGCCTGTCGAGGCGCCGCCGGATCGTTCTTTGCGGGCCCAGCCGGTGCCTTTATAGTGCACTGAAGGCGCGGCCAACACCTTTTTCATGGCCCCGCCGCAATTGGGACAAGCCGAAGGACCATGACCGTGGACCGAGTGCATCACTTCCATGGAGTGCCCGCACTTCGTGCACACATAGTCGTGAATGGGCAAAGAGAACCTCCCGGTTGTCGCGACTAGGCGCGCAACATCCGCATGCCGCACTTGGGGCAGTAGAAAGCCCGCTCGTGCCCGGAATTGAAACCGCAATGGCCGCACGTTATGCCGCCGGGCCCAACCGCAGGCTGCGGTCGCTCAACGACCACAGTCCCGATGGCGTGGCTGTCACCGGCTACGTTGTTGAAGAGACCGCCGAGAATCCGAGCCGCGTTGCGATCGGTATCGCCCCGTGCGCCGCGCCCTCCCCAGCCGACCACCGCCCGAACGATTATGTCGCCGGTGATCTCGTCCCAATGGGTCGCGACGCCGCCCACGATCGCGTTGAAATCGGGATACCCAGCCGTGTCCACTTGCCCGTCCAGCATGCCCAGCACGAGAGTCTCGAAGACCGGGGCCACAGCGGCGACGATCTCGAGGACGGGGAGCGCGTGTCTGGTGACCGGCGAGCGTCCGTGGTGGTACTTGATCCACTGGGCGCCGCCCGGCATGCGGACAATGGACGGCGTTGCCCCGCCCAGTTCCACCGGCAGCGGCTCGACGAGTTCCGACTCGCCCTGCACGTACCCGAAGAGCATGTTGCCCAGACGCTCGTTGAGCTTCGCTCCGGCCTTGAGCCGAACCGACTCTGAGCATTTGCCCGCATACGACAGCTTGGCCGAGAACTCGCTGGAGTTGACCTCTTCGACGAGAGCCGGCTGTACCTGATCACGACCCTTGCGAGTCTTACCGAAGAGCGGCACGGTGCGTCCCCAATTTGCTAGACGGAATCCGCACATATCCTAGCAGCGCCTTCAGAACTGCAGACCCGTACGTTCGCGCGAGGCGGCCGGCTACTTCAGTCTGTCTGTCAAGCGCGAAACGAGCTCCTCTAGCTCGGCGGCCCGCGACCGGGCGCCGTCGACCACGGCCTGCGGCGCCTTGCTCATGAACGCCTCGTTGGCGAGCCTTGCTTGCGCGGCCGCGAGGAGACCTCGGGCATCGGCGAGTTCACGCTCGAGGCGGGCTCGGTCACGTTCGCTCTGGGCCTCGTCGGGAGCTTCCGGCCGAACCATGGCTTCGTCGTCGCCCACGATTATCGACAGTCCGCCCTCGACTCCGACGCGAACCGCCTCGACCGATGCTGCGCGCGCTAGAGGCTTCGCCCGAGCCAGGCGCTCGA
>PMIE01000006.1:0-229 GCA_003156975.1 Chloroflexota bacterium | reverse complement strand
ACTTCGGCCTCCGCTGCCGTATCGGCCGCTACTTCGCCGGCAACGGGCCAGTCGGCCACAATGAGCAGGTCCGGGTCATCGGCCGTATGCGGCAGACGCTGCCAGATGGTTTCGGTGATGAACGGCATCGTTGGGTGGAGGAGACGCAGGTACGTGTCCAGGGCGTCCACGAGCGTCCACCACGTGGCCTCGCGCTGTCCGACCGGCAGGCTCTCATCGCCGAGTCGGA
>PMIE01000121.1 GCA_003156975.1 Chloroflexota bacterium | reverse complement strand
TGGCCGCGGCCGATCGGGATCAGGGCGTCGATGGCCTTGATGCCGGTCTGGACCGGAGTGTCCACTCTCTGGCGGGTGATGACGCCGGGGGCGATGCGCTCGACCGGGCGGGTGGACGTGGCGACGATGGGGCCCTTGTCGTCCAGCGGGCGACCGAGCGGATCCACGACGCGACCCAGGAGGCCCGCACCGACCGGCACTTCGACGACGCGGCCGGTGGTCTTGACCGTGTCGCCTTCCTTGATATGGGTAGGGTCGCCGAGGATGACCGCACCGACGGTCTCCTCCTCGAGGTTGAGAGCCATGCCCATCACGCCGCCGGGGAACTCGAGCAGCTCCGACGAAAGGGCGCCGGCCAAACCGTAGATCTGGGCGATGCCGTCGCCGACCTGGACCACGGTGCCGACGCTGCTCGACTCCGCGCCCGTGTCGAAGTGTTCGATCGTGTTCTTGATGATGCTGACGATCTCGTCTGAGCGAATGGCCATGCCTTCTCCGTTCGTCCCGGAAGACCGGGGGCGCCTCGCGTCGGACACCGGTCCGACGTGCCGCGTCTAGCTGGTTCCCTGGACCAGCCGTCCCCGGAGCCGCGCGAGGCGGCCCTGAACGCTGGCGTCGATCAACTTGTCGCCGATCCTGATGGTCAGCCCACCCAGGAGCTTCGGATCGGTGGAAGTGGTGAGTTCAACTTTCGCGCCGGCGAGCTGCTCGACGCGTGCCCTGACCTGCGCGAGCTCCGCCTCGGAAAGCGGCGCGGGAGTCGTCACGGTTGCCGCGACGATGCCTCGAGATTTCCTGACCAGGGCATCGTACTCGGCGCTGACGTCGGGGAAGACGGAGAACCGGCCGCGCTGGGCGAGCAGCAGGGCCAGGTTGAGTGCCTGCGCCGATACGTGTCCGCTCAGCATCTGCTCGACTGCCTTGCGCCGCTCGCTGAACGGCATGGCCGGGCTGTCCACGATCCGGACAACCCGCTCGTCGCGGGCCAGCCCGGCGGCCAGGACCAGGTCGCGCTGCCANNCGTGGCATCAGTTCTTCCGTCCCTCAGCGGTTCCGCCCTGGGCGAGGTATTCCTCGACGAGGCGGCGCTGGCGGGCATCGGTCATCGACTCGCCCACGAGCTTGCCGGCGGCAAACAGGGCGAGGTCCGCGACCTGTGCCCGGAGATCCGCCAGGGCGCGGTCACGTTCCGCGGTGATGTCCGCGGTCGCCTTTTCGCGCAGCCGGCCCAGCTCTTCGCGAGTGGCGGCGATATCCGCCTCTCGCAACTCCTGGGCCGACTTCTGGGCCGCGGCGATCAGAACCTGCGACTCACGCCGGGCATCGGCCATCACCTGGTCACGATCTGCCACGGCGCCGTCCCGGTCCTTGCGAGCCTGGTCTGCGTGAGCGAGCCCCGCCACGATGCGGGCCTTGCGCTCGGACATGATCTTGGCAATGGGCGCGAAGGCGAAGACCCAGATCAGGGCCAGGAAGATGATGAAGCTACCGCTGGAGACGATGACCCAGAAGAAGTTGATCGACACGGTACGCGCTACCTAGCGTCAGGACTTGAGGAAGAGCGCCAGCAGACCGACGACGATCGCCAGAACGCCGAGGCCTTCGGCGAAGCCGGCGAGGATGATCGCCAGTCCGCGGATCTGGCCGGCGGCGTCGGGGTTGCGGCCGATCGCGTTGCTTGACATGCCGGCGAGGATGCCGATGCCGATGCCGGGACCGATGACGCCCAGAGCCGCCAGGCCTGCTCCGATGTGCTCCATTTGTTGACCTCCTCTACTCCGACCAGAGCCGGGTAGTCGAATGGTGGGCGGTCAAGCCGCCTCAGGCATTGGTTTGTCGGTACCTTCCAGCACCGTGTTTCCTTCCGCGAAATCCCCGGCATGCGCCGGCTTGTGCTCCTCTTCCCCGTGGCCCTCGATCGCAATCATGATGAACATGAGTGTAAGGACCGAGAAGATGAGCGCCTGGATGAGGTTCAGCAGCGCCTCCAGGCCAACGAGCGCAACCGGGATCACGGCGATGGTGAGGGCCGAAATCACCGCCAGGGCCACCTCGCCGCCATAGATGTTGCCGAAGAGTCGCATTGAAAGCGTGATCGGCTTCACGAACTCCAGGAACAGCTCGATTATCCCGACGTACATCGCCAGCAAGCCGGCGCCGAGGCCGTGGCGGAACTCCCCGATCGGGAAGAACTTGCCGAGGTAGGCACGGATGCCGAGCTGGCGGAACCCTTCGCCCTGGAAGATCACGAAGGAAGTGAGCGCGAGGCCGATGGTGATGTTGACGTCGCTGGTGGGCGCTCGCAGCTGGTCGATCTTGCCGACGGGCGGCACGAGGCCGCTCCAGTTGGAAATGAGAATGAAGATGAAGAACCCCGCAAAGATGGGGTAGTAGCGCCGGGCCTTCTCACCGCCGATTCCCACGGCAAAGTCCGAGCCGAACTCGTAGGCCCATTCCACTGCGTTCTGCAAGCGTCCCGGGACCATCTTCATTCGCCGCGTGGCGGCAAATGCGAGCAGCAGAATGAAAGCCATCACGATCCACATGGTCAGGATCGTGGAGCTGATGCTGGGGTGGAAGTAGACCATCGGCTCGCCCGCCGGAGCCGTGGCGGGCGCCAGATCGAGGACGATCTTCGGCGGCGGGAACTCGATGGCACTGACGATGAAGCAGGACGGGAAGCCGCATGCTTCACCCGCCTTGCCGTCCTTGGGGAACGGCGGGACGAAGATGACGGCCAGGATGTCGACGACAACCACCGCCAGGGCGATGAGCAGCAAGAGCCGACGGGGAGAGAGACGGCGGCCTTTCCGGGCCGGCGCCGCCGTTTGGCTCACGTCTTCAGCTGTTGTCTTCTCGGGCTGAGCGCCCGGGTCCATTGTCACAAGCACTCCGTTTCGCGGCGGCCTGCAGCTTTACGTTGCCTATTGCCGATCGTCTTCGTCCATCCTCGCAAGGAAGATGGCCATCAGCCGCCAGCAGCCGATCGCACCACTGCCGGCGCCAACTGCGAACCCGATCAGCACAAATATCGGAATCGTGTTGAGGCGCTGGTCCAGCCAGTACCCGGCTAGCGTGCCCGCCAGGGTCGTGAACAGAAGGATGAAGCCGATCTCCGAGAAGAGGGCGATGTAGCCGGACGCCTTCCCTGGATCGTTCATTCATTCTTCTCCCTGTCAGAGCGCCGTGAGTTTAGCAGCCGGCCTCCAGGGTCGTTCAACCCCCCAATTCGGGACCACGAACGGCCCACCGGTCAGCCCGCTGCGTCGCCGCTGCCGTCGAGCGGATATGAGTCGGCGTCCAGACTCTCTCCGACTGCGCTCGCTCCACCGCGTAGCCGCTCGATCGCGTACAGACCTAGCCCGAACACGACCAGCAGGCCGAGGAAGGCATACATCTGGCCGGTGTTCGAAAGAACCAGCGACATCATTGCCAGAACGACACAAACGGCGTAGATGACCAGGACCGTCCCGCGATGGGAGAGGCCGAGGTCCAGGAGCCGATGGTGAATGTGACCCCGATCGGCGGCAAATGGCGACCGACCGGAAGCAGTCCGCCGCACGATGATCCAGAACGTGTCGATGATCGGCACGCCGAGCACCAGCGCGGCCACGGCGATCTTCGCCGATCCAAGGATGGACAACACGGCCAGCAAATAGCCGACCAGCATGATGCCGCTGGTCCCCGCGAAGATCGACGCCGGGTGGAAGTTCCAGCGAAGGAAACCTGCCAGGGCCCCAGCGAGAACGAAGCAGAACATAGCCACGTACGGCTGGACCGGGTCTGCGGTCAGGCTGATGACCCCGAGGGTGACGGCCGCGATCAGGGCGATCCCGGAAGACAACCCATCGAGGCCGTCGATGAAGTTGATGCTGTTGATCATCCCGACGATCCAGATGAAGGTCACCACGACAGCCAGGGCATCGGGCAGGGGCAGCGTCCCTTTCGCGGCCAGGGGATCGTTGATGGTGGTTGCGGCCACGCCCAACCCCACGGCGATCGCCGCGAGGAGTAATTGCCCGACGAACTGCCAGCGGGCGCGCAACTGGAACCGGTCGTCGAGCAAGCCGATGCCAACCGCCAGAACGGCGCCGCCGAGCAGGGCCAGCGTCTTGGGCCGTGTGATGATCTGGGGGCGGTCCACGAAATGCAGCCCGATGACGCTGTTGGCAACCAACAGGGCCACCGACACGATCACGAAACCCAGCAGGATCGCGATGCCGCCGCCCCGTGCGATTGCCTTGGTGTTGACTCGGCGGGCCTCAGGCTTGTCCACCATCCCGAAGCGGCGGGCGTAGTGCCGCACGACCGGTGTCGCCGCCAGAGTTATCGCGGCTGCCAGCACAAACCCCACGATGAGAGCCGGCAGGGCGCGCAACGCCCCCGGGTCGTCGAACGTCACCGGCCTTTCTCCGGAACCGGGCCGACGCTGGACGGCGTCTCAGGCGACGTGGTCAGTCCTCCCGAAGCCCCGGCACCGGGAAGCGCGAGCACATGTCGTGGACGATGGCGGCCAGCCTGGCCTGCTGGGCGGCATCGTCGCGGGCCACGATGGCCGAGACGATCGTTTCGCCGATGAGCCGCATTTCCGGCTCGCGGAAGCCGCGGCTGGTTGTGGCCGGGGTTCCCACGCGGATCCCGGACGCGACATTCGGTGGGTTCTTGTCGAACGGGATGGCGTTCTTGTTGACCGTGATGCCGATCTCGTCGAGCAGATGCTCGGCTTCCTTGCCGGTCACTCCGAGCGGCGTCACGTCCACCAGCATGAGGTGGTTGTCCGTGCCGCCCGAAACGACCCGAGCGCCCTTCTCGGTGAGAGTGGCCGCCAGCAGCTTGGCGTTGGCGATCGTCTGACGCTGGTCGTCGCGGTATTCATCGGTCGCGGCGAGCTTGAGGGCCACCGCCTTGGCGGCGATGACGTGCATCAGCGGACCGCCCTGGACCCCGGGGAAGACGCTCTTGTCCACGGCCTTGCCCAGGTCCTCGCGGCAGAAGATGAGACCGCCGCGCGGGCCGCGCAGGGTCTTGTGCGTGGTCGTTGTCACGATGTCCGCGTGGCCGAATGGGCTCGGGTGAAGTCCCGCCGCGACGAGGCCGGCGATGTGGGCCATATCCACGAATAGGAAGGCGCCGTTGTCGTGGGCGATCTTGCCGAGGCGCTCGAAGTCGAGCGTGCGCGGGTAGGCGCTCGCGCCGGCCACGATCATCTTCGGCTGGACTTCGGCCGCCTGCTTTTCGAGGGCGTCGTAGTCGATCTGCTCGGTCTTCTCGTCGACGCCGTAGGCGGAGAAGTCGTACAGCTTGCCGCTGAAGTTGACCGGCGAGCCGTGGGTAAGATGGCCGCCGTGGGCAAGGTTCATCCCCAGGACCTTGTCGCCGGGGCTCAGGACCGAGAAGTAGGCGGCCATGTTGGCCTGCGCGCCGGAGTGGGGCTGGACGTTCACGTGCTCGGCGCCGGGGAAGAGGGCAAGCGCCCGCTCCTGGGCCAGGCGCTCGGCCATGTCCACGAATTCGCAGCCGCCGTANNCCGCCGTAGTAGCGCTTGCCCGGCAGACCTTCGGCGTACTTGTTGGTGAGCGGCGAACCCTGAGCCTCCATCACCGCGGCGAAGGTGTAGTTCTCGCTGGCGATCATCTCGATCTTCCAGCGCTGGCGATCTGTCTCGCCGCGAATGGCCGCCCACAGCTCGGGGTCGACATCGGCCAACCGGGCCCAGGCGATCCCTTCTCGGCGTGCGATCGTCATGGTGGCTCTCCTTGTCCTGCGCCTGCCCGCCGCGGCCGCCGTCTATCCGCCTCTCGACGCGCTATCAGCAGGGTCGGGGTCTATTGTCGCCGATCGGATGCCGAGGCGTCCGTCAGGGACGAACGCCTTTGCGATCCGGCAGGCCGAGGATAGTCACGCCTTCCGCGCGCGCGGCAGCCGCAAGCGCCGGATCGGACGTCGCAAGCGACTGGCTCATCAACTGCGCAGTCGCCAGGGCAGGCTGACCGAATCGGTCTGGCGGTCCAGTTGGCGACGGTCTCGCCGTATGGATCGAAGCGGAAGGCGTTGACGAATGTGGCGTCGGAGCCGATCGCGGGTATCTGGGCCCCACCCGGCGCGGAGGCGGCGATCTTGCCTAATGATCACCAGATTCACATTGGGCGAGACCTGCCGCGAAGACGCATCGCGACCGAAGGCGCTCGGCCGTGATTCCGGAGGCTCGAGAGGGCGGCGGGCCGCGATATGACCGTTTCGGGGCCGAATCTGGCCGGCTCGCTGGCCGGACTACTGTTTCTGGCCGCCGAGTTGCCGCCGGGCTGCCCTGTTGCGGGCGAGCCGTTTGCCTTATGTAATCGTGGTGAGCAATAGGAAAGAACCTGGTCGCCGCGGGGTCTGACTTACGGCGCGCCGAATCGAGCCCGACCTCAGGAGAGTGCGGCCTCGATAGCATCGGCCGAGATCGCGCCGGCGCGAAGAATCCGCAGTTCGTCCCCCGAGCAATCCACCACGGTCGACGGCTTCCCGCCGCGGGTCGGGCCGCGGGTCGCGCCGCCGTCCAGGATCAAGTCGATCCGCTCGCCGAGTTGGGCGACCACGGCCGCCGCGTCACGGGCGTCGGGCTGGCCGGACAGGTTGGCCGATGTCACGGGCAGGGGCCCCAGCTCGCGCGCGAGAGCGCGGGGGCAGTCGTGGTCCGGGACGCGGACGCCGATCGTCGCGGCGCCGCCGGTCAGGACGGCAGGCAGCGCAGCGCCCGGAACCTGCGCCAGAACCAGCGTCAAGCCGCCCGGCCAGAAGCGCTCGGCAAGGGCGCGAGCAGCCGGCGATAGCACGCCCACGGAGGCCGCCTGTTCCAGGTCGGCGCATAGCAGAACGATCGCCTTGTCGAGTGGCCGGTCCTTTGCCGCGAAAAGCCTCGGCAATCCATCCGGCGCGTCCAGGGCCACTCCCACTCCGTAGACGGTGTCGGTCGGCATCGCGACGAGGCCG
>PMIE01000044.1:16756-16971 GCA_003156975.1 Chloroflexota bacterium | reverse complement strand
CGCGGCCCATGCCCGACATCTTGTGCCCGCCGAACGGCGCCTCCGCGTGGACGCTGGAGTTGCAGTTGACGGAGATCACGCCCGACTGGATGCTCCGCGCGACTCGGATCGCACGACTGATATCGCGCGTCCACACGGAGCCGGAAAGCCCGAACGGGGTGGCATTCGCCAGCCGGACCGCCTCCTCCTCCGTGTCGAACGGGATGACCACGACG
>PMIE01000044.1:0-16724 GCA_003156975.1 Chloroflexota bacterium | reverse complement strand
GCGCTGCCGGAAGCTGACCATCGTGCCGACTTCAGTGGCGGGGTCGTTCGGGTCGCCCACCTTGACCCCGGCCGTGGCCGTCGCGAAGAGCTCAACCACGCGGTCGTGGACCGAGCGCTCCACCAGGATCCGGGCCCGAGCGCAGCAGTCCTGGCCGCAGTTGNNTCCAGGCTGATCTTCTTCACGTTGCCGGCCGCCAGCCGCATGATCTCCTGCCCGGTGCCCGTCTCGCCGGTGAACGCCACCTTGCCGATGCCGTGGTGGGCGGCGATTGCCGCGCCCGCCGTTCCGCCCGGCCCAGTCACCACGTTGAGGACTCCGGGCGGGAAGCCGGCTTCCAGCGCCAGCTCGGCGACCCGAATCGCGGTCAACGGCGTGTAGCTCGCCGGCTTGAGGATCGCGGTGTTGCCGGCCGCCAGAGCGGGGCCCAGCTTCCAGCCGGCCAGCATGAGCGGGAAGTTCCACGGCACGATCAGCCCCACCACGCCGATCGGCTCGCGGAGCGTAAAGTCGAAGCCGGGCTTGGAGACGGGGATCGTCTCNNTGGCCGCGGCGGGTCTGGCTCCACGTGTGCCAGTCGCCGTCGAATGCTGCTTGTGCCGCCGCCACGGCGCGGTCCACGTCCTGCGCCCCTCCCCTGGGAACGCGGGCAATCACCTCGCCGGTGACGGGGCTGACGACGTCGAAGGTCCGGCCGTCGGCAGCGGCCACTTGCTCGCCGCCGATCACCATCTTGAGTGTGGGGGTGGCTGGGCTGGTGGCGGACGACTGAGCGGTCATCTCGAAACCTCGAATCGGGCGTCGGTGGGAGTGGTGCGGCGATGATAGCGGGGCCGCAGAGACGCCTATCGTGCCGCCTGACGGTCGAGGCGGCGCCGTAGCCCCGCATCCGTAGCCCCGCGTCCGTAGTCCCGCATCCGTAGTCCGCACAAGGCCCAGGCAATCGCGGAATGCGATCCTCCGCCGGTGAGCGACGACTACCAGCTCGGGCGGATGGTTCGGGATGTCCGACGTGCCCGCCACCTCCGACCAGAGGATGTCGCCGCGGCTGCCGGGATCTGCTGCGAGACTCGGCTCGGACTCGGCTCGGACTCGGCTCGGACAGCGGCTCGGACAGCGGCTCGGACAGCGGCCCGCTCACCTGCTATCCTTCGCGGTCGGCGCGGGCTCGTGGTGTAGCGGCCTAACATGCCAGCCTGTCACGCTGGAGATCGCCGGTTCGAATCCGGTCGAGCCCGCCATTCGCGCCTCTCCCAGCCCCGTCCCCGCCCGGACGGGGCTCTTCCTTTTCTGGCACGCCGTGCGGAGGCCGAGGCCTGGTCGGGAGCACACTGGCGCATGACCCAGAAGATGGTGCGTGCCAAGAACCCGTGGGTGACGCACAATCTGTGAGGAAGGCGCTGCATGTCGGGCGCCACGTCATCGGGGAGGCACGAGCATGAGCGGCCGCGTGATCGTGGTCGGCTCGGTCAACATTGACCTGGTCGCGCGCGTTCCCCACCTGCCCCATCCGGGAGAGACGGTAACGGGCGTAAGTTTCGACCGCCACAACGGCGGCAAGGGCGGCAATCAGGCCGTTGCGGCCGCCCGTCTGCGCCGGCCCACGCTCTTCATCGGAGCGGTTGGCGACGACACGTTCGAGAAGGAAGCCCGCCGCGCCCTCTCGTCCGAACGAGTAGACGTCTCGATGGTTGCCTCTCTTCCCGGGCAGCCGACTGGCGTGGCCCTCATTCTGGTCGATGCCACAGGCGAGAATCAGATCGCCGTTGTGCCGGGGGCGAATGGCGCAATCGAGCCCGGCTACGTCCGCGATTCCCTGGCCCGGCTCGGCCCGCTCACCGGCGACGTCATGCTCGTCTGTAACGAGGTGTCCCTGCACGTCGTCCGCGAAGCCTTGTTGTGCGGCCACGCCGCCGGTGCGACCACGATCCTGAACCCGGCTCCGGCCATCGGCATAGACAGATCGACCTTCGGCCTGGCCGACATCGTGACCCCCAATCGCACCGAGCTGGCGACCCTGCTCCAGAACGACGCGCCTCGAACCGGCCGGAAGGCCGAGGCCACTACCCCGGACGCCACGGCCAGGGCGCGTTCGCTGCTCGAGGCCGGCCCGGACGGGCCCGGCGTCAGAAAGGCGGTCATCGTCACTCTGGGTGCCTCGGGCGTCATGGTCTTCGAGCGGATCGGATCCGGTTTGGGTGGCGTGGCTGCCGCTCCCATCGCCGCTCCCATCGCCGCTCCCATCGCCGCTCCCATCGCCGATCCCATTGCCGCTCCCATCGCCGCTCCCATCGCCGCTCCCATCGCCGCTCCCGCAAGTGGCGCCCGGGACGGAGACATCCGCATCTGGGAAGTGCCCGCCGACAGCGTCGCCACGATCGACAGCACCGGCGGCGGCGATGCTTTCTGCGGGGCGCTGGCGGCCGCCCTGGCCGAGGGACGCTCACTTGCCGAGGCTGTTCGGCGGGCGGTAGCCGCCGCCGCCCTGGCTACGACCCACGTCGGCGCTCGCGAGGGCATGCCGACGCTTGCGGAGCTCGAGGAGTTCCTGGCGGCACGGCCGGCAGTCTAGCGCCGCCTCTCGCCCCTCCGGTTGCCCGGCTCCCGTCAGACCCGCGCGTCCCGGAACCGCTCCAGAACCGGCGAGCCCAGTCTCGCGCCGATGTAGCAGACGAAGGCGATCGTCGTCACGTAGAAGCTGACCGGCACCGTCGTGACCAGGGCGAGCAAGATGCCGCCCACCGTCGCAAGCATGGCAACGCCGATGCTCGCCACGGTTGCCCGGCCGGGATGGGCCGTCAGGCGCTCCGCCGTGGCTCCCGGCGTGATCAGCAGCGTCAGGATCAACAACACGCCAACGACCTGAACTGCCTCCGCGACTGCGGCCGCGAGCATCATCAGGAACAGGATCGAGATGAGGCGGACCGGCACGCCGCGGGCTTCGGCGACGATCGGATCCACGGTCGCAAAGGTGAGCGGCCGGTACATGATCCCCAGGCCCACGATCGTGATCACTGCCACTGCCACCAGGAGGATCAGGTCCGCGCGGCTGACTGCCGTGATGGCGCCGAACAGGATCGCGAAGGCCTCCGACGCGTAGCGGGAGTAGAGCGTGATGAACAGGACGCCCAGGCCCAGCCCGAACGCCATCACGACACCGACGACGGAATCCCGCTCGCGGATGCGGAGTCCCAGCGCCCCGATGAAGAGGGCCGTGATCATCGAACCTGAGAGCAACCCGAGCACGGGCGAGAGGCCGAGCAGGATGAATCCCGCCGAGCCCGTGAAGCCAACCTCCGCCAGGGCGTGGACCGCGAACGACATGTTGCGAGCCACTACGAAGCGGCTGACCAATCCGGCCACAACGGCAACCAGGATGCCGGCCAGCAGGGCGTTCTGGACGAACTCGTAGCCGAGCAGGTGGACGAGCTGGCCGATCACTTGTGCGCCCCCTTCGGTTCCGGGAAGTGGTGCGGCTCGTCTATGTCGAAGCCGGCGCCGCTCGCCTCACCGACGACCACGATCCGGCCACGTACTCGCAGGACTTCCACCGGCGCGTCGTAGAGTCCGGACATCGTCTCGCTCGTGAGCACGTCATCCGTCTTGCCGGCCGCCCAGCGACCGTTGACGACGAAGACGACACGATGGGCGTAGCCGAGGACCGGATTGACGTCGTGGGTGACGAAGACGACGGTGCCGCCCTTGTCTCGCGACCAGCCGCCGATCAGCTCGGTGATCTCCTGCTGGTAGCGCATATCCAAGCTCGCCAGCGGCTCGTCGCAGAGGAGCAGCTTGGGATTGCCGACGAGGGCCTGGGCGATGCGGAGGCGCTGCTGTTCGCCGCCGGAGAGTCGGCCGATCGGCACGTCTGCGTACGGCTCGGCGGCAACGTCCTCCAGCGCCGACTCCACGCGCATCCGGTCGGCTTTGGAGAGGCGCCCGAAGCCCCAACGGTGACCGTCGACGCCGAGACCCACGAGATCGCGGCCGCGCAGCGGAACGTCGCGGTCGAAGCCGGCGTGCTGGGGCACGTAGCCGATGGCCGGGTTGCCGCGCTGCGGTGGACCGCCGAGGACGTCGAGCGAGCCACTCGCCAGCGGCGACAGACCGAGCAGGGCCCGCAACAGCGACGTCTTGCCCGATCCGTTTGGGCCGAGCACGGCGAGGAACTCACCCTGCGGCACCGTCATCGACAACTCGGACCAGACGACACGATCGCCGTAGGCGAGCGTCGCCCGATCGAAGCACATTGCCGGCTCTTCCTGCGGTATCGCCGCCGCAGGCGCCTTCGGGCTGCGCGCCCGGCCCTTGCCGTTCATTGACCGCCTCCAAGCGCCGCTTCAATCGCGTTGAGCTGGCTCAGCTGCCAGTCGACGAATGACTTGACCGCAGGCATCGTCTCGGAGACACCGACCACCGGCACGCCGGACCGTCCCGCCAGCGACTTGATGGACTCGGTGACCGGAGACGTTGCCTGGCTGTTGTAGAGCAGCAGCTTGACCTTGTGGCTGGTGAGGAGGTCGCTCTGGGCCGCAACGTCGGCCGGGGCCGGGTCCGTGCCGCCCTCTATCGACCTCGCAAATCCTTCGGGCGTCAACACCCGGAAGCCGAGGGCATCGAGCAAGTAGCCGGGCACCGGCTCCGTATACGCGACGGGCGTCGCCGGATAGCGGGCCTTGATCTCGACGATCTTCGTCGTCAGCGGCGCCAGCGAATCGAGGTAGGTCTGGAGGTTCGTCTCGAAGGCGGATTTCGAAGCCGGCGCCAACGCCTCGAGGGCATCTGCGACGGCCCGAGCGACCTTCGGCATCGTTCCCGGGTCGTACCAGACGTGGGGATTCACCCCGTCGGCGAGGCCGAGCAGATGCTGGACGTTGACCGTCTTTCGGTCCGAGCGCGGCGAGGCCCCGACGAGGCTGTCGAGGAAGGCGTCGTAGCCGAGTCCGTTTTCGACGACGAGCGTCGCGTCGGCAACAGCCTGGGCGTTCTGCGGGCTGCTCTCGTATGTGTGCGGGTCGACGTTGGGGTCGTTCAGGATGCTATTCACCGAAACGAGATCGCCGCCGACTCGGGCGACGAGATCGCCGTAGAAGTTCTCGCCGGCGACCGCCTGGATCTTCCCGCCCGACGAGACTGTCGTAGAGCAACCGGATAGGGCGGGCAGAAAGACCATGGCGAGACCGAGGGCAAGCCAGGTTGCGCGGGCGAACGGGCGGTTGTCGATCATGGTTACGCTCCTGTCACCTTTGCATCGGCGGCGGCCGCGCAGCCGGGACACGTCCCGAAGAGTTCGAGCCGGTGGGCTTCGATCCGATATCCATTGCGCCGCCCGATTTCGTCGACCAACTCGGCCAGGTCGCCGTCGGCGATGTCCTCACTTCGACCGCAACTGGAGCAGATGAGGTGGTGGTGGTGTTCGTCGGGCTCGCAGACCACGTAGGCGTGCGCGCCGCTCGGTAGATCGAGCCGCTCTACGACGTGCAGCGACGCGAGTACGTCGAGTGCCCGGAAGATCGTGGCCCGGCCGATGTTGACCCTCTCGCGGCGGCCGCGCTCCAGGATGTCGGCGGCGGTGAAATGGCCCCCGGTCGACGCAACGAGTTGGGCCACCAGGCGCCGATTCGGCGTGGCCTGGTAACCTGCGCGTTCGAACGCTTCCACGATTCGGTTGGTCTGGTCGGCGTTGATACTCGGTCTCATCGGTGGAGCGGAATGATACCAGGTCTCATCTGCCGATGTCGAGTAACATATTTCGACGCTTCGGCTGGTGCGCCCGCGGGCGAAATGGGCCAAATGTGGCTCCTCACCGGCTCACAACGAAGGCAGGAGTAATGGCTAACAAGAACAAGGATGTCGAGTCGGTCCGGCCGTCGCTTTGGCGCCGGATCCGGAGCATCCACCCCGGTCTTGTCCTGGCGACTCTGGACCTGATCGGTCTGGGCATCGCCTCGTACCTGTCGATCGAGGAACTCCAGAACCATCCGCTGATTTGCGCCAAGGGCGGGATATTCGACTGCAATGCGGTCGCGCAGAGTTCCTACTCGAGGCCGTTTGCCGGCATCCCGGTGGCTGTCTACGGAGTCTTCCTCTCGCTCACTCTGTTCACGCTGGCGATCGCCTGGTGGCGCACTAACAACTACAAGCTCCTGCTCCTGCACTACGGTCTTTCGCTGGTCGGAGTCCTCTTCGAGGGCTGGTTCCAATTCGCCCAGATCGTCCTGATCAAGAAGGTCTGCATCTGGTGCGAGTCCTACGGGATCTCGCTGATTCTCCGGTTCGTCGTAGCTCTGTGGGTTTACCTTCGGACGCCGAACCCAGATGCGGCGTTCGATGAAGAATTTGCTGAATAGACAACTGCCACACATCACACGAGGGAAATCGCGATGACATCCAACCGTCCGAGCGGACGTCCGTCCTCAGGCAGCAACGTGCCGCCTACCAGCCGCCGCTCGGCAAGGCAGCAGCGCCTGGCCAGCCGGGAGGCCAATCGGAATCTCGCCCGGGCCGCAACACACGGCTCGGGCGGATCGAATCGGTCGTTCCTGCTGTACACCCTCGCCGCGATCGTCGTGNNGGTGCGCTCTTCCTTACTCAGCCGAAGGCCCAGAAGCCCCTCACCAGCCCGTACCCGCCCCAGGCAAGCATGCTGACGCCAAGCCAGATCCCGACCGATGGTCGAACGCTCGGCTATGCCACTGCCAAGGTCACCCTGGACCTCTACGAAGACTTCCAGTGCACCGCTTGCGAGACCTTCACGATCACCGCCGAGCCGCAGCTCGTTGCCAACTACGTGCTGACCGGAAAGGTCAAGTTCGTCTTTCACGACTTCCTGACCATCGACCCCGCGGATGGCTCGACCACTGAGTCTCTCGACGCCGCCAATGCGGCCCTGTGCGCCTCCGATCAGGGTCAGTTCTGGCCCTATCACGACTGGCTCTTTGGCAACCAGTATTCGGAGAACTCAGGTGAGTTCACGAAGGATCGCCTCAAGACCATCGCCCAGGGCGTGGGGATCAAGGACCTGGCCAAGTTCAACTCGTGCGTGGATGACGGATCGCACAATGCCGACATCAAGGCCGCTCAAACCCAGATTCCCAAGACGTGGAAGGGAACGCCGACCCTGATCGTCAATGGCGGCGCGCCGCTTGCCGACTTCGACTATGCGACCGTTTCCGCAGCCCTTGACACGGCTCTGGGCGTCACGCCGAGCCCGTCGGCCGGTGCCTCCGGCTCCGTCGCCCCATCCGGCTCCGTCGCCCCATCCGGCTCCGTCGCCCCATCCGGCTCCGTTGCCCCATCCGCTTCGGTCGTGCCTTCGGCGTCCATTGCCCCAAGCGCAGCTACCTCCGCGAAACCCTCCTGACAAGTCGGCTCCGGTTCGGAGCCCACCCGCCAGAACGAGCAGACGTACGGCGCCCAACGAGGGCGCCGTACGTTTACCATCCACTACCTGACCGAGAGGCCGGCCGCAGGGCAACCGCACAGCCGAATCCTCACCCTCACCGCACGAGAGAGACCGCGATGAGCTCGAAGAAGAAGAACAGATCCAATTCCGCAGGCGGAGCTCCCGCGCCAAAGGGCGGCAGGCCCGTCGCGGGGCAGCGGCCCACCTATCGGGGCAATAGCAAGGATCTGTATCGAGCTGGGACGCGCAGGTCCAGTTCCGGGGGCATCAGCCCGATTCTGGGCTGGAGCCTGGCCTTCGTTGTCATTGCCATCGTCGTCGTGGCGGCAGCGGCATACATGTCGCAGCCAAAGGGCGGCACCGGCGGCTTGACCGCCCCGAGCGTCGTCACGCCCGCGAACATAGCCTCCAGCGGTCGGACGCTCGGCAACCCGAACGCTCCCATAACGGTGGACCTGTACGGCGACTTTCGCTGCTCGGCCTGCTACGAGCTCACCTTCGGCGGCATGGAGACGAATCTCGTGACGGACTACATCGCTACCGGCCGGGCCAGACTGGTCTGGCACGACCGCCTGATCATCGACGACATTCGGGGTGGAATCGCCTCACGCGACGCCGCCAACGCCGCCTATTGCGCGGCCGACCAGGGCAAGTTCTGGACGATGCACGATTGGCTCTTCGCCAACCAGGCGTCGGACGAATCGGCTTCGGCGTTCAGCGCCGCCAGGCTCTCCGCAATCGGTAAGGCGGCCGGCCTCGACATGGCCCAGTTCCAGCCCTGCCTGGATGCGGGGACACACACTGCCGACATCAGCTCGCAAAGCGCAGCCGACAAGAAGACGATCACATCGACGCCCACGGTCTACGTTGACGGCAAGGCCGTGAACGCACCGGGACAGGGAGTGTCGTACGCCATGATCAAGGCCGCAATCGATGCGGCTCCGGCGTCGCCCGCGCCTTAGCCCTCCGTCGGGCCGTGCCCGATACCCGGATCGGCCCGGCCCTACTCCCGCGCGATCGCCTCGATGGCGCCGAGCTGGCGCCGCAGCTCCGTGGCCGCCTTCCAGCTGTCGGCTGCCGTGGCCTCCATGTGCTGGCTCTCGCGCGCGCTCCAGTCGGCCAGCCAGCGGTTGGCTTCGCGCAACGCCTGAGCCTGAGCCAGGCGCTCGCGGACGTGCTGGATGAAGGCGCAGTACAGAGTCCGCGGCACGGCGCTGGAGACAAGGGCCTCCGCTCCGGGCACGAAATCGATAGGCACTTTGATCCGGGCGAAGAAGGCGCCGACCTCCGAGGCCACTGGATCCGTAGCCTGGCTGTGGCCGCTCCAACGCAGGATCGGCACGTGGGAGCTGAAGTCCAGCAGGACCGTCGCATCGGCCATCATCTGAGCCCGAAGCGCCCCACCGAAACTCAGGAACTCGTTCTTCACGCCAAGTCGATCCGTCAGGGATATTCGACCCCACGCGTAGTCCGAAACCAGCGGGTACCGGGACTCAAGGTCGAGACTCGCGGCTCGGCCTCGAGCGCCGTCGGTGATCCAGTAGTCCACGGTCTCAGGATCGAAATGCTGCAAGGTGGGTTGCGGACGGAGCGCGACCAGCAGGTGGCTCGTCTCGTCGGCCTGTGCCCGGTCCGGCTCGATCAGCTCGAAACCGAGGCCAGAAAGAATGCGGCCGGCTCCTTCGAGCCAACCCGCGTCGTCCGGGATTGGGGAGCGTGGATCGGTCGGCATTGTGACTAGCACCATAGCCTCCCAGCGTGCCGCCGTCACGGCCGCAGCGCAAGATCCCGGGCGCCCGGGGCAAATCGGCACGGGCACCGCGAGCGGAGAGGCCGGGCGCCGGAAGGGCGAGGCGCCGTAAGGGCGAGGCGCCGGGACCGTTCGTTCCGGCCGGGCCTACGCGTTCAGAGCGCCCGGGTTCGGGCCGCTCGGGTCACCGGTGCGTGAGTCTTGTCTGCTCGCCGCCGGTCCCCGCTGCTGCCAGCCGAGTCGCACGAGCGCCACGACGCCGCCTGTCGAAGTGACTGCCAGGGTCAGGAAGTGGATCAGCAAGGCCAGCGCCAGACCCCTGGCGGCCGGAAGGCCGAAGGCAACCGCGATCGTCTTGCCGGCGTATTCGAATGTCCCGAGGTAGCCGGGACCGGATGGCACGGCCGTGGCGAGGTTCGTGCCGGCAGCCAGCAGGGCCCCTTCCCCCACGGTCAATTGCATCCCCAGCGCCTGTCCCGCGGCCAGCACGGCCACGACGGTGCAGCCCCATGCGGCAACACTCAGGATCGCCGAAGCGGCGATGGTCCGGGGCAGAGCGGCGACGCGCAAGCCGTCGCGCAGGCGCAGGGCGACGTGCATGACGCGCGGCCAGCGACCCAGGAACGCCGCGGCGCGGCCGGCTCCGGGGAGACGGTGCGCTGCCAGAGCTACTGCCAGAGCCACTACCAACAGCCCCGCCAGCGCGATGCCGACGAGAATGGCGCTGACCACCACTCCCCTGATGTTGAGGACAAGGATGGCCGCGGCGCCGATGCCCACCAGCACGACAGTGTCCACGACGCGCTCCACGACTACGGTACCCAGCGTCGCGCTGCGGCTGATGCCCTCGCGGTCGCCCAGATAGTGGCTCCGGACAAGCTCCCCGAGCCGGGCGGGCAGGACGTTGTTGGCGAGGTAGCCCACGAGCATATAGCCGCTCAGCCGCCGCAACGGCACCGGCCGAATCGGCGCAATCAGCTGCTGCCAGCGCAGCGCGCGGAAGAACAGGTCGGCGATTCCGGCTGCCACGGCCAGGCCCAGCCACGGCAGCCGCGCCCCGCCCACGATGCGTGCCGTCTGGCCCAGATCGACGCCCCGCAACACGAGATAGACGCAGACGAGCGAGATCAGGACCCCGATGCCGCTCCGGGCCAGGCCGGTGGTCAGGCGCCTCACCGAGTCGTCGGCTTCTGCTGCGCCAGTTTCGGAGAGCGGCGGAGTCGCATTCGGTGGAGCAGGAAGCGCACCGATACCCGCAACGTCGACAGGCCGTAGATCACGCTTCGGCGGAAGTTGACCGAGCTGGCCTCCTCGAAATACCGAGTCGGGACGGCGATCTCGCCGATGCGCATCCCGCACGCGACCGCCTGAGCCACGAGGTCCTGGTCGAAGACGAAGTCGTTGCTGTTGAGGCGGTAAGGGATCGTCTCGAGCAAGTGGCGGCTGTACGCCCGAAAGCCGGTGTGGTATTCGGACAGATGCAGGCCAAACACCATGTTTTCGACTCCCGTCAGAAATCGGTTGCTGATGTATTTCCAGCGGGGCATGCCGCCCGCCAGCGGATCGCCGAGGAATCGGCTGCCCAGCATCAGATCCTTGGTCCCGTCGAGGATCGGGCCGACCAGTGCGGGGATCCGAGTGGCGTCGTACTGGTAGTCGGGATGAAGCATCACGACCGCGTCGGCTCCGGCCTCCAGCGCCGCGTCGTAGCAGGTCTTCTGGTTGCCGCCGTAGCCGAGGTTCTGGCGGTGGATGATCACGTCCAGGCCGAGCTGCCGGGCGACGGCGACGGTGTCGTCTTTGGAGACATCGTCGACCAGGATGATCTTCGACACCAGTTCGTGAGGGATGTCGCGATAGGTGCGTTCGAGCGTCCGGGCGGCGTTGTAGGCGGGCATGACGACGATGACGCGGTTGCTCGGCGTCCCGGTCACGGCCGGCGCGGCCGCAGCGCTCTGGGCGGTGGCCGGTTTCGGCCTCATTTCTGACACCGCGATAGCCTACCGTAGGTTACCGATCCGGAGAATGCGGGTTCACAAGGGAGGTTTCGTGAGGGCACTCGAGTGGGTCAGGGGCCGCGCCCGGGATCTGCGCGACGATCCCGACGCGATCGCCTGGATGCTCCTCGTGGCCTTCGTCTACGGCGTCGCAACGTATGTCCGGAGCCGGGGCTCTAACGGCTGGGGCGCAGATCACATGATGATCCTGGCCAGCGACCTGTTCGTCGGCCGATCCGATCTTAGTTCGCTCACCACGATCAACGACATCGTCACCATGGACGGCCGCCACTACCAGGCCATGAGCCTGTTGCCGACCATCCCGTACCTGCCACTCGTTCCTTTCCACGACCTCTGGCCGTTCTCGCGCTGGATCGTCTCTGCGGTCATCGGAATCCTGGCGGCCTGGCTGGCTCTGCCGCTGGCTCGCCGGTACGGGCCGGGCGGCATGGCCGACTACTGGCTGGCTTCTCTGGGTGCCTTCGGGACGCTCCTGTTCACGCTCACGATCGAAGGGGACTTCTACTACCTCGCCCACCTCGAGGCGATGCTGCTGACCTTCCTGGCGCTCATCGAGTGGAAGGACCGGCGACGGCCGTGGGTCATGGGGCTGCTGATCGGCCTCTCGGCGCTGGCGCGGCCGACGCTGATTCTGGTGGCCGTGCCGTTCGGGGTGGCACTTCTGGCCGAAGCGAAGGACCGCGTCAAGGTGGCTCTTGCCTTCGGCATCCCACTCCTGGCCGCGGTGGCCGTGACGGGTTGGTGGGATTGGGTCCGGTTCGGCTCCGTCACGGAGACGGGCTACGGCATAGCCTGGATCACGGATCCGCTGGAGAAGCTGCGCGCCCAGGGGCTCTTCTCGCTGGACCACGTCCCGACCAACCTGGCCCTCTTCATCGGCGGCGGCTATTCGGTACGCGATGGCTTCCCGTGGCTTGTCCCGAGCAATCAGGGCCAGTCCGTCCTGCTGACCATGCCGGCCCTCCTGATCGCCGTCGGGGCGACACTCCGCGAGCGACTGAACCAGGTTCTGTGGGCCGCCGCGATCTTGACGGCCATCCCGGTCTTCCTCTACTACGGCGGCGGCGGCGCGAACACGTACGGATACAGATACGCCCTCGACTTCGTGCCGTTCCTGATCGCGCTCGTGGCGATCGCCCTGCGGGACCGTTTCGGCAACCTGGAGCGGACCCTGATCGCACTGAGTATCTGTTTCGTCTGCTACGGCTACTTCTGGCAGGTCTGGAAGTAGACCTAAAGCTCCCGGCGGCGCAAGAGCAGGCAGCCGATCGCCAGCATTCCGACCACCCACAGGGCGCAGTAGGCCAGCCACTCGGGGCTGGGCTGGGCTCCGGAGAACGGGCTGTATCGATAGAGTGCCGCGTTGGCGATGCCGCCCGCGCTCAGGACATCGAGCGGCGGCGTCAACGCTCCGGCTGACCCTCGCCACATGACGTCGCTGGGCAGGATGAGCTTCGCGACAAGGCCGGCGCCCTTCAGAACGTCGCTGTTGAATGCCTCGCCCACGCCACCCAGGACACCCGCCATCCAGGCCAGCCCGTAGGCCACGACCGCCACGGCGCCGCTGGCCACTGACGGCACGCGCGTACTCAGCACGATCGCCAGGGTGAGGAGGACCAGAGCTTCGCCGGCGAGGTAGACCGGAGCGGCCATCGAGTCGGCTGGGGCATAGCCGGTGGCCAGCGCCACGGCCCCCAGCTCCAGATATCCGGCCACCAGGGCGTACGCCACCAGAACGACGGCCAGGCCGAGCCAGCGACCGAGGAGCACTTCCGCCCGGCGAATCGGTCGGGCCAGGATGGCCAGCAGCAGCCCATTCTCGATGTCGGGCCCGATGGCCGGCGAGCCGGCGAACACGGCGGTCATGGCCAGGACGAAGGCGAACATGAAGGCCAGCATCACCGTGACCTGCGATACGCCGAGCATCTCGACGGGCCCGGTCACAGGCGAGGCATCGGCGATGCGACCGAAGCCCCACCAGGTCAAGGCGACGATGATGACCGTCAGGCCTACGAGCGACCACAACAGACGACGCCTGACGACTTCGCGCAGGGTCAGGCGGGCGATGATGAAGACGGAACGGACGCTGTTCACGCCTCGGTCTCCGGCGGGATCGACTCGTCCATCTCGACGGGGCTGCCGGCACCGAGCAGCGACAAGAACCGCTCTTCCAGAGTGTGGTGCTTGGGGACTACGGCGTGGATCGCGCCGCCGCGCGCCACCAGCTTCGCCACGAGTTCGGGCACGTCGGCATCGGCGATGCCGTCCACGTTGAGCCACTCCCCGTCGACTCGGGTGGTTCCGTAGCTCGCTGCCACCTCCCCGCCGGCGACGCCCAGCCCGGTGACGCGAACGCTCACGCCGCGCTCCAGCGTCAGCTCGGACATGCGCAACTCGGAAACCACGCGGCCGTGATCCACGATGGCCACGCGATCGCATACTCGCTCCACTTCGGTGAGGAGATGGGAGTTGAGGAAGACGGTCGTGCCCCGATCGCGCAGCGAGCCGATGATGCGGCGGACGTCCTGACGCCCGACCGGATCGAGGGCGGAAGTGGGCTCGTCGAGGATTACGAGATCCGGCCGACCGAGCAGAGCGACGGCAATCCCGAGGCGCTGCTGCATGCCCTTGGAGAAGATCCCGGTTCGCCCGTCGGCTCGATCGACCAGGCCGACCAACTCCAGAGCCGCCCGGATCTCCGGGACCCATTCGGCGCGCGGCAGTCGAGCCAGCTCGCAGTGCAGTGCCAGGACCTCGCGCGCGGTCATCCAGCCCTGGTAGCGGAACAGCTCCGGCAGATAGCCGACGCGCTCCCTCACCGTGACGTCGCCGAGAGGCGCGCCGAGGACTCGGCCCTCGCCCGTCGTCGGCTGCGAGAGGCCCAGTAGCAGTTTCACGGCAGTGGTCTTGCCGGCCCCGTTTGGGCCCAGGAATCCGAAGACCTCGCCCCGCGGCACGGTCATGGTCAGGCCGGCAAGGGCCACGATCCGCCCGAATTCCTTGCGCAATTCATGCGTCTCGATGGCAGCGGACGCCGAGCTCACCCCGCCAGCCTCGATGGCGGCAGCCCCCACCGCTCCGCCGCCCATCCCGCGGCTACTCGTCGATCCGCTCGACGATCGTGGCGATCCCCTGACCCACACCGATGCACATCGCCGCGAGGCCATACCGCCCGCCGGTCCGGCGCAGGCCGTGCGTGAGCGTGGTGATGAGTCGTCCGCCGCTCGCTCCCAGTGGATGGCCCAGCGCGATCGCTCCGCCGTCGATGTTCACCCGGGCCGGATCCAGGCCCAGCTCGCGGACGCAGGCCACGCTCTGGCTGGCAAACGCTTCATTCAGCTCGACGAGGTCAAGGTCCGAGACCGTCAAGCCGGCCCGCTCCAGCGCCTTGCGCACGGCCGGAATTGGGCCCAGCCCCATCACGGCCGGATCCACCCCGGCCACCGCAGTCGCCACGACACGGGCCATCGGCCGCAACCCCAGGGCGCGAGCCCGCTCGGCTTCCACCAGCAGTGCCGCGGACGCGCCGTCGTTGATGCTGCTCGAGTTGCCGGCCGTCACGGTGCCGCCCTCGCGGAAAGCGGGCCGGAGCCGTGCCAGAGCCTCGGAAGTGGTATCCGGCCGCGGCTGCTCATCCTCCGCCACGACGAGCGGGTCGCCCTTGCGCTGCGCGACCGAAATGGGCACGAGCTGGTCGCGATAGCGACCCTCGGCGATTGCCGCGGCGGCGTGGCGCTGGCTGGCCAGGGCGAAGGCATCCTGGTCCTCGCGACTCACGCCCAGCCGCTCGGCCACGTTCTCGCCGGTCTCGCCCATCGAATAGGGGTGGTAGGCCGCCGCCATGGCCGGATTGACGAACCGCCATCCGAGGGTCGTGTCGACCAGGTCGTGGTTGCCGCGTTCGTACGCGGTCTCGGGCTTGAGCATCACGTACGGGGCGCGGCTCATCGACTCGACGCCGCCGGCGATGAAGACCTCACCGTCGCCGACGGCGATTGCATGGGCGGCCGAGTTGACGGCCTGGAGGCCGCTGCCACACAGCCGGTTCACGGTCAGGCCGCCCACCTCGATCGGTAGCCCCGCCAGCAGAGCGGCCATTCGGGCCACATTTCGGTTGTCCTCGCCGGCCTGGTTGGCACAACCGAGGATCACGTCCTCGATGAGCGCGGGGTCTATGCCGGAACGCTCGATGAGCGCTCGAATGACGGCCGCGGCCAGATCATCGGGCCTGACCGACGCCAGGGCTCCGCCATACCGCCCAAAGGGGCTGCGGAGCGCGGCGACAATCCAGGCCTCGCGCAACGGTCGGTCGAGTTGGCGTCCCATGCCGTCGATTGTAGCGGCCGATGCGGCCTGGCCCTGCGGTCAGGGCAGGAGTATCAGTGCCTCATTCACCAGGCTCTGGTCGCTCGTGATGATTTCGTACAGAACGTCGCCGTTCGCATAGACGATGACCGGCTCGGAGGAGGCAGGGCCCGTCATGTCCACAATCGACCTTCCGGGGAGATAGTTCGCGTGGCTCACGACCGTCCAGCCGGCTTTGCGAGCCACATCGGCGAAGCTGGAACTGAGCGTGGAGGCGTCGACGCCCGGTACCTCGATTGCATGGCTGGTGTAGGTCATCTGATCTGACAATGACAGCGCAATGGCCATCTTCACATCGCTTGGGATCTTGCCGAACTTGACCAGCCACGTCTCGTAGAGGGTCTTGTCCTCGCCGGCCTGTGGCGTGGCAATGTAGCCGGCGAGCGTCAAGCTGGCCTTGAGCAGGACCACTCCGTTGATGGTCGAGGGCAACTTGTCCTCGAGCGCGGCGTCGGCGTGCGGAAGCGGGACGGTGGGTTCGGGCGTGGGCGACGGGGCCGCCGACCCGGAGGGGGCCGCCGACCCTGAGGGAGCTACGGAACTGGAGGCGGAGGCCAGAGGGAGGGCGGTCGCGGAGGGCGTGGGGCTGGGCCGGGTGGATTGCGAGGGCGCGGTCGTCTTCGCGGCGCCGCAGCCCGCCAGAAGAGTGGCGAGCAGGGCGACGCCGAGGAATCCGTGGAAGGTGGCGCTGGAGCTGCGGATCATCTACTACCCCAATCGTCTGGAGCGCCGCGGCCTATCGATCTGGCGAGGCTGCAGCGGTTTCGCCGAGCATGGCCTGCGGCCTGCCCGCGTGTCAAACGGCGCCCAACAGCGTGTTTTCGTTGAATCGCGGCACCACATGCAATTTTCGTCACTCTGCCGCGTTCTGTTATCGAGCGGACAACTTCCCGTTCCGCACGGACTCATCAGCCACATCAAGTGGGAGTAAGAAATGGAACATCAGAGACAGGAACCCGGACAGGTGTCCCCCCTTCCCGCTGCGAGGATCGAAGACGATTTCATCCAGCCTCTGAAGCCGATGCGAAACGTCTCGCACCGCCGCCTGCCGGCAGCGCTGCCCTTCGCGATCGCCGGCCTCCTCGTCTTCACGACTGTGGCGTTCGGCGCCACCGTCGCTCACAACTTCATTGCGGCCGCACCGGCGGCAGTGTCGACGGCTACCGCGAACGTCGTCGGCGACGAC
>PMIE01000072.1 GCA_003156975.1 Chloroflexota bacterium | reverse complement strand
GCTTCTCCGACTTGCCGTGCTCGGTCTTGCCGTAGGCGGCGAGCTTGGCAACCTGGCCGGTGAAGGAGGCGGTCGAAGCCTGGCCGCCGGTGTTCGAGTAGGCGCCCGTGTCCAGAACGAGAACCTTGATGTCCATGCCCGAGGCCACGAGCCGCGACAGCGACTGGAAGCCGATGTCGTACATGGCGCCGTCGCCACCGAAGACCCAGAGGCGTCGGTCCGCGTGACCCGCCTGATCCCAGCGCAGCCGGATGCCCATTGCGTCGGCCGGGCCGTTCTCGAACAGCGAGTTGGTCCACGGAACCGTGAACGGGTTGAAGGGGTAGGTGCTGCCGAAGACGCTGTTGCAGCCGGTTTCCGCGACGATGCCCATGCTCTCGGGTCCGTAGACCTGGAGCGTGGCCGCCATCAGCATCCGCACGACCGTGCCTTCGCCACAGCCCGAGCACGAGCCCGCGCCGCCAACGAAGCCCCAGGCGTTCTCGCCGAGCATCAGGTCCGCGAGGGCCTTCTCATTGCGATACTCGATCGGGGTCGGGGGGAGCGACTTGAGAAAGGCAATGTCTCGGCGGTAGCGGTCCAGCGTGACCTCGCCACCGACGATCTCGTTTTCGCACTTCTCGATCATGCTGAGCGCGTCGTGGCCTTGAGCCACGCACACGTCCACGCACTCGGCGCAACCCTTGCAGTGCATCGGGTCGATGAAGAGACCGAAGTCGGCGGCCTCGATGCCCTTCTTGGCCGGTACGTCGCCGTACTTGGCCGTGTGGACGAAGTGCTCCCGGGCCGTCTTCTCAGCTTTGGCCGGGTCCTTCTGGGTCGCGGCGAACGCAGTGATCGCCTTGGCCAGGGAACCCTCGGGCTGCGCCGTCGCCATGATGGCACTGTCCGGGCAAGCGCTGACGCAGGCCATGCAGCCCACGCACTTCTCGGCGTCGAGTGCCGGGATCAGCGGGGAGAGTGTGGAAAAGTCGCGGATCCCGGCGGTGGCGGGAGCGATGAGGCTGCGCCCCACGTTCTCGTCGGCCGGAAGCTCGACGTCGGCAACGCCCCGGCGATAGGCATCGATGACAGTCGTGTTGAAGTCGTCGACATACGCCTTGACGTTGAAGCGCTGCGGGGAGATGAGCCCGGGGCCGGCCCCAAGCTTCTGGATCTCGGAGTTGGTAAGAGTCTCGGTCATAACTCGCTCAGTCTTCGGACTACCTCAACCAGGACCGAACGAGGTCACTGGTCGAGATGATGCCGATCGGGGTTGCCGCCACGCTTGTGACAACGAGGCGGTGGACTCGGTGCTGCTCCATCATTTTCGCGGCCTCTTGGAGGCTCGCGGTTGCGGAGATGGTCAGCGCCGGCTTGGTCATGATCTGCCCGACCGCCAGGCCGGGCCAGTTGTCAACGAGGTGCTGATTCGCTCGAGCGCGGACGAGGTCGGTCTGACTCAGGACCCCAATGAGGACTCCGTTCTCATCCACCACAGGAAGACCGGTGATCTTGTTGCTATCAAGTATTCCGGCAGCCTCGGCCAATGACGCCTTCTCGGTGACCGAGATAGGGTTTGCCGTCATGACCTCGCCCACGGTTCGAGTGTCTGTCATCTGGCGACCTCTAGGATCATCTTGCGGGCTGCAAGGTCGCTTTGGCGACCCCACTGGGAACCTTGCCGGCGATCGCGGCGGTCACATCGATCACGCCGTCGTATGCACCCTGGATAACGGCCAGGTTGGCATCGACAACTGCCCCACCCTTCTTCCCAAAGAAGCGAGTGAGGTTTTCCCGAACTGCGTCCATCAGGGCGGGTCGGTCGAGACCGGCGCGCTCCGCGAACGGCGAAACCTTGAGGAAGACGCCCACGAGCGCCACGCCCTGCATTCGGATCTCGAGATCCTCACGAGGTGCGTACTGCTTTGCGAGCGCGGCGGCATCGAGCGCCAGGAGGCGCAGGTTGCGAGCCTTGATCTCCGCCCGGGTGGAGGCCGGCAGGATCTCCCAGATCTCCTGCGGATCCGTCAGAGGCGTCGGCACGAAGATCGTGCCGCCGTCGACCAGGCCGGCCAGCGGGTTGCCCTGCTTGAAGGAGTTGGTGTCGAAGAGCGGCACGAAGTTCACTTCCGTCAGTTCGTTGTGGAGCCGGATCGGCTCCTCGGCGATCGTGAGGAAGTATGTCGTGGGCAGGCCCTTCTTCTCCGAGCCGTAGCGCGGATAGGCCTGGACATAGAGGTTGAAGAGTTCGCCGACCGTCGTCGCCACCAGCTTGTTCGTGGTGACGCTGCCGAAGCCGCCCACCGAATGGCCGCGCAGGCTGTAGGCGCCCTTGGGGCGGATGTTGAGCTTGTTGTTCTTGAGGGCGAGGGGGTGCGGAATGCCGAGGTATGACTTGGGGGTCTTCTTGACGCGCTCCGGATCTGCCATCAGATCGAAGACGGCACCGAGGTCGCCCGGCTGGATATCTCGCGAGCCGAGGCCGCCGGAGACGGAGATGACGCGCGGCATCGCTGCCCCGTCCATCGCCGCATCGGCGAGGGCCGACTTGAGCTCGCGGGTGAGCGGGTTGTCCGCCGCCGCCGGCTCGTCGGTGCGCTCCACCACGGCCACGACCTTGGCCTTGGCCAGAGCCTTGGCGAGTCGGGTGGCCGGGAAGGGCCGGAAGCTCGTGACGGTCACGCAGCCAACCTTGCGGCCCTGGCTGCGGTACGCGTCGACGACCGCGAGAGCCGTGTCCGCCATTGTCCCCATGGAGACCATGATGTAGTCGGCGTCTTCGGTCCGGTACTCATTGATGAGACCGTAGTGGCGGCCGGTCAGGGCTCCCCACTCGTTCATCGCCCGCTCGGAGATGTCCGTGAGCTGGTCGTACCAGGCACGCTGCCCGACGCGACCCTTCATGTATGAGTCCTGGTTCTGAACGACGCCGATCATCAGCGCGTCCTTCGGATCGAACATGTCGCGCACGGTCTTGCGCGGATCGCCGACGAAGCGCTTGAGGAGCTCGTCCTCGGGCAGGTTGACGTTCTCGATGGTGTGAGTGGTCAGGAAGCCGTCCTGGCACACGAACCACGGCGTCTCGCTGTCTTCCGCGACGCGCCGGGCGATGGCGGTGAGGTCCGCCGCTTCCTGAGCGTTGCGGGCAAAGAAGATGCCCCAGCCGCAGTCGGCGACGCCCATGACATCGTCATGGCCGGCGTGGATGTTGAGGCTCTGGCTCGTGAGAGCGCGGGCCCCGATGTGGAAGACCGCCGGCAGTCGCTTGCCGGCGATGACGTACAGGACCTCCTTCATCAGGATCAAGCCCTGGCCCGCGGTGAAGTTCACGACTCGGCCGCCCGCGAGGGCGAAACCTTCGGCGGCGGATGCGGAGGAATGCTCCGACTCCGGCTCGACGAACTTCAGGTGCGTGCCCCAGAGGTTTGGGGTGCCGTTGGCGACGGCAACCTGGTAGACCGCCGCCATGGTCGTGGACGGGGTGATCGGGTAGGCGCATGCGCCGTCGCTGATCCTCGTCTCGACGTAGGCGATGGCCTCAGAGCCGTCGATGATGGCTGGAATGCCTGG
>PMIE01000139.1 GCA_003156975.1 Chloroflexota bacterium | reverse complement strand
GCCATCGAGCAGGACGCGGACCTCGTCCTCTTCCTATGGCGCGAGAAGGAGAAGGCCGGCGAGGACGAAGGCGCCGACGGCGAAGTCATCAACCTCCGCCTGGCCAAGCATCGCAACGGCCCCACCGGCGAGGTCAAGCTCTGGTTCCGCAAGTCCCAGACGCGCTTCGTCAGTTACGCCGCGGAGCGCTACGCCGAAGCGGTGTAGAGGAAGACGCCGCACCTTGCGGTGACACGCCGCCGGCTAGTGGTCGAGCGGGATGCCCAAGCGCGAGATTCCGCCGTTGTTGTCGAATACCCAGACCGATCCACCGATGATGGCGAACGGATCGCCCTGATATCCGGAAGCGCCGACTTGCCATAGCGTCCCCGTTGGCTGCCACGTGGACGGGTCGAGCCTCTGCAGGGTCGCCGTTGACACGGCGTCGTCGTTGACCAGCCAGAAGTACCCGCCCTGGATGTCGACGTATGTCTCCGCCGTGGTACCCGGCTGGTTCTGGAGCTGGAAGAGCGGGCTCGTATACTCGACTCCCGAATTCCCGATCCGGATGAAGTGGTCGTCGTGGTCCGCGGTGTAAAGGTCGGCGCCACCCGGTGCCACGCTCGCCCAGCACTCACTTCCGACCGACTGGAGTGAGTGCAGGATGCCCGGCACGGCGAACGCCTTCAAGGTCGTGCCATCGGCCGGGTCTATTCGGGCCACGACCGTGCTGGGTTTGCCGTTCCCTCGCCTAATGTGGTCATGCCCCACAGCGAGCCGCAGGCGAACTGCTCGTTATCCGTGCTGCCCAACGGGATACTGCCCTGTTCCTTGCCTGTCTTCGGGTCGAGTTTCCGCAGCGGGCCATTCTCCGCCAATGTGTCCCTGACCCATATGTATCCGGAGGCGCTGCCCACCAGCGCAACGTCGGGGATTTCAACGGTGTTCTTGCCGGTCGCGACGTCGAACCGTTCGAGACGGCGCCACCCCCCGCAGTCTCCCGCGCAACCGGAGCCGCCGAAGATGCCGCTCCACCAGAGGCTGCCGTCGGCGATGGTCATTCCCTCGATGGAGGTGATGGGGGTCTTGTATCTGTACGTGGCGGTAACCTTGTTGGTGGTCAGGTCCACCCGCGCGATGTACGCGCCTCCGGCTCCCGCGGTCGGGCTCTGCCCGTTCACTGCGTCGCACACGACAAAGAGGTCGTTGCCCGAAACCGTGTAGTCCCAACCAAGCGGGTTCTGGCAGTCGGCGATGCGGGCGACGACGGTCGCCTCGACGGCGGTTGCCGTGGCGCCGGGCGTTGGCGACGCGCTCGGGAGTGGCGACGCGTAGGGCGATTCCGTCGGACCGATGCTCGGGCTGGCGCTTGCGCCGGTCGACGGGGACGTTGCAGCGGGCAGGCGCAGGAGCAGGCCTCCGGCCAGGGCGACGCAGGTCGCGAGTCCAACGAGACCGGCGACTCTCCGGCGGCCGGTTGGAGGCCACCATGGCATGGTCAGGCCGAGCCTTCGGACTTGCGCACCGCCCCGGCGGCGCTCGTGGACCAGGGCAACCAGGCGCGGCGACGGTTCGGGGCTTGGCGCGCTGCCGAGTCGAGACGCCAGCCAGGCTTCGAGTTCGGTGTCATTCATGGGGTTACCTCTCGCAGCCCGGCGCGCGCGTCGCGCTCGAGGCGCAATCGCATTGCCGCCAGGGCATGGTGAAGCCTTGATTTGACCGTTCCGAGCGGCCAATCCAGTTGCGTCGCTATCTGTTGCAAGGGCATGTCGCGCCAATAGCGCAGCACGACCACGATCCGTTGCTCGGGTGTGAGCGAGTCGAGAGCGCGGCCGAGCNCGTCGCGCACCAGGAAGGCGCGGAACGGGTCGGTCGCCGCTTGTTCGGGGCCGGCCCCCAGGTCCACGATCTGAGGCTGCTTGCGACGGCGCATCCGGTCGCGGCAGACGTTGGCCACGATCCGATCAAGCCAGCCCTCAAAGGCCGCCCGGTCACGGAGCGAGCCTCGGGCGCGCCATGCGCGATTCATCGCATCCTGCGTCGCGTCCTCCGCCTCCGTAGCGTCGCCCAGCAGATACCCGGCCAGACCGTAGGCGCGGCGAATGGCGCGATCGCACAGGGCTTCGAACTCCTCGTCCGTCAGTACCAAGTCGCCGGCACGGTAGGACGCCTGCAGATTCACTGGCTTGGCCCGCCTCTCACATCTCTCCCCTTCGGCCTGTACGTCAAGATAGACGAGTTGGCACCCAGAAAGGTTCTCGCCCTCGCCACTTCAGAGATCCAGACGCAGACAATCGCGTCCTTGCTACGGTCGCGGAGCGCTACGCCGACGCGGTCTGAAGCCGGCTGAAGCCAAAGAGCGGCCCCGCTCCGGGCCGCAGGTCCGGCGGGAATGATCCGCGGGCGAATCTCCGGCGTATACCGAGTACGTCTTGTAGAGAGCGGGGGGCCGATGATCAAGCCGTCGTCATCCGGATTTCGGGCCATTGCAACCGACCACAGCGGTGCCGGCATGCGGATCGCCGTTCGCTGGCTCTTGATCGCCACTCTTTGTGTCGGCGCCGGAGCTTGCGCCGGAAGCTCCATCAGCCCGTCGCCGGAGCCGCCGGCGCGCACCGAGACAACCGACGGACGCTTCCACCTGGCCCTTGAGCTGCCCAAGACAACCTGGCTGACGACCGAGGCAGTCATCGGGACTGCCACCCTTTGGCTGTCGGGCGAGGGTGGCGCGACGATATCGGGTAGTGGCATCGCGATCGGGTTTGCGTTCGACAGCGCGGACGGCAGGCGCCACGTCGTGCCGATCTGGACGCCAGACTGCTACCCCCGTACGTTGGATCACGGCAATCCGATGACCCAAACGCTCGCCGGGAAGTCCGGTGATGGATGGACCACTGCCGAACTATCGGACCCGCTTCTTCACCTGACACATGGCGATTGGACCATCACAGCGGTGTCGCAATTCTCGGACGGGAGCGGCTGCGCAACCGTTCCTCACAATTTGACGGCGAGCGTCCCGATTCATGTGGCCCCGGACGGGAAGACCCGGCCGCCGCTCGACACCCTCCCGCCCTTGGCAACCTTGGCCCCAATCGTCCTGGGCTTTGAGAACTCAACGGACCTCGCGGTGACCCTCAGCATGAATGGGACACCGATCGAAGTGCTTAACGCCAAAGTCTCCGACAAAGAGATCCGCTTGGCCTCGCTTCCGCCCCTGCCCTGGGTCATCGAAGTCCGAACGACGTCGGGACGCGTGGTGCTCTCGTTGACGGTCGGCCCGACCGAAGCGTCGGTGCAGGCGGTGGACGGAACGAGCTGGTCGGGCAAGGTCGCCGAGATTGATCTTTCATGCGGGCGACTCCGGATTTGGACCGGCAGCCATGAGCCGAGCGGGCCGGTTCCTGGGTCCGGCTCGCCGGGCGACTGCGTTCCCTGACGATAGAGTGAGGCGCCCGATGCACCCGCGGTTCACCACGAGGCTCGCCGCCGTTCACGCGGTCGGACGCCGTCCCGCGACGTCCTCGGTCGGGTGGCTACTCCTGGCGGGGCTTTGCCTGGCGGTGATCGGATGTTCCGCGACCGCGGCCACTCCCACGACCGCTCCAAGCCCGGCGGCCCCCACTCCCGCCCAAGCCACGGACACCCAGGGACCCTACCGCTTGGTCTTCGAGCTTCCGCAGACCGACTGGCACACGGCCGACTCGATCACGGGTACGGCGACGCTCTCGTTTGTGGGCGCCGGCGGCGTGGACTACGTGGCATGGGACGACCGGCCGCTCTACTTCTCAATCGAAGAAGTGGGTGGCAGCCGGCGCATAGTTGGGATGATTCTGTCGACCGAATGCGGGGGCCATCATCTGGACGCGGCGGATCCGGTCACGTCGCCGATAACGAAAGCCGGAAGCTACACCATGAACGGACCGGACTCCGATTTCTACCGTTCCTTCTTCGATGACCCGCTGCTTCATTTGCCGGCGGGCGACTGGACCATTACCGCGATCGCGTCATTCGCGGCAGTTGCGCAAAGCGGCGGATGCGGAGATTCGTTCCGATCCATAGGTCCGATGCTGAAGGCCGCCGTTACCGTGCACGTGACCGCCTGACCCGGTAGAGGACCCTTCGAATTCGTCCAAACAGGGAAGCATGATGAATAGCAGTTTCGGCATCAAATCGGTCACCCTGCGCCGACTCGCCATAGTGATAGTCGGACTGGCGTTGCTAATTGCCGCGGCGCTGAGCCGCGGATCCGGCTCGTCGGCCGACGCACCGCCGTCACCCGCCACGGCCACGGCCTCGCCCGCCGCCACCGCTCCGGCCGCCAACTTCACGCTTTCCGGCCCGGTCAACGCCGCCGGTTTGCCGAGCGCGAACGGCGGCCACATCGCCTGCCCAAACGGCCAGCCGTGCGGTCCGGACAATCCCACCGTGAACCCGAGCGGCTCGGCCGGCATCAAGTAGACGAAACCGCACCAACGCATTGCAGGGAGGGAGACGGTGACCCAGGCGCCGGCCGGGAGTTCACTCGTTGACCTTGCCCGCGACGGCGAT
>PMIE01000135.1 GCA_003156975.1 Chloroflexota bacterium | reverse complement strand
CGACGCGATCATCTTCCGCGGCCTGCGCGTGTACGGCATCACCGGCCGCCAGTTATGGGGCACCTGGTATAAGACCGCCGCGCTCCTGCGCGAGGGCCTGGACGTGGCTCCGATCATCACCCATCGCCTGCCGCTGAGCAGGTTCGCCGACGCCTTCGACCTTCTCGGCCAGGGCATCGCCGGCAAGGTCGTTCTGCTGCCGCAGGAGGGTTGAGTCGATGACGGAGGCCCGTGATCACGGCGGCAACCGAGGGACGCGTGGTGCCCGGTTGGGGAGCAACGGATCCGAGTCGCAGCCGATCGCGCCGACTTCCTAACTGGGGACGATTCGAAGCGCGGTAAGGACGGGGTCGAGGCGGGTGGGATCTGGTCCTGTTTCGTCCAACATGGGAGCCCTCTGAGCCGAGGACTCCCTGGTCAGCATTGCGAGGATCGCGGCATGCGGCTGCGACGTGCGCTCCTGGACCATCTGGGCGATGCGAGCTGGATCGTCGGCAAGCCGGCTGAGCCTGGCCCGGTCAAGCCGCGGCCAAAGCAACATGGCTCGTTCGAGATAGAACGACGCGTCCGGAGTCTCATAGCCGCCGATAGGACTCGTGGCGGGGAGTATCAATCCCCGTGCAGGTTCGCGAAACGGAGGCCGCGTGCCCACCTTGGACGCGACGGCGTGCGCTCGTGACATGGCACTCTCCACGCAATACGAGAGACTCGGTTGCCTGGTCGATCGGTTGTTGCCAATCCTGTAGGCAAAGCACCTGCCGTGCTGATCGCCGCGATAGCCCGGCGCCGACCAGCACCTGTTTGAGCATCCAGACGGTCGCTGCGTTCCGTCCAGGCCGCTGATGAGCCAGAGTATCGATGCAGACGACACACTTCGAAATAGGGCTGACGCCGTAGTGGGGGCGACCGCAAGCCACCTGGGCCGGCGAGGCAGATCCGATCGAAGGGCGTCGCCACCCTTGGGGGCCCAGCGGGAGTCTCGACAGGGCGCCTGGGGCGATGGTCGAGATCAGGTCCTTGAATTCTGGCGGTGGAGAGGACATTCTGGCGCCACCGGCGACCTGTTCCTCGACCAAGCGGGCGCACGAACAACGCGCCGACGCCTTCGACCTTCTCGGCCAGGGCATCGCCGCCAAGGTCGTTCTGCTGCCGCAGGAGGGTTGAGTCGATGACAACCGATCCGCTCGCATTCCTCGCCGATGAGGTTGCCGAACTCAAGCGCGCCAACCTGTACCGGCCGCTCCGCGTCATGAGTTCGCCGCAGGCCGCCGTGGTGATAGTCGACGGCAAGCCACTGATCAACCTCTCGTCCAACAACTACCTTGGCCTGGCGACGCACCCACGCCTCAAGGAAGCGGCACTCGCCGCCACCCGAGATTTCGGCGTGGGTTCCGGCGCGGTCCGGACGATTGCCGGCACGATGACCCTGCACGAGCAACTCGAGTCGGACCTGGCCGCGTTCAAGCGCACCGAGGCCGTCCTCACGTTCCAGTCCGGGTTCACCGCCAACACCGGCGTGATTCCGGTCGTGACCGGCGAGGCGGACCTGATCGTCAGCGACGCGCTCAACCACGCCTCGATCATTGACGGGATGCGGATGAGCAAGGCGCCTCGGGTCGTGTATCCGCACAAGGACGTGGCGGCGCTGCGCGAGCTGCTGCGCGAGGCGCGGGCCGCGGGTCGGACCGATGCGGGAGCCGTGGACGCCGGCGCCGCGGGGTCGCCGCATCGGCTCATCCTGGTGGTCACGGATGGGGTCTTCTCGATGGACGGGGACATCGCGCCACTCCCCGGGATCGTAGCCGCGGCCGAGGAGTTCGGGGCGGCGGTGATGGTGGACGATGCCCACGCCTCGGGAGTTCTGGGTCGCAACGGGCGCGGGACGGTGGATCATTTCGATCTGCACGGCCGAGTGGCGATCCAGGTCGGGACGTTGAGCAAGGCGATCGGCGTGCTCGGCGGCTACGTCGCCGGGAGCAGTGCCCTCCGCGAGATGCTGACTCAGCGAGCCCGGCCGTTCCTCTTCTCCACCTCGCATCCGCCGGCCGTAGCCGCGTCGTGCATTGCCGCGATCCACGTCCTTCAGGACGAGCCCGAACTTATCGACCGCCTCTGGGCCAACACGATCTACTTCAAGGGCGAGTTGCGCCGCCTCGGCTTCGACACCGGCGCTTCGGAGACGCCAATCACGCCCGTGATGATGGGCGACTCGGGCACCGCCGGCCGCTTCAGCGCCCGCCTGTTCGAGGAGGGCGTCTTCGCCCAGCCCGTCGTCTACCCGACCGTGGCCCTGGACAAGGCCCGCATCCGCACCATCGTCACCGCGGAGCACACGACCGAGCAGCTGGATCGCTGTTTGGCCGCGTTTGGGAAGGTGGGGCCGGAAGTGGGGTTGATCCCAGGCTAGCCGACCCGCGCCACAAACGCGGTCTTGCTAGAAATGGGCTGGATCGAACATGCCGTCCTCGCGCGAGAAGACCCGTTCTCGGAAGCAACTCGCATGACAGCGCCAGACCTGCCACCGTCCGTCGCCGGTCTCCACCGTCACGGTGCAGGGGTCGGCCCCTGTGTGCTCGATTTCTCGGTTGCAGAAGCAACACGGCCCGAAGTCCACCTTCGGGACCTCCGGGTTCCCCATGCCCTTGATTGGCGTCCCCATACGGGTCCTCATCCACTAGACGGTCCAGCGGCGGCAGGCCGCCCTTTCGGGTCCCCTAGAAATCCGCCCCAAACTCCGCGCGATACCGGCCGTGGAACTCGTCCATCGTGAACCGGTGGTTCTGGGTTCCGTTCTTGGCGATCTTGATTGCGCCCATGAGCGAAGCGATTCGGCCGGTCGTCTGCCAGTCGAGCTTGTTGGCCAGGCCGTAGAGGAGGCCGGCCCGATAGGCATCGCCGCAGCCGGTCGGGTCCTGGCAGTCTTCGACCGACACGACTGGGATATCGATCCGTCCGTCGCGAGTGTGGATGGTGGAGCCCTCTTTGCCGCGCGTGATCACAATCGCTGCCAGTTGGCCAAGGGCCTCTTCGATCGTCATGCCCGTCCGCTCGGCGATCATTTCCCACTCGTAGTCGTTCGTGGCAAGCCAGGTCGCCTGGCCGATCAGCTTGCGCAGCATGTCGGCATCGAACATCGGCAGGCCCTGGCCGGGGTCGAAGATGAATGGGATGCCGGCGGCGTGGAACTGCTCCGCGTGCTCGATCATCCCGTCCCGGCCATCGGGAGAGACGATGCCAAGGCCGATGTCGGAGGCGTCGCTCACCTTGTTTCGATTGGAGAAGGTCATCGCGCCCGGATGGAACGCGTTGATCTGATTGTCATCGAGGTCGGTGACGATGAAGGCCTGGGCGGTGAAGGTTCCCGGCACTTCGGTCACGTGGCCGCGGTCGACGCCGCACTTGTCCATCCACTCGGCGTAAGGCCCAAAGTCCTCGCCGACCGTGCCCATGGCCACAGGATCTCCGCCGAGCAGCTTCAAGCCGTAGGCGATGTTGCCGGCGCAGCCACCGAATTCCCGACGCATCGTCGGCACCAGGAAGGACACATTGAGCATGTGGACCTTCTCCGGCAGGATGTGATTCTTGAAGCGATCCTCGAAAACCATGATCCGGTCGAAGGCAAACGAGCCGCAAATGAGGGTGCGCATCTTCTCTCCTGCAACCCTGCGCAGCCGTACCCGTGACGGTCGAGAAGCCAGCTCGCGAGGCGTCTCGCGATCATAGTCGGTCGCCCACGCCTTCGAAACTGACGCCCACAGCCCAACTCCGGCAACATAGCTCCCGTGACAACCACTCCGCGCCAGGCGGTCGACTTCCCAATCGACACGCACATGCACACCGCGTTCTCGCACGACTCGAATGTGCTGCTGGAGCTGTATGCGGCCCAGGCCGCTCAGCTCGGGATCCGCGAGATCGTGATCACGGACCACGTCGACTTCATGCCGGGCACGCCCGGCTATCGCTACTTCGACTACGACGTCCGGCGCAAGGTCATCCACGACACGGCAGAACGGTGGGCCGGCAAAGTGGTCATCCGCCACGGCGTCGAGCTGACCTACGAGATCCGGTACGAGGAGGAGATCGGCGAGTACCTGCGGAAGCACTCGTTCGACTACTCGATCGGCTCGGTTCATGCCGTGCCGGACTCGCCGTACGCGCGGGCCAACATCGCCACGTTCGTCTCCGGCAAGACCGTGGCCCAGGCCGTGGCGCCGTACTTCACCGAAGTCGAGGCCGCGGCGCGCAGCGGCCTGTTCGACACGATCGGTCACCTGGACCAGTGCAAGAGATGGCTCCAACCGTGGTTCTCCCCCGCGGACTTCGCCACGATCCCGGAGTCGTATGAGCCGCTGCTGATCGCCCTGGTGGAGAGCGGCACGGCCCTGGAGGTCAACTCGTCCGGCCTGCGCTACCCGGAACGGGAAACGTATCCGGGGCCGTGGGTGGTGGCGCGGTTCCGCGAACTTGGTGGAGAGCGCGTGACCGTGGGCTCGGACGCGCATCTGCCCTCGTCCTTCGCCTTCGGGCTGGAGGAGGCCGCCGAAATCGTGGCCGCCGCCGGCTTCGACCGGCTCTCACTGGAACGGGCCGTGGATCGGGGCGATCTGACGCTGCCGGACCGGTTTCGGCACCGGTAGGTCCGGGCGCGGGTCCCGGCGCGGGTCCGGCAGGGGTTCCGGCGGGGGTCGGGCGCGGGTCCGGGCGCGGGTCCGGGCGCGGGTCGGGCGCGGGCGCGGGTCCGGGCGAGTTTCTGCCCAATGACAGCCACACGAACCAAGTTCGGGGACAGGCCGCATCCGTCGGCCAATCTGGGCTATCCCGGCCCTCGAAGCCGCCCTCAACGACCACAATCTGCGCCCAATGTCACTCCCAGCCGGCATTGGGCAAAAACATGACCCCGGAGCGGGGCGGGTTCCTGCACCTCGCTCGCCTGGCTGACGTTGGGCAGAAACGACGGCCGGGCCGGTCTGATCGCCATTCATCCGACCGAATTGGCGCCCCCATGCGGCTCGAAACGGCGGCCGCGGCGGGCCCGGTGCCGAATCCCGCCCCGAATGTGACGCCCAGCCGACAACTCGCCGGTCTCCGGCGCAGGTAACCTACCGCCGTGGAATTGATCGTCATCGGAGCAGGCCCCGCGTATACAGACCGCCGCGGTGCGGCCGCTTCTTCGTACCTGCTTCGCGGCGGCGGCGCGGCCTTGCTGCTTGACCTGGGGCAGGGCGCTTTCTCCAACCTGGCGTCTGAAATCGAGCCGAGCGCACTGACGGCCGTCCTGGTCAGCCATCTCCACCCGGACCACTTCGTTGATCTGGTGCCGCTCCGTCACTACCTCAAATGGGAGTTCGATCCGCCGCGTCGGGCGCGCGTGCTGGGACCGGCCGGGCTGGCGGACCGCCTCGATGCCCTGAACGGCCATCCGGGATTCGCGGCGGCCTCAATCGATGTCGAGACCCTGTCCGAGGGCGTTCAGCGCTTCGAGCCTTTTGAGGTGGAGGCCCGACGCGTTGCCCACGCCGGCGAGAGCTACGCGTTCAGGGTCACGAGCCGGAGTGGGGCGGGGGTCGCGGCAGGTGAGGACGGCCGCGGGCCGGGCCTCGTCTACTCAGGCGATTGCGCCCACGCGGAAGACCTCCTGCCTCTCATCCATCCCGGAGACACGGTTCTGTCGGAGGCCTCCTTCGGAGCGGGCCCGATTGCACCCGGCGCCCAACACATCACCTCCGGCGAGGTTGCCCGGGTGGCCTCTGCCGGCGGCGCCGCGCGTCTTCTGCTGACACACGTGCTTTCCGGTCCCTCACGAGAGGAGACCCTGGCCGCGGCCAAGGCTGAGTTCGCGGGCCCGGTTCAACTCGTCACGGAAGGCGACCGGTTCCAGGTCTAGCCTTGCCGGTCCACCTAGGGCGTCGCTACTGGCGCGGCACCTTGGGAATCCTGCTCAGGATGCGTAGAGCTCGATACGTCTGGGCCGCCCCGATGGGTACCAAGACCCAGAACCAGATCAACAGGTTGTTCCGGCCCGTCTTCTCCATGTCGGCCGTGGCACCAAGCACGGCCAGGACTCCTATCGCGACGCCGATTGGGCCCCATATCAGATCGGGCCAGGCGCGCTTGCGCATCTCTTTGGCGGCCTCGGCAACGAAACCATAGGCAGCCGCGGGACTGACCGCCGCCGCAGCCACCTCAGACAGGACTTGCTGCAGAGGCCAGCCGTCGAGGAGGCGGACTCGCACGTAGGCCCGCCACTGCAGCGGCGAGCGAAGTTGGGGTGGCGCGGCGTTGCCACCTGAGGCGGCGGCATTTGAGGCTGCGGCTCCGTCGCCTGGTCCGCCCTGGTAGACGCTCTGCGGCTGATTGGGGCCCGTCGATCCGGAGCCTCTCATCGCGCGGAGTACCTGCTTTGCCGCTCTGCCGCCCGCCCGCCCCGCCGCGGCCGCGAGAATCTGCTGCGGGTCTTGCTTCATCCAGGTCGCTCTTCCCCGACCCGACGCATGGAAATGGCCGAACGGGGCCGAGGCGTCGCCGACCATGCCCTCGACCTCGAAGGCGGCGGCGCCGTCAGAGGAGAGCCAGGTGAGCAGCTCGAAGGGACGGCCGGGATCGGCGAGAACGACCTGCGGCCGGATGACGAGCCCCGGGTCCAGCGCGCCCGGCGTGGGCATCCTCAAGTCAAGCCCGGCGTTGCTCAGCCGGGCGACCAGCTCGATCTGAAATGACTGGACGACCATCGTCACATCGAAGTTGATCGGTCTCCCGGGCGGCACGACCGCGCCCTGCCAGGAGATGGGATACAGAGTGCAGATCCTGCCCCTCAAGTCCATTTCGCCTCCGTACCTTTCCTCCATATCGCCGGCAGCCGGACGTTGCATCGGACCATCGGCGAGGGACATCCAGAATCGATGATACAGATCGGGCGGCCTGCAGACCGCATCGAATCCTATTCGACCTCCGCACCCGCGATTGCGGTCCTGACACGAAGCGCAGAGTCATTCAAGATGGGACCTGCCAAACAGCGGGACCGGGATGGGCCGCCGAGCCCAGATCACAGATCCAACTCGAAGGAGAAACGCCATGGCTGACATCGCGGTGCAGGGACCGCTCAGCGCCGAAGAGCTGCACCTGATAGACGCGTACTGGCGGGCGGCCAACTATCTGAGCGTCGGCCAGATCTACCTGCTGGACAACCCGCTGATGCGCCGGCCGCTTGAGGCCGGGGACGTCAAGCCGCGTCTCCTGGGCCACTGGGGCACCACCCCGGGCCTCAACCTGATCTACGCCCACATGAACCGCGAGATCAAGTCCCGCGACCTCAACTGCATCTACATCATCGGCCCAGGGCATGGCGGTCCGGGATTGGTCGCCAACACGTACCTCGAGGGCAGCTACACCCAGTTTTACCCGAGCATCACCCGCGACGAGGACGGCATCCGCAAGCTATTCCGCCAGTTCAGCTTCCCGGGCGGCATCCCCAGCCATGTCGCACCCGAGACTCCCGGTTCTATCCATGAGGGCGGCGAACTCGGCTATTCGCTGTCGCATGCCTACGGCGCCGCCTTCGACAACCCGGATCTGCTCGTTTGCTGCGTCGTCGGCGACGGCGAGNNCCCACGGTCCTGGCCCGCATCCCCGAGAGCGAGCTGCGCGACCTGATGATCGGCTACGGCTACAAGCCGTACTTCGTCACCGGCGACGAGCCGGCGAAGGTCCACCAGCAGCTGGCGGCCACGCTGGATATCGTGCTGGACGAGATCCGGGATATCCAGACGGCCGCCCGCTCGGGCGGTTCCGACGAGCGTCCGCAGTGGCCGATGATCGTCCTCCGAACGCCCAAGGGCTGGACCGGGCCCAAGGTCGTCGACGGCAAGCAGGTCGAAGGCACGTGGCGTGCGCATCAGGTGCCGCTCGCCGAGACCCGCACCAACCCGGCGCACCGCGCCCAGCTCGAAGAGTGGCTTCGCAGCTACAAGCCTGAGGAGCTCTTCGACGAGAAGGGCTCGTTCGTGCCGGAGCTGGCAGCCCTTGCCCCGACAGGCGAGCGCCGAATGGGAGCCAACCCGCACGCCAACGGCGGCTTGCTGCTCCGCGAACTGATCATGCCGGACTTCCGCGAGTACGCCGTGGACGTGCCCAAGCCGGGCGGCTCAACCGCCGAAGCGACCTTCGTGGCCGGCACATTCGTCCGTGACGTCATGGCCAAGAACGTCGACAACTTCCGGATGTTCGGCCCCGACGAGACGGCCTCGAACCGCTTCCAGGCGATCTTCGA
>PMIE01000013.1 GCA_003156975.1 Chloroflexota bacterium | reverse complement strand
GGACGCCGCGCCGTTGAGTCGGCCCGACGCCGCTGCAAGCTCGAGGGCGGCGTGGCGGATCTGCTCGACCATATCGCGCAGGTTGTCCGTCATCCGGCCGAAGGCGATGCCGAGGGTGTCGTTTTCGGACGCGGGTTCGACGCGAACCATCAGATCGTTGTCCGCAATCGCTGCAGAGGCTTCGCTCATAGACCGGAGGTAGGCGATCACCCGCCGGAACGAGTCGGCGAGGAGTCCGATCTCGTTTTGGCCGCTGTACGTGATCTGTTGGTCGACCTCGCCGCGGGCGAGGCCGTCGGCTGCAGTGACGATGCCGCGGAGCGGAGCGATGACTCTGCGCGTAACGAACAACAACGTGCCGCCGCCGACCAGGGCCAGTAGCAGGCCGACGATCAGGAACATGCCGAGCATCTGGTCGCGCCCGGCGGCGAGATCCTGCTTGGTCGAAGCCATGTCGTCCTGGTAAGCGGAGATGCCGATGACCCAGTCCCACTGCGGGTAGTAGGCCACGCGGGCGATCTTGGTCCGTGGTGCCGGATCGGTCGCGTTCTTCCAATCGTAGGTGTACGTCACGAAGGTTCCGGCCGGCGCCGCCTTGGCCTGGGCGATCATCTCGCGAATGATGTAGGTGCCGTTTGCGCTCTGGGTGTCCCAGACGCTCTGACCGTCGCGCGTGCCGCCGGCGCTGATGACGTATTGGCCTTGAGTGGCTCCGCTGCCGCTCAGCACGAAGACGTAGCCGGTCGTGCCGACCTTGGTCCCGATGATTTCGCTGCGCAGCATCCCGGCGCTGTCCTCCGGGGTTCCGGCGAACAGCATCCCGATGACGTTGCCACTTGAGTCGCGCAGGGGCGAGTACGCGGCGAGGTACATCTGGTCGACAACTTTCGCTACGCCGTGGTAGGTGTTGCCGGCGAGGACCGAGGCCACGACGGCGTTCGCGGTGCCGTCCGCCGCGACCGCCGGGATGAAGGTCCCTATCGCGCGCTTGTCGCTCGAGACGACCGTGGTCGCGACGCGGAGCATGTCGCCCTTATCGTTCATCCGCTCGAAGACGGTGATGTCGGTGCCACCGGCGAGTGCCTTGGCCTCATCGACGAATGAACTGGCGGCCTTCGGGTCGGAAACCTGCCCGATCCAGCTGTTTCCGATCATCACCTTGGGCAGGGAGACTGTGGAGGATGCCTTGGTGTTCTGGTCGACAGCCGTCCACGTGGCGGAGTCGGTTCCCAGTGAGACGCCGCCCGCCGATGTCAACAGGTAGGTCGCGTCGCCGAGTCCGGTAGTGACGGACGCATCGACGACCTTGGCCTGCGCATCGACCAGCCGGTACGTGCCGGCCGCTATGTCGTTGAGGTCCTGGCCGACCAGGCGATCGGTCTCGACGCTGGCTCGGTCGGAGAATGCCGCGCTCTGCGTGGCCCCAACGCCGATTAGCACGATCACCGTGGCAACGATCGCTGCTACGCCGACCGCGAGGAGGCGGGCCTGGATGCCGGTTGGACGGCGCAGAGAGATGCGCGACATATCGGACTTCCTTCTTAGGGCGTCGGCGGAGGTGTCACTCGATTGCGGCAAGGGGCGGCGCGGTCGAACGGACGGCACTGCATGGGGTATCGGCGGTACCGGCGGGTCTTTGAGCGGCGCGGCGGCAAGTTCCGAGAGTGGTGCGTCGGCGCACCACGGGTGTGCAACGGCCTTGCTGACTTCGTTGCCCATCGCCGACACCTAAGTCACGGTCCCCGTTTGGGGCATGCGTAGAGGTCGCACCGAGTTGACTTCCGAGACGGATGCGGGCGCAGCTGAAGGAATTCGAGAGGCACTTTTCGACGCAGCTCAGGAGGGTCTCTACGTCGTCGATCCGTCACGCCACATCGTGGCCTGGAACGCGGGCGCCGAGAGAATCACCGGCTATGCCGCCGCCGACGTCATCGGGCGCCCGTGCGGCGCCGACATCCTCAACCACGTTGATTCCCACGGGACGGCGCTCTGCCGCGAGAATTGCCCGCTCATGGCGACCATCGAAGACGGCGAGCCGCGCGGTGCGATGGTGTGGCTCCGCCACAAGGGCGGTCACCGCGTCCCGGTACGAGTCCGCGTGGCCAGAGTGCGCGATGCCAAGGGCGTCGTGATCGGAGCCGTGGAGGCATTCGAGCCGGCCGCCGGCCCCGATCCTGACGAGATGGAGGTTCTCCGCGACGCTGCCCGGTCCGACCCACTCACCGGGATTGCCAACCGCGGCCATTTCGATCGCGTCCTGGCCGAGCGTCTGGCCGACCCAATCGGCGACCAGGTCGGGCTGCTGATGACCGACATTGACCACTTCAAGCGGGTGAACGACCAGTACGGCCATCCAATCGGCGACGCCGTGCTGCGCACGGTTGCTCAGACGATTTCCGGTGCGCTTCGCCCCGGTGACCTCGTGGCCCGCTACGGCGGCGAGGAGATAGCCGTCATCATTGCCCGCCCGTCCAGCGCCGCCTCGCTCGGCCGCATCGCCGACCGTATCCGCTTGCTCGTGAGCCAGTCGCTCGTCGCGACTTCGAAGCAGTCGGTAAGCGTCACGATCTCTATCGGTTGTGCCGTCGCGGACTCGGGGTCGTCGCCGGAGGAACTCATCCGGCGCGCCGACGAGGCGTTGTACCGGGCGAAGGACGCCGGCCGCGACCGGGTCGTCGTGCACGGCGTAGGTGACGAGGCTGCGGCCTGAGGCGATAGGGCGAAGCCCGACTACTAGCGCCTCTCGGCAGCTGTGAGGCGGGTCCGTGTGGAACTCCAGCTGGCGAGTTCGGACAGGGCCGCATCGGACGGCGACCCGGGTTCGGCGGAGTAGGCGATGATCGTCAAGCCCGCGTCGCCCAACACGTCGAGAGCCTCGTAGGCGAGGGTCAGATCCCCGACAAGAGGGTGGCGGAAGCGCTTCGTTCCGGACCGGTGCAGGCGCACGTCATGGCCGGTCCACAGAATCCGAAACTCCTCGCTCCTCATCGAGAGCTCTGCCACGAGGTCCGACAACGTCCGGTCGTAGGGGTTGCGCCCAGCCTCGCAGCGCAAGTGGGCGACGATGTCGTGGGCCACTTCATCCCAGTCGATGTAGAACGTTCGCGCCGACGGGTCGAGAAATGCGAAGCACGCCGAGTTCACCGGACGAACGGAATCGCAGTACGCCTCGGAGTACAGAGCAGTGGCCATCGGGTTGGCGTGGAGGTAGTCCATGCGGCCGTTGCGCACGAATGCCGGCATGTCCGTCATGGCGTCGACCAGCCGCTGGATGGTCCGCGACACACGCTGGGGCGTCGATGTGCGCCGGGGCGGGCGTTCAGCGTTGGCGGCGCGGGCCAGATCGACAAGGTGGTCGTGCTCCCCCTCGTCGAGGCACAGCGCCCGGCTCACGGCGTCGAGCACGTTCTCCGACACGCCGCGGGCATTGCCGCGCTCGAGGCGCGTGTAGTACTCGACGCTGATGCCGGCGAGTAGCGCCACCTCTTCGCGTCTGAGACCAGGTACGCGGCGTTGCCGGCCGAACGTCGGTAGCCCCGCTCGATCCGGCTTGACTTTCGCCCGCCGAGTGGTGAGGAATTCGCGGACTTCGTCTTCGTTGCTCATGTCGGCGCCAGCTTACGCGGTGGGGTCGCAGGTCGCCTTCGGTATTCGGGCGGATCGCCGCGATTTAGCCGGGGCCGACCGCGCGGGAATCGGAATGCGGGTCCCGCTGCCCACCCAAACCGGAAAGGGCAACGACTGACCCGCATTCCGCGATAGCCTGAGGTTCGATCTAGGCGGCCTTGGCGTGGCGGCTCCGCTTCGGCGCCTCCCAGTCGGTGGCTAGACGCGGCTCCGGCGAAGCGCCCATGGCGGTGTGGTTCGTTGCGTCGAGGACAAAGCGGGCCACGACAGCGTCAAGTCCCTCCGCCATGCTTGCCAGCGAACTCGCGGACGCAACGACCTCTTCGGCCTGGGCGCTCATTTGCTCGGTGGCCGCGGAAACCTGCTCGGCTGCGGCGCTGTTCTCTTGGCTGACGGCGGCGATGGACTCGACCGAGTTCGACACCACGCGGGCCGAACTCGTCATGCGAGCCGATTCCTCGTTGGTCTTGGCCGCGATCGCTGCAATCGCGTCGGACGCCTCCACGACCCCGGCGCTGGCCGCGGTCATGGAATCGACGGCGGTCGAGATCCGATCGGCGGCAGCCTTGGTTGCGGCGACGGAGCTGTTGATGGCGTCGAGCGAGGCGCCTGCCTGAGCCGCGAGTTCGGATCCGTGCTGAACCTCGGCGGCTCCGGCGGTCATTGCCTTGACGGCCTCGTCGGTGCCGATTTGGACTTCGGCGATGAGCGCCGCGATCTCC
>PMIE01000003.1 GCA_003156975.1 Chloroflexota bacterium | reverse complement strand
CAAACGCCATCGAGGTCCCCTCACCCATCATCGACCTATCCGGTGGCTTTGATGCCTACCTCGGCGACGGGCGACATAGCTTCCACCGCATCTTCAAGACAGAACGCAAGCTCGCGCGCGAAATCGGTCCCGTTCGGTTTGGGTTCGGGGGCTCTGACGACACTGCCCTGACCATTCTGATGGCGTGGAAGTCCGAGCAGTACCGGCGAACGGGCAGGCCTGATCGATTCGCGACGGCCTCGACTGTGGCACTGATACGCGAGTTGGCGGGGACGTCCGAGCCGAGCCTGTCTGGGACCCTGATGACCTTGCATGCCGGCGACCGCCTCGTGGCCGTGGAATTCAGCCTGCGCTCCGAGACGGTCATGGCCGGCTGGTTCCCCGCCTACGACCCGGAGTTGCGCCGGTACTCGCCCGGTTCGATTCACATGCTGCGCACGATCGAAGCCGCGGGCATGGCCGGGCTGGCTCGATACGACCTCGGCAAGGGCGAGGAGCCGTACAAGTGCGAGTTCAAGACCGGCGACACGACCGTGTGCGAAGGCTGGGCGGTCAGGCCAGTTGCGCTGGGGCGTTTGCGGCGCGCGATGAGCATGCCGGCCGAGCTCGCCTTCAATGTCGTCCTGGGCCACCCCGCACTTCGCCACGCCGCTCGGGTCACGCTCCAACGAATCGGAACGGCTCGGCTTGCGCTGGACCGCAGGAGCCAACCCTAAGCTTCCCGTGGGACGGTCCTCCCTTGATCGTTGATGGTGGGCGCCGGCCGACCCAGCGCCGACGCCCTCGGCCCTATGACGCCCGGGCTCTGCGACGCCACCACCGGACAACCAGGAGGACCCCCAGGACGGCCAGACCACCCGCGGCCGCCGCCACAATGGAAACCACCGCGATCAGAGGCCCAACGTCACCGGCCCCGCCCGTTGGCGCAGGGCTTGGGCTCGGCGCCGAGGATGGACTCGCCGAGGGAGCTGCCGAGACCAATTCGGCCGCGCTCGCGTACGGGCTTGCCGATTCGACGGCGACGGGTCCATCCGAGGGCGATGCCGGGGCGGCCGACGGCGATGCCGGGGCGGCCGACGGCGATGCCGGGGCGGCCGAGGTCGAAGCCGGGGCGGCAGTGGCCGGCTGCGCCGTAACCGGGACCGTGAACGACAAGGTCGCCGGGTTGCTCGAACCGACCATGTTCGTCGCGACGACGTCCACCTCGTAGGTCCGGCCCGGCGTGAAACCGCCGATGACGCAGGACCCCGACGCACTCCCAGTGGTGTTGCACGACTTGCCCAGCGTCGGGACGCTGGCCACGTACCCGGTGATCGGCGCACGGCCGCCGTCCGCCGGTGCCTGCCACGCAAGCTTGACGGACGCGCCGGCGGAAGTCGTCGTGACCGCCGCCGAGATGCCGACCGGGGGGTCGGGACGCACAGGGGTGGTATATGTCATGACCGCGCCGGCTCCCGGGCCAAGCTGACTCTGGGCCCAAACCGTGACCTTGTAGTCCGAGCCTATCTCGAGGCCGCTGACGCTCTGGGAGAGACCAGGCAAACCCACGAGGGTGTCGTAGGAATTGGGCCCGGTCACCTGGACGATATATCCGGTCACCGGATTGCCCGGATCCGCGACGGCGGCCTGCCACGAGATGACGATCTTGAGCTTCCCGCTCACGACAGCCTCCGCGCTGGCGATCAAGTATTTGGCCGCGCCGGGGACATTGGGCATGGCGAACGTGGTCGTGGACGGCGTGCCGGCCCCGGCGATGTTGACCGCCTTCACCGAGAGGGTGGCCTGTTCCCCAAGCTTGACCGTGTTGTAGAAGTCGCAGTGGCGATCGGTGGGAGTGACGACAGTGCCGATCGTGCCCTGCGACGGCGAACTCGCGGAGCACTCGTATCGGATGATCGGGGACGTGCCGGAAAGCCTGGGCGCCTCCCAGGTGAAATGCATACCCCAGCCGGAGCCTGAGTGCACCAGCGCGACCGCCAGACGCACGGGTGCGCCCGGCGTGAGCGTGATCCCCATGACGTCGGACGGCACCAGAAGAAGCACGTTTGTGGACACGATAACGGCCATGGCCAGCGCTCGAGCCGGCGCAACCAACGAAGCGAACCCCTTGGCCGATCTCACGGCACCCTCCCCGCCTCGCCGTGACCGCCCAGATGGCAAGGTTCGATCGCGGCGAACCCCTGCATTCTAGGGCTACCAGATACCCGTGGCCACCAGCTGTGTCGCCCAGTCCTTCAGCACGCCCTGGATTTCGTAGCGCACCTGCGGCCAGCCGTGCTTGTACCCGGAGTTGATCAGGATGTGGCCAAAACCGTTGTCCGACAGGGTCTTGTCGAAGTTGGCAGCGTTGGGTCCGTAGAAGTCCTGTGCCAGGTTGGCGACCACGATGAAGTACAAGCTCGACCGATCCTCAGGCTTGACTTGCGTCACGACGGACATCGGCGAGTGCGCCAGGACGTCGGGTGCGCTGCTGCCGAACGGCTGGGCCGCGGTCACGCCGGATGCTCCTGCCCAGAAGTAACCGGAGAACGAGATCGAGGTGTGGAAGACGTCGGGATGCCGAGTCGCCAGCATCGGCGCGCAGAAACCGCCGGCCGACATGCCCATGATCCCCCGCGCCCGTGGATCGGCGATCGTTTTGTACCGCGCGTCGACATACGAAACGACGTCGCTCGAGATATACCGCTCAAACCACTGACTGCCGTCCCACATGTCGGCGCACTGAGTGTCTCCGAAGGGTGCCCCCAGCGAATCGATGAAGACGACGATCACGGCAGGCAGGTCGCCGGCGGTGATCATGGTGTCCAGAGCGCCGATCGTTCCGGTCCCCTTCTCCCACAGCGCCAGGCCGGTTGGGGCCTCGTACAACACGGGATACAGCCGATCGCCCGACGGGTCGTAGCCGGGCGGCGTGTAGATGTCGATGTTCTCCGTCGACTGCTGACCGCCCGTCCAGGGCGCCTGCATGTCGACCCGGGTCATCGTGCCCACTCCCTTGGGCTTCCATGCGAGCCACGGCTTCGAACCGGGCTTCGCCGTCACCTTCGGAGTCGGCGTGGGCGAAGGCGCCTCGGAGACGGCCGACGACTCCGAAGCCTCCGGGCTCGGGGTCGGGCTGGGAGTTGCGGTAGCGACAGCGACCTGACCGCCGCTCGGCGACGGGCTCGTGACTGCCACCGGACCCCTAGCCCCGTTGAGCATCAACGCGTCGGGCGAAAGGTTGACCATGTCACCGAATGGCGGCGCCGCAACTGCGAGAAAAAGCATCACGGACAGCACCGCCAGCGGCTTTCGCGACAATTTCCGAGTTGCCCGTCGGTCCGAGACCATCTGCCGGACTGCCACAGCCGCATCGACAAGCGCGGGTCGAACCGACTTGCCAAGAGTCGCGCCGATCCAGGCCGCGACGAAGGCGAGGGTGCCGAGGGCTACAAGGGTCAGGATCCAACCTGCCGCNNTCCTCGTGCCGCCAGGGCCGTCTGAGTCTCGGCGATGAATGTCGGCGCGAATAGAGCCGCCGCGGCATACGCCCCGAGCAGAGTCGAATAGGCAATGCGGTTCAGGGCCACGACCACAACACCCGCCGCCACGGCACCGATGATGAGGGCGGTGATCAGCCGGGAGCGGTCCGGATCGAAGCCCATGATCACGAGGGTCGAGTCCGACGACACGACCATGCCGCTGGCCAGAGCGACGACGGCGATCAGCGAGGCGAGAGCCAGCCCGGCCGGCAGCCAGGCGAGGCTCCGGACGCGAGCGCGCGACCAGGTCGCGTCGAACCGGGGACGGTTGTAACTC
>PMIE01000116.1:29521-35933 GCA_003156975.1 Chloroflexota bacterium | reverse complement strand
ATCCAGAACTGGTCCAACGATGTCTACAACCTCGTGACCAAGCGGGCCCACGCCCACGCCAACTCAACTGTCGAGTGGATTGACGCGAATACAGGGTCCCGCCTGACGATGAAGTACCCGAGCATCTTCCTTCGCGGCGAAGGCGCCACGGCGGAGGTGATCTCGGTGGCCGTGGCCGGTAAGGGCCAGCACCAGGACACCGGAGCAAAGGCGATCCACCTCGCACCCAACACACGCAGCCGGATCATCAGTAAGTCCATTTCCAAGGATGGCGGCCGGACCACCTATCGGGGCCAGATCAAGGTTGTGCCCGGCGCAACTGGTGTGGTGACCAGCGTCCGGTGCGATGCGCTTCTGNNCTGATGAGCCGCGGCCTGACGGAGAACGAGGCAACGAACCTCGTCGTTCAGGGCTTCCTCGAGGTATTCACCAAAGAGCTGCCCATGGAATACGCGATCGAGTTCAACCGCCTGGTGAAGCTCGAGATGGAGGGTTCGCTCGGATGACGACCCCGACCCAGCCGGAAGCGGCTGCGCCAGCGCCGAAGCCGCCTGCGCCAGCGCCGAAGCCGCCTGCGCCAGCACCGAAGCCGCCTGCGCCGGCGACGCCGCCTGCGCCCATCCGCCAGGCTCCCTCCGATCTGACCCTCACATTCGTCGACGAGGCCACGGTGCGTGGCGTGGCCGCTGCCGCCGGCGACGCCGAGTGGCTTCTGGCCGATCGCCTGGCCGGGCTCGAGGCGTTCGCCGCGCTACCGATTGAGACCAACACGCTCTACACCACGTACGTGGATCTCCGAAACGCGCGGCTTGCCGCGGCCAGACCATATCCGGGTCCGGCGTCCGTGGCGCCCGGCGCTGGGGCCGCGAAGCTACTTCCCGACGGAGTGGCCGCCTTCGCCGAGATAACCGAGAACCGGGTGACGGCGCTCGTACTCTCGCCGGAAGCTCGCGAGGCCGGGGTGATCCTTGAGACCCTTGCGGATCTGCGCGCCCGAGACCCGGAGTTGCTTCGCACTCTTCTCGAGGGTGGCTGCGCCCTTCCCGAGAACGACAAGCTCGCCCAGATGACGCGCGCCCTGTGGTCCGACGGGCTGCTCCTGCGCATCCCCGACGGCGTGCGGCTCGAGAAGCCGGTGATGCTGCGCTGGGTCGTCGGTGCGCCCGACACGGCGATCATCTCGCGGACGGTGATTTCCATCGGCGAAGACGCGGAAGTCTCCGTTGTCGAGGAGCAGATTTCGGCCGCCACTGGGACCGCCGCCGGCTCCGGCGCCGGTAGCGCCACCGGTTCTGCGGCCGGCACCGCCACCGCCGAGTCTCAGGCATTCTTCGCCGGCACCACAGAAGTTCAGATCGGCGCCGGTTCCACTCTGTCGTTCGCCGGGCTGCAGGATCTCTCGCTGCGCCAGATCGCCTTCCAGCATCGATCTGCCGTGCTTGCCAAGGGAGCGACGGTTCGCTGGGCTCTGGCTCAGCTCGGCTCGCGGGTCATTCGGAGTCGCATCGACAACAATCTCGAGGGCGATGGTTCGACCGTGGAGCAGGCCGAGATCGTCTTCGGCTCGGCCGACCAGTTCTTCGACCTCACTTCCTACACGCACCACATCGGCCGCGACACCACCGGCAATCTGCTATCCAAGGGCGCGCTGGCCGACCGCTCGCGGGCCTACATGAAGGGTCTGGCGACGATAGATCTATCGGCCCACGGCACCGACAGCTACCTGGGCGAGTTCGCCATGCTGCTGTCCCGTCAGGCCCGCTCGGTGGCGATTCCGAGCCTGGAGATAGACCAGCCGGACTGCCGCCGCGTGGCCCACGCCAGTTCCGTCGGCCCGATCGACGAGTCGCAACTCTTCTACCTGGAGAGCCGCGGCCTCGATCCGGATGAGGCCCGAAGGGCGATTGTGCTCGGCTACCTGGAGCCGGTGGTGGCCCGCGTGCCGCTGCAGTCGGCCCAGGATCGGCTGCGGGAACTGCTCGAGGCCAAGTGGGACGCTCGCATCGTGGCCGCTCCGGCGGCCGGCGCGGTTGCCTGAGGCCGCGGCATGACGGACGACACGGCCGGCCTGCGTCGCATAGACCTTTGCGCGGCCGACGAAGTGGCGCCGGGCGCGATGAAGCTGTGCGATGTCGACGGCGAACTGGTCCTCGTGACGAACCTCGCCGGCCGGTTCAATGCGGCGCAGGGGATCTGCTCGCATGAGTACTTCGAGCTGGACAGGGGCATGCTCACCGGCGACTCGATCCTATGCACGCTCCACATGTCGCGCTTCTCGCTGATCGACGGCGAGGTCATCGATCCACCGGCAGAGCTGCCGCTGGCGATCTACCCCGTGGTGGTCGAAAACGGGCGCATCTTGATCGAGGTCCCGGCAGGCGCGCTCGAGGTCAATCGGTAGCCGCTACTTGCGCTCCGTGCCGACGAGCAGATGTAGGTGGTCACTGTTGTCTCTCATGACGACGATCGCGTGGCTCCCATCGCTCACCACGTCGTTGACGATGAGGCCGCTGCCGTCGACAAGTGGAGTCGTGCCGGGGTCCAGAGTCCAGTCCAGTCCGTCGACTGAAGTCCAGATGCCGGTCATCGTTTTTGTGCAGGAGGTCCCGTCCGCGACGCAGTTGCCGGCGCTGATGAAGCCGCCCGAAATGGCTGCGAATGACGACATCCCGAGCCAAGTGAACTGGCCGGCAATCGTCCATGTGGTGAGATCCGCGCTGGTCCAGACGACCATGTCGTCGGAGTCGCCAGCTCCGAATGTGACGTAACTGCCGTCCGAGGTCTTGAGGACGGGGCGACCCATTCCGAAATAGGTTGGCGCGGGATCGGCCGGACGACTCCAAGCCTCCGTCCAGGTATCGCCGTCGACGGAGCGCCAGGTCTTGATGGCGCCTGCGTAGGCAGTCCTTATCGCATACCCCGCCGAATCGGCGGATACATCCTCTACACCGGCGCCCGCTTGAAGGCTCGGCCCCGCGACCGTATGCCAGGTGGTGCCGTCCGCAGACATCCAGAGAGTGAAGTGCAGTCCTGAGCGCTGGGTCAGCTCCATGCCCGAGGCTAGGAACCCATGAGGTCCGGCGGTGACCATCATGGCTCCGGTGTTCACCGGCCCGGGCAGGGCGGCGGTGTTCCAGACATGCAGATCGATCGACGTCCAGGCTGCCGGTACGGCGCGATCGGCTTTCGCGTCGTAGGAGTAGCCCACGGCGACGGTCAGACCGCCGGAATCGGCCACCGAATCAACGGTGGCGTGCCTGGTGGGAAGCGAGCCAACATGATCCCACGCCGTGCCGTCGCTCGAATGGAACACGAATGTCTGGTCGAGGTCGGGATTGAAGGCAAATGCCACGAACCCGCCGGACGACAACGCGACCACCGGGCTCAAACGGCTACCCTGGAACGCGCCCGGCTGGTCGTCGACCATTTGAGTGTCGACCAGGTGCCATTCCCTGATGAGTCGATCGATGCCGGGCGTGTCGCTCGCCTGACTGGTCGGACCTACGGTTCCGGAGGGGTAGGCCGAAGCTCCTGGGCTCGGCGCCTTTGACCTCGACGCGCTGTAGAAGTAGGCGCCGGTGCCGGCAATCGCGAGGATCGCCAGGGTTGCGGCGATTCGACCGGCGAAACGCAGCCTCTCGTTTGCAGACCGTGGCCACGGCCGCGCTCGCCCGGCCGGGTCAAGTACCGCCTTGTCGAGGGCTTCGCGAATTGACGCCGGGGCGTGGTCTGGGGCCGTGTCCTCCAACCACTGTCGAATGGCTCGTTCTGTGTCGAGATCTGGGCCAGTCATCGGTGCGTCTCCTCGGCAGACTCAATTGCCGTTCGCAATGACTTGAGGGCGTAGTGGAGCCGGGATTTCACCGTGCCGGCGGGTATCCCAAGTCGTTCAGCAATATCCGGAACCGAAAGGTCGCGCCAGTACCGCAGAGCGACGATGACGCGCTGGTCGGGGGTGAGCCCCGCGAATGCCGCCTCGATGGTGAGGCGAGCGAGTGCCGATCCGTGTACGTCTGCGGCGGCCACCTCAAAGGCGTTGTCGAGCGAGACGACGCGCAGGGTCCTGACATGTCGCATTCGGTTGCGGCAGACGTTGACGAGGATCCGATCGAACCAGGCGTCAAACCGGCTCTTGTCGAGAAGCGTCTTCCAGCTCGACCAGGCGCGGGCTATGGCTTCCTGCGTCGCGTCCTCGGCTTCGGTTCGGTCGCGGAGGATGAGCGACGCGAGGCGGTATCCCTGCAGGAGTCGTGCCTCGTCGAGAGAGCCGAAGATCTCCGCTCGATCGCGATCCCCGGTTTCGGCAATGTCGACGATGCGCGCGCCACCGCCCACGTGCTGATCCACGCCGGGCGCCGGTCGACGCTCGGCCGGCATTCTCACTCCCCTCAGAACCGGCAAATGCGCCTCCAATCCCATCCAGGCCTCCAGTCGCGCCGATCGGGCGCTACTACTACGACACGGCAGCCTCTCGAATCGTTCAGCGAGGAAGGATCAGACCCAGTCCAAGTTGTTCGGCGCGCGCGAGAATTGCCGACGCGAACACGACGTCGGCCAGGCCGACGCCGAGATGAGACACGAGGACCCGGCCGGCCGGCCGGGAGGGGGCCGCCGACGGGGCCGGCGCATCGCCCCTGAGCAACTCACCGAGCGTTGCGTCCGGATCGGGGTAGCCGGCGAACGTGGGGCCGGAGCGAGTAGCCAGAAACTGCTCACGATCGTCGACCACGAACAGCGACTCGCGGGCCAGCGCCGCCGGCGCCTGCATGTCGTAGTCGACGGCCACGAAGATCGTTTCCGGGCCCAGCCAGGCCGGATCGAGCGTCTGCCGATCGGGGCCGAAAGAAACGACGGAGACAACCACGTCGGCCGAGTCGACCGCCTCGCGCACGGTCGCAACTGCTTCGGCCGAGGCGATCCCGTCGGTGGTCGAGGCTTCATGTGCCAGTTCCGCCGCGCGCGCTTCGTCGACATCGGTCAGCCGGACCACGGCGCCGGGAAGCACGTGCCCGATGACCGGCAAGTGACTCCGGGCTTGCGCTCCCGCCCCGAGGATCGCCACGCGAGTGGCGCCGCGGCTGCGCACCGCGCCCGGCGGCACGAAGTGGCGGATCGCCGTCCCGCTGATGGCGGCCGTTCGCTGAGCCGTGATCGTCGACGCATCCATCACCGCCAGCGGCTCCCCGGTCAGCGGGTCGTTCAGGATCACCAGAGCGTGATAGGTGGGCAGACCGCAGCTCGGGTTCAACGGGAATCCGGTGATCCACTTGGCGCCGATGAGGTCCGTCGACCCGTCGGCGGCCTCTCCGCGCAGCAACGCAGGCATGGCATGAGCAAGCGATCCAGGCTGCCTCGGATGAACCCCGACCTTGGGGGGCAGTTCAGCCTCGTGGCCCAGGGCTCGCATGGTCCGCTCGGCCAGGACCAGCCGCTCGGTGAGCGGTGGCATTGCGGCCGCGACTTCGACGGCGGAGAGGTGCCGGAGCGGCTTCATCGCCGTCCGCGGCCACGTTCCGGTACGGCCGGATTGCCGAATGCGTGGTAGTCGATGCGCACGCGGCGAGTGTAGCGGTACGATGAAGACGTTGATGCCTGGCAACGAGCCGCGTGTTGCCTTCGCAGACAAGGCACGTTCCATTGAGGGCTCGGCCGAATCGCGCGATGAGGCGGTGCGCGCCGCCTGCCATGGCGCCGGGCCAGAGAGTAAGGAGAGATTTTGCAGCGAGTTCGAGGCCTGGTTGCGGCCACGATGGTCGGCGTCCCTGTGACTCTCTTCCTCCTTGCCACGCTGCACGCGACGCGCGAATTCGGCATCTTCATCGGCTGCGTCGTCGGCCTGGGCATATTCATGGTGGTATCTACCGGGACCGACGCTCACGACGGCCGGGCCGATGCGGCCTGGCGGGAAGCCGCCGGGGATCTGCCTCCCGCATCGGACAGAGTCCTCCTCGAGCAGACGCAAGCCCATATGCCAGGCCCGGAGAAGCCGCGGCGCAGGAGCGGCCCCCAACGGAACGGTCATCTTGTGGCCCCGAGCGGTGCGCCCGTCCAGGGAGCGGAGACGAAATGAGTTCAGTCGACCGAGCCACCCTCGAAGCCAGGTTGAAGGCTGAGGGCCTTGAGGCTTCCGCCTGGTCGAACGTGGCGGGCGAGAGATTCGAAGAGCGGGTCAACGACTTCGACAGGGTCGTGGTTGTGGTGGAGGGCTCAATCACGTACGGCTTGAGCGGCTACGGCGTCGGCTACCTGCTGACCGCGGGCGAGCGGTTGGATCTGCCGGCCAACGTCGCGCACAATGCACTTGTGGGCCCAAAGGGCGTCACCTGCCTCGAGGCGCACGTTGCGGCGGGGACGTTCGGCACCCGGGCCAAAGGGCGCGGCTACCGCTGGTAGATCGCCGGCCGGGCGGCCG
>PMIE01000116.1:0-29448 GCA_003156975.1 Chloroflexota bacterium | reverse complement strand
GCGATCGGGTTACGTGGCTATCCGTTCGGCCGGCCGATGCCTTCGGGGCTCCTGTTGCTGCGCTGTCGATTCGCTGGGGATCGGATAGTCTGGACGTGACGGGCGCTGGGAGGCGCCGCTGGAACGGCGCGAGGACACACCTGAGATGGGCTCTTTCGAACGGATCGACGAGACGGATGCTCGTATCCTCGAGATCTTGCAGCGGGATGGGCGCGAGTCCTATGCCGAGGTCGGCCAGGCCGTCGGGATGAGCGGACCCTCGGTCCATGAGCGGGTCAAGAAGCTCGAGACTCGTGGAGTCATCCGCGGCTACTCGGCGCTGGTGGACCCGACGCTCCTGGGCTACGGGGTGCTGGCATTCATCTTCATCAAGCAGGTGCCCGGCACCATCGCGACTGACATGACGGGCGACTTCGTGGGGATCGACGAGATCGAGGAGTGCCACCATCTGGCCGGCGAGGCGGACTATCTGCTCAAGGTGCGTGCCACCGACACGCGGCACCTCGAGCACGTCTTGCACGCCATTCAGCAAGTGGCACACGTCTTCACGACCCAAACCCAGGTCGTCTTCTCGAGCGCCTTCGAGCGTCGACCGCTGCGCATGGCGCGCGACGTCGAACTGTCGACGAACACCTCGGGTTCGTGACCGAATCTCCACGATCAGCCGGCGCAATGGCCGGCGGACCGGCCGTCGGAGCCGACGGCGAGCCGGGGCCGGATTCCCGCGCGGATGTCACGACTGACGCGGCCCGCCTGGGAAACAACGTGCCCGAGCCCCGTGTCACCACGATGTTCGATTCCATCGCTCCGGTGTACGACCGGATGAACACGCTGATGACGGCCGGATCGGATGGCCGCTGGCGGCGGGCCGCGGTTCGCGCTGCCGGCCTTCGCAACGGCGGGGACGCGCTGGACGTGGCCTGCGGGACGGGGAAACTGACTGCCGCCCTCGCCCAGGCAGTTGGACCGCAAGGGCACGTTCTCGGCGTGGACCTCTCGCCGGGAATGCTGGATCAAGCCCGGCTCGCCTGCGGAGAACTCCCCGGCGTCGAGTTTCGGCTCGGAAACGCCCTGGCCCTGCCCGTTGCGGACGGCTCCTTCGACGCCGCCACAATTGCCTTCGGGCTGCGCAATCTGGCGAGCTTTGAGGACGGTCTCCGCGAGATGGCCCGAGCCGTCCGGAGTGGGGGACGGGTGGTTTGCCTGGAGCTGTCAGTGCCTCGCCCCCGGTTCATGGGCTGGGTGTACCAGGGCATATTCCGGATCACGGCACCCGTTGCAGGGGCGATCTTCCGCCGCCGCGCAGCCTACTCATACCTGCCGCAATCGCTCGACGGATTCCCCGGCGCCGAGGAGATAGCGGCCACGATGCGGCGCGCGGGCCTGGTGGAGGTTTCGTTCAAGCGGTTTGCCCTGGGCGTTGTGGCACTGCACGTGGGGACCGTGGTCTAGTCAGGTTTGCATCCGCTTCGGGACAACGTCGCCCCTTGCCGGCGACTGCGCCCGATCAGCTCGCGTCTGTTCCGGCCGTCTCGGGAGCGGGTTGTGTGCGCTCAATCTCAAGCCGGTGCGCCTCGCCCGCCGCCTGGGCCTCGCGGATCTTGCCGTCAACGTAGGCGCCATGCAGATTGAGCACTCTGGCGATGGTTGCCTCGTCGAGGTCCATTCCGTCTGCCGCCATCTCCTTGGCCAGCAGTGCCGCTTCGGCGACGTCGACCGGGCCACCCGGCGTCTCTATCGATTCGAATGGGTGATCCGCCAGGAGAAACCAGGTCAGGATCGCGCCGATCAGCAGACCGAGAATGCTGAAGAAGAAGTAGAACGGCATTTCTGGGCCCTTCCGTTGGGCGGATGTCATCGACAGACGGTAGGACGCGGCGGTGACTCGTGGCGTTTGCGCCGACCGCGGCGTGGCTTGGCGTTCGGGCCAGTATACGAACTGCGCAGCGTCCGCGAGCCAAAAGGCGCGGGCCGGTACACTGTGCCAACCATGATCGACTTCACCCCAAATCCGGTTGCGCTTGCTTTTGGCTCCCTCGAGATCCGGTGGTATGGGATCGGCTATGTGGCCGCGATAATCGCCGCCACCTGGCTCGCCTTCCGTCTGGCCCGGCAGCGCGGCGAACGGACCGAGATCATCGTCGACAGTCTGATCGTGATGGCCGTCGCGGCCTTGATCGGTGGCCGGGCGTACCACGTGATCGACCAGTGGGCCTACTACAAGGACCACCTTGCCCAGATCGTCCTGCCGCCCTACAGCGGCCTGGGAATCTATGGCGGCCTATTTACCGGCCTGCTTGCGGTGATCTGGCTGGTCCGCCACTACAAGGTCAACTTCTGGCGATGGGGCGACATCATCGCCCCGTGCATCCTGATTGCCCAGACCGTTGGCCGGTGGGGCAACTTCATGAACCAGGAGCTGTACGGCCCGCCGACGAACCTACCGTGGGGCATCGCCATCCAATGCCAGTACCGTGTGCAGCAATACGCCTGCCCGGCCTACGGCGGCACCACGCCGGTCGACGCGCACTTCATCCCGCTCTTCTTCTATGAATCGATGCTGAGTCTCATCGGTGTCTTCGTGATGATCGCCTTGTGGCGCCGGTTCACGTCGCACCACCGGCTGCTGATCGCCGGCGACATCGGTCTCCTGTACTTCGTCTGGTACGGCATCGAGCGAAGTGTCCTCGAGACCTTCCGCAGCGGCTGGGATTGGACGTTCTTCGGGCTTGCGATGGCGCAGCTCGTGGGCATGGGCGCGGCCGCCGTCGCGATCCTCGCCATCATCGTTCGACACTGGTGGGTGCGACGTCACCCGGAGGGCGCCACGGCACCCGATACGGCCGCGACTTCCGAGAGCGGCGAAGCTACGGCCGATCAAGCGGCATCTACGGCCGATCAAGCGGCATCTACGGCCGATCCAGCGGCAGAGGCATCGACAACGTCGGCCAAGGCTAGGGCCAAGCCCGTGAAGAAGCCGAAAGGCTCCAAGGTCGCCAAAGCGCCGGTCCAGACTGAGCCTGCGCCCGAGTCGACGCCGGCGGCCGCGCCGGACGAACCAGGCGAGGCGGGGCCCGCAACCTAGCGCCGCGAGCTAGAGGTCGTCCAGATCGTCGCCGATCCACCAGACGGCGAGGCTACCAGCGCCGGCCGGGTCGACCCCCCTTTCGTGGCTCCTCACGTCCGAGTCGCTCATATCCCGCTCCGGGCAGAACTGCCTGAGCGGGCAGAGCCGTGCCAGCGAGGCGCCTGAGGGGCGCGCGTGCCACCGCCAATTCGCGATGCCAGGCGAGCCCGCGCTCGTCCAGGCCGAGAGTCCACTCCGGAAACGTTGCCCACGCCGTGTCGAATGAATCCATCGCATCTGACCTCCTCCAGCAACGACGCTACAGGAGGGCGATCAACAGCCGCTTATCTGCGCCTAAACCGGATCAGAGTGCCCCGGTTTGCGTGACCGTGGTCTCACTTCGTACAATTCCCCTGTCCCGAATACCGACGCAACTCTAGACATAAATATCGCCCCCGTCGTCTGAGTGCCCGAAGCCCCGTGAGACTTGGGCAGTTCGACGGGGACAATGCCCCAGCAAGAGCGAGGAGACAACGTGACGACTATCGGCGCCAGGGTCGAAGGGTTGCCGCAGGGCCTAACCGCGGACAATCCAATCGTGCGCTGGGTGGACGAGGTTGCGGCCCTGACAACCCCCGATGCCGTCTACTGGTGCGATGGTTCGCAGGCGGAAAATGACCGCCTGACCCAGCAGCTCGTCGACGCCGGGACCTTCATCCGCCTCAACCCCGACATCAAGCCGAACAGCTTCCTCGCTCGCTCGGATCCGTCCGACGTCGCCCGTGTCGAGGACCGGACCTTCATCTGTTCCGAGAAGGAAGAGGACGCCGGCCCGACCAACAACTGGCGCGACCCCGCCGAGATGCGCACGCTGCTGAACGGCCTCTTCAAGGGTTCGATGCGCGGCCGCACCATGTATGTCATCCCGTTCTCGATGGGCCCGGTAGGCTCGCCGATCGGACGGCTCGGCATTGAGATTACGGACTCGCCGTACGTGGTCGTCAACATGCGGATCATGACCCGCATGGGTTCCGCCGCTCTGGCCGAGATCATCAAGACCGGAGACTTCGTGCCGGCCATCCACTCCGTAGGCGCGCCCCTGGCGGCCGGACAGGCGGATGTCGAGTGGCCGTGCGATCGCGAAACCAAATACATCGTTCACTACCCGGAGACCCGCGAGATCTGGTCATACGGATCCGGATACGGCGGAAACGCCCTGCTCGGCAAGAAGTGCTTCGCCCTGCGAATCGCCTCTGCCATCGCCCGCGACGAGGGCTGGCTGGCCGAGCACATGCTGATCATCAAGGTCACCGCGCCCGATGGCCGCGTTAAGCACATGGCCGGTGCCTTTCCGTCCGCGTGCGGCAAGACCAACCTGGCGATGCTCGAGCCCACGATTCCCGGCTGGAAGGTCGAGACGATCGGCGACGACATCTGCTGGATGAAGTTCGGTGCAAGCGGCCAGCTCTACGCCATCAACCCCGAAGCAGGATTCTTCGGCGTTGCGCCCGGCACGAGCATGGACACGAACGCCAACGCAATCCGCACGCTCTACGCCAATTGCATCTACACGAACTGCGCCCTCACCGACGACGGCGACGTGTGGTGGGAAGGTCTCACCAAGGAAGCTCCCGCCCACCTCATCGACTGGACCGGCAAGGATTGGGCGCCCGGGTCCGAGAAGCCCGCCGCTCACCCCAACGCTCGGTTCACAGCGCCGGCGGGTCAGGATCCGGCAATTGCCCCCAACTGGGAGGATCCGGCCGGCGTCCCGATCGACGCGATCATGTTCGGCGGCCGCCGCGCNNGGCCGACTACTGGGGCCACTGGCTGGAGATCGGCAAGAAGGCGGGCGCTAAGCTGCCGCGCATCTACCTGGTCAACTGGTTCCGCAAGGATGCCGAAGGCAAGTTCATGTGGCCGGGCTTCGGCGAGAACAGCCGCGTCATCGAATGGATCTTCGGCCGATGCTCCGGCGAGGACGATGCCGTTGCGACGCCGATCGGCTACCTGCCGGCCCCCGGAGCAATCGACACCACCGGCCTGGATGTCACGGCAGACGGCCTTGCGGCTCTCTTCGCCGTCGATCCGAAGGCATGGGTCGCAGAACTCGCTGCCATCGAGGAGCACTACGCCAGGTTCGGATCGAAGCTTCCGCAAGCGCTTGCGGATCGCCTGGCGCATGTAAAGCAGGCTATTTCCGCTGCCTGATCGCTGCCCCCAACATCGCGCCGGCGGCCCCTGCCGGCGTCCTAACCGAGGGATCTCCAGATGCCAGTTAGCCGTCGCAAAGTAACGGTCATCGGAGCCGGGAACGTTGGTGCCACCACGGCCCAGCGGATCGCCGAGGCCGGCGTGGCGGACGTCTGCCTGGTCGACGTTGTCGAAGGACTGCCCCAGGGCAAGGCGCTGGACCTGGCCGAGGCCGCGCCGCTTCACCACCACGACCACATCGTCTCGGGTACCAATGACTACGCCGACACGGCCGACTCGGACGTCGTCGTCGTGACCGCGGGCCTCGCCAGGCAGCCGGGCATGTCCCGCGACGACCTGCTCATCAAGAACGCCGGGATCGTTCGTACCGTCATCGGCAACGCCGTGCGGTACTCGCCCAACGCCATTCTGATCATGGTCACCAACCCGCTGGACGCGATGGTCCACGTGGCCCTTGAGACCAGCGGCTTCCCCCGCGAACGCGTCATCGGCATGGCCGGCGTCCTGGATAGCGCGCGTTTCCGAACTTTCATCGCCCAGGAACTGGGCGTTTCGTCGGCGGATGTCACAGCCTTCGTTCTCGGCGGCCACGGCGACACGATGGTTCCGCTGCCGCGCCTGTCCACGGTGGCCGGGATCCCGCTGCCCGAACTGATGAAAGCGGACCGGATCGAGGCGATCGTTCAGCGCACCCGAAACGGCGGCGCCGAAGTGGTCGCCTTGCTGAAGTCGGGAAGCGCCTTCTACGCCCCCTCATCCTCCGTCCTGCAGATGGTCGACTCGATACTCAACGATCGAAAGCGGGTTCTGCCGTGCGCGGTCCTGCTGAACGGCGAGTACAAGATCGACGGCCTCGTCGTCGGCGTGCCGATCGTGATCGGGGCGTCCGGTATGGAGAGGATCATCGAGGTCCAGCTGACTCCGGACGAGCAGGCCGCGCTGCTGACCTCCTCCGAATCGGTCAGGGGCCTGATCGACACGCTGCACAAGCTCCCGGCCTGATCCGTTTGGCGGCATACGTGGCCGCGCTTGCCTGATCGACGCTCCAGGAAGAACCAAGCATAGGAAAGCCCCGGCGGTCCCGTCCTGCCGGGGCTTTCCAGGGCCTGTCATGCAAATGAAGCGCGGGTCCCGGCCCCCCGGGATTCCGGGACCAGCGCTCATTCGCCCGTCCGATCCCCCTCGGTGGCGGCCGAAACCGCACATCGGGCGAAGATGCTTCCCCCGCGCTTCGGGGATTACCTGGGATCGCTCCCCGGATCTCCTCCGCATTACGTATGAAGCCACGGATCCGTCACCCGACCGAGCTTCAACCCGACAGTGAACGTGTCGGCAGGCCGACACTTCGCATTGGGCCCGACTCAGCGGCGCTCGTACCGGTAAACTCCGACGGTGCCAGCCGTCACGCGCTTCGACTTCGACCCCTCGACATCGGTCGTTGGGATGTCCATTCGTCTGGAGACGCTCGCCCTCGCGGGTGTCATCCTCCTGGTCCTGCTCTTCGCAGCATTGAGCGCAGGCAGGTCACGCAGTTCTGCGACGACGGGCGGTTCCGACGATGGGCCGAGGCTCCGGCGCGACGATCTGATTCTCATGGCCTTCGGTGCCGTGCCCGGCGCAATTGTCGGTGGGCGAGTGGGCTACGCCCTGGTCCACTTCGACTACTACGCGGCAAGCCCTGCGGCCGTCACGGATCCGTCGCAGGGTGGATTTGGCCTGACACTGGCCGTCGTTCTCGGTACGATCGCCGCCGTTGCCGTAGCCCGCCTCCTGGCCGCGCCGATCGGCCGATGGCTGGGCGCGGTGGCTCTGCCTCTTCTGGTGGGGCTCGGTCTGGGCAAGTTGACGATGGTCCTCGGCGGGGTAGGGCAGGGTCGATACTCGGACTCGGCTCTGGCCACCAGCTACACCGGCGGTGGCCCATGGGGGAGTGCCAATCCCGCCTTCTCGGCCCTGCCGTCGCAGGCGATAGAGGGAGCGTTAATTCTGGCGGTCGCGGTTCTCGTAGTGGTCGTCCCGGCCGTGATGAGGTTCAGGATCAAGGTCACCAAGCGCGAGATCGACCTGTACCGAGCGCCCCGGCGCGACTGGCTCCTCCTGACCGGCGGCCGTCGCTACCTGACAGTGCTGGCTCTGTGGGCCGTCGTCCGCTTCGCCGCGGAGTTCACCTGGCGCGATGCGCACGTCCTCGGCCCGTTCGTGGCCGATCAGATCCCGCTGGCTGCCGTGATCGCCGTTTGTCTGTTTGGGCCCGCGGTCGTGGGCGACGTGCGGCGGCTTCGGCGCGGTGTGGCCGGGCGAGTGGGTGCACGTCGAGCCGCTCGCCGCGCCGCGCGTCTGGCGGCGAAGGCTGCGCGGGCTGAGGCGGAGACGGCGGAAGCTGAGAGGATTGCGGCAAGCGCCGCGGCCACAGAAGACCTGGGCGTCGAGCAAACTGCCGCCGACTCGGGCAGCTAGATCAACCCGGCCCGGGTCTTCCCCGCGATCCACGGGCCGGCACGCCACGCCCTGCCAGTCGCACCGCACATGCGCGTGCCGGAGTATCCTCGGTGGGCTTGCCGGTGGCCTGCCGGCGGGCGGACTCGCCACCGCTCGGACCGTCGAAACCTTGATCTGGAGGGCTGATGTCGCCGTCGCGGACTGGACCGGACTCCCGCGGGGAAGAGGGTCGGCCCGTGCCCGCGGCCAACGAACCCAAGCCCGCCAGCAGCAAACTCGCCCCGGCCGAGAAGGGCGTGGCGTCGAAGGCGGCGGTGGCGCCGGAGACCTCGTCGGTGTTCGTGCCGCTGAAGGCGAAGCCGCCGGTGGTCGAGTCGCGGGCGGTGCCATCGGCGCCAGCGCTGCCCATGCCCCCGACCCCGGCCCCGTCGCCACTGCCCGCGCCGGCCGCCGCGCCTCCCGCGCCGGCCGCTCCGATCCCCGGTCGCTCGGCCGGTGTCAAGAACGTTCGCGGCCCCAAGCAGCCGGTCCGCGCTCCAGATCCACCCAAGACGCCGCCGATCCTGGTTCGCCAGATGCGGGGCGATCTGGTCGAGAGTTGTCATCGCGGTTCCATCGTCGAAGTGGGGATGGACGGGACGGTTCGGCGCGTGCTCGGCGACCCCGAGGTCGTCGTGAACCTTCGTTCGGCCGTGAAGCCCTTCGGTCTCGTCGCGCTCGTCGAAGCCGGCGGAGTCGAGGAGTTCGGGCTCACGGACGCCGAGCTGGCAATCATGGCCGGCTCGCATTCCGGCGAGGACCTTCACGTGAGGACGCTCCAGGCCGTGTTTCGTCGGGCGAGCGTTTCTCAGCAACACCTGGGTTGTGGATCGGAGGGCGCGCCGCTGGATGCGTTGACGGCCGCGCGGCTCGCTCGCGACGGCGAGAAGGCCGGGTCGGTTCGCCATATGTGCTCCGGCCAGCACGCCTCGATGCTGCTGTTGTGCAGGCTGAACGGCTGGCCGGTCGAGGAATACTGGTTGCCCGACCATCCGGTCCAGCGGCTCTACGGCGCCACGGTGGCGCGCGCGTTCTCCACTTCGCCCTCGATGCTCGACATTTCGACCGATGCCTGCGGTGTGCCGACCTACGCCTTTCCGCTCCATGAGGTCGCGCGGGCCTTCGCCCTTCTGGCCGACCCGACCGCCATTCCCAAGAAGGACACCCGCTCGAGCCTGGCCGACGCTCTGTGCCGCATTCGCGACGCGATGATGACCAATCCCGAGATGGTCGCCGGAAGCCGCGGCCGCCTGGACACGTCGGTGATGAAAGCACTCCCGGGCGGCATCGCTGCGAAGGGCGGCGTGGAGGGGCTGCGCGGATTTGCGATTCCGGCCGGGCCGGGCCGGGCCGGCGCATCTGGAGTGGCAATCAAGATCGAGGACGGCGGTGGCTTCGCTCGGGCGTCTTCGGCCGCGTCCGTTGAGACGTTGCGGCAGATCGGCGTCCTGGACGCCTCCGCTTTGCGGTCCCTCGGCCGATACCACCGCCCGGTCGCGCTGGATCCGCGCGGCGTACCCATAGGCGAAGCCGTTCCGGAGTTCGACCTCGCCCCGGTAGGGGAGCTGCTGGACTAGGCCCAGCGGCCCAGCGGCCCAGCGGCCCCATCGGCCCATCGCCGCCACGCTGCGCCGGTCCCGTACACTTGCGGGCATGACCGACATCCGCGTTCGAATCGCGCCGAGCCCAACCGGGCCGCTGCACCTGGGCACCGCCAGGACGGCGCTGTTCAACTTCCTGTTCGCGCGACACACCGGCGGAACCTTCATATTCCGGCTCGAAGACACGGACCAGGCACGCTCCACCGAGGCCTACGAACTCGACATTCTCAACGGCATGCACTGGCTGGGGATCCGCTGGGATGAGGGGCCGGCCGTCGGCGATGAGCCGGAGCGTGGCGACCACGGCCCGTACCGCCAGATGGCGCGCATGGCGAGCTACACGGAAGCGGCCAACAGGCTCCTGGCCGAGGACAAGGCCTATCGCTGCTACTGCTCGCCGGAGGAGTTGGAGGCCGAGCGGAAGCTCCAGGAGGCGGCCCACCAGAACGTCCGCTACAACGGCCGCTGCGCCAAACTGACCGGGGCCGAGCGCGCCGCCTTCGAGGCCGAAGGCCGCAAGCCGGTCGTGCGCTTCCGCATTCCTGCCAGCCGCGCGATTGCCTTCGACGACATCGTCCGGGGCCATGTGGAGATAGACACGAACGCCCTCGGTGGCGACCTCGTGATCCTCCGCTCGGACGGCACGCCGCTCTACCACTTCACAGTGGCGGTGGACGACGCGGCCATGAAGATCAGCCACGTCATCCGCGGCGAGGATCACCTCTCCAACACGCCCAAGCACATCCTGCTGTTCGAAGCTCTCGGCGCGCCGATCCCGCAATTCGGCCACCTGCCGCTCATCCTCAACCCGGACCGGACCAAGATGAGCAAGCGAAAGAGCCAGACCGCCGTCGACGCATACAAGGCGGAGGGCTTCATTCCGGAGGCCTTCGTCAACTACCTCGCCTTGCTCGGCTGGTCGACCGGAACAGAGGAGGAGATCCTCTCCCAGGCCGAGTTGATCGAGCGCTTCGATCTGTCGAAGGTGAATCGGGCCGGCGCGGTCTTCGATCGTGAGCGATTGGAATGGATCAACGGCCAGTGGATCCGGCGGCTGTCTGCCGACGATCTCATAGCGCGCCTGCGGCCATTCTTCGAGGTCGAGCTTGCCGCCGGTCGGATCGACTGGCTTCCCACGGACGACGAGATCCGCGTCCTGCTGCCGGTCGTTCAGGAGCGGCTGCCCAGGCTGTCAGCCGTGGGCGAGCTGATCGGCTTCCTGTTCGTCAGGGACCTGGAGATGGACCCGGCCCTGATCGTTCCGAAGCGCTGGGACGCCGCCACGACCGTGGTTGGCCTCACCGCCGCCCGCCAGCTGATCGCCGAGACCGGCAAGGCCGCGTGGGATGCCCACCAGTTGGAGGCGCCGCTGCGGCGGCTTGTCGAAGATCGCGGCTGGAAGGCCGGCGATCTATTCATGGCAATCCGCGTCGCCGTCACCGGCCGGACAGCCACACCGCCACTCTTCGACACGATGGTGGCGCTTGGCTACGAGCGGACGCTGGCCCGGCTGGACCGGGCGATCGAGAAGCTCGGGGCTCAAGCGACCACCGCTCCGTAGGAGGGAGCACCGGATGGCCCGTTCGATATTGGTCGTTGACGACGAGCGCACGTTGCGCGAGACACTGGCCGAGAGCCTCGAGCAAGAGGGGTTCACGGTCGTGCAGGCCGCCGATGGGCGAGAGGCGGTGGAGGCCTTTCGGCGCCACCATCCAGACCTCATCCTGCTGGACCTGATGCTGCCGGAGATATCCGGAACCGAGGTCTGCCGGATCATCAGGGCGGAGTCCGGAGTGCCGATCCTGATGCTCACCGCAAAGAGCGCAGAGATAGACAAGGTCGTGGGGCTGGAGCTTGGTGCGGACGACTACGTCACCAAGCCGTTCAGCTTCCGCGAGCTGCTTGCCCGAATTCGGGCACTACTCCGTCGATCGGAGACACAGGCGCAGGGCCAGGCTGCGGACACGGAGACCGTTGACCTCGGCCAGGTTCGGGTGGATCTGGCGGGACGCAGGCTGCTCCGCGGCTCCGAGGCTCTCCCGGTCAAACCCAAGGCCTTCGATCTGCTGCTCTTCCTCATCAAGAACGCGGGCCACGTCTTCACCCGGGACCAGCTACTCGAACACGTCTGGGGCTACGACTACGCCGGCGAGACCCGCACCGTAGACGTCCACGTGCACTGGCTGCGAGCCCAGATCGAAGCGGACCCGGCGAACCCGGTGTATCTGGAGACGGTGCGCGGTGTGGGGTACGTGCTCAGGCGGCCCGAAGCCGACTGAGCGTGGTGGCGTGGCACGCAGCGCGCGGCCGGGTCAGGTGGGGCCGGTGCGCTGGCGCTAGACGCCGACTAGGTGGAGTACCAAGTAGGCCGCGGCGGCGACGATGGCCGATGCGGGGATCGTCAGCACCCAGGCGGTGACGATACTGCGCGCGATGCCCCAACGGACCGCCTTGATCCGATCGCTCGTGCCCACGCCCATGATCGCCGTGGAGATGACATGCGTGGTTGAAACCGGCATGCCGAAGTGCGAGGCCACCATGATGATCGAGGCGGCGGTCGTCTCGGCAGCAAAGCCGTGGACCGGATCGAGCTTCACCACTCGCTGACCCATCGTCTTCATGATTCGCCACCCGCCCGCGGCCGTTCCGAGCGACATCGCCGTTGCTGCGATGAGGATGACCCACACCGGCACCGTCTTGTCGGGGATCGCCTTGGCCGTGACGAGGGCCAGGGTCATGATGCCCATCGTCTTCTGAGCGTCGTTCGAGCCGTGGGCGAGGGCCATGTAGGTGGCCGACACGATCTGCAGCTTCCGGAAGCGATCGTTCATGTGCCGCGGATTTGCCCGCACGAAGACATTCATGATCACGACCATGAGCCCGAACCCGATGACAATGCCCAGGATTGGGGACGAGAACAAGGGGACGAGGATCTTGGCGGCGAACTGATCCCACTGGACGGCGCCGGATCCTGCCGCCGCCCACGCCCCGCCGATCAGGCCGCCGATCAAGGCATGGCTGCTGGAGCTGGGGATCGACAAGCGCCAGGTGATCAGGTTCCAGGTGATCGCGCCGATGAGTGCGGCCATCAGGACGGTGGAGCCGTTCCCGAGGATCAGGTTGTCGTTGACGATCTTGCTGCCGACGGTCGTCGCAACGGCGACGCCGAAGACCAGGGCGCCGACGAAGTTGGCCGTGGCCGAGAGCAGGATCGCGAATTCGGGCTTGATCGCACGCGTCGCGACCGATGTCGCGATTGCGTTTGCGGTGTCATGGAAGCCGTTGATGTAGTCGAAGGTGACGGCCAGCGCAAAGATGGCGAGCAACGCCAGGAACGTGCCCTGAGACAACCCGAACAAGCTGACGCGACCTCGCGATAGGCGGAAGTGCGGCTGTGGCCGCCGGCACGAAGAGGCTATCAGGTCGGGAGCGGCCCTGCTCCGCCGGGTCCGCTGCCGACGCCGGGCGTGTGGCTCGTTTGTCTCCTGTGCAAGAACGGTTAACCCCGCGCCATCTCCCGTTAACGACCCGCCCCCGCGGCCGTTAACCGATTCGGTCGAGCATGCCGATTGGAGAACCGGTCGAAGATCGGCGGCCCGAGCCCTCGATGCAAGGGGCCGGCTCCGGTAGAACCAGATGGAGGAGTCCGAAACTGTGATGAGACTCAGGGTCAAGCACAGCCTCGCGGCGGTTGCGATCACCGTCATCCTGGCCGGCTGCTCGTCCGCGGCGGCCTCTCAGAACGTCCTGGGAGCGACGGCTGGGGATAGCACCAAGGCGGCCGATCAGGCCAAGACTTTCGAGACCTACGGCGCGCCCAACTCATGGGCCAACTACGGCCAGGAGTTCACTGACTTCTGCCAGGCGAAGTTCAGCTTTGACTGCAACCGCAAGGACCGATCCCAGGGCGAGGACATGTCCTCGGCTGAGGAGATCGCAGCCTTCGATTCCGAGAAGAACAACCCGAAGGCAGTCCTTGCCGACATCGGCATTCTCTTCTCGAGTGCGGCCGAGCAGAAGGGCGTTCTGTCCGGCTACGTTCCCGCGGCTGCCACCAAGTTGCCGTCCTATCTGTTCGGCAAGAACGGCGGCTGGGAGGCCACCTTCGTCGGCGTCCCCGGCTTCGTGGTCAACGTCGACTACCTCACGTCCAAGGGCATCGCCGTCCCGCAGACCTGGGCCGATCTGGCTAAGCCCGACTACAAGGGCCTCGTCGGCTTCGGCAAGCCCGGCTCTTCCGGCACCGCCACGATGGCCTTCGTTGCCATGAACCTCGCCGCCGGCGGCACCCTCGATGACTACACCAAGGGCATCGCATACGCCAAGACGCTCCTGCCGAATATCCAGGGCGTGGCGGAAGGCAATGCCGACCAGTTCGAGAAGGGCGCGGTCCCGATCCAGATCAAGTACGACTTCAACCTGATAGCGCTTGCGAACCAGGAGAAGGCCAAGAAGATCAACGCCCAGGTCGTGATCCCAAGCGACGGCTCGATCTACGCCCCCTCGGCCATCATCATGAACAAGTACGACTCGGCCCATGGCGACTTCGGCAAGATGTTCATGGACTGGATCCTCACCGACCAGGGCCAGACCGACTTCGCCAAGTTCGGCGCCCGCCCGATCCGCTACGTGCTGGGCGACCTCACTCTCCCCGACAGCGCCAAGGCGTTGTGGCTCCCCGACTCCCAATACTCCGCGGTGAAGACGATCGACACGTCGAAGATCGACATCGCGAAGATCGCCGATATCTGGCAGAACCAGGTCGGCGCGGGCGGTTGATGACATGGCGACGCTGAGCCGGCCTTACGCGAAACTCGGCGGACTCGAGTCCGCAGGCGGGTCGGCCTCGCCTTCGCCCATTGCTCGGATGCGTGGATGGCTGGCAGCATGGCTGCCAGCCATCCCGCTTCTCCTTCTCGTGTCGACCTGCCTCATCGCACCAGTTCTTGTCCTGATCTGGCAGTCGTTCACGAGCATGGGCGAAACGGGGCTGTCTTTGGATCTGTGGTTCAAGGTGCTTGGCCAGCACGCGAACCAGGACGCGATTCTCACCAGCCTGGTCCTGGCGGCCTCATGCGCGACCGTGACGCTCATCATCGGAGCGCCGCTGTCCTGGATGATCAGCCGCATGCTGCGGGGCTCGCGGGCCTTCTGGCTTGGCCTCCTCAACGTTGCCGCGAACTTCGGCGGCATCGGCCTCGCCTTTGCATACATGGCCACTATCGGCAGCGTTGGGATGCTGACCCTTATCGTTCAGGGGCTCGGCATCAACTTCGAGGCGCCGCGGGAAGGTTCGCTGCCGGCCCTCCTGATGGCCTATGAATACACCAATGTCCCCCTCTTCGTCCTGCTCACCATCCCGGCAATGGCGATCCTGAGAGACGACTGGTGGGAGGCAGCGCAGACCGCGGCCGCAACTCGATTGGTGTTCTGGCGGCGAATCGGCGGGCCGATCCTGGCGCCATTCCTGGCCGCGGGCTGGCTCCTGATCTTCACCTGGACCCTCGGCATCTACGGCATCGCCTACGGTCTCGCCGGCCAGTCCGGCGCAACTGCGGTCCATCTCATCACGTTGCAGATAGGCTCCGCTTTGCAGTCCGACGTGCTGCTCGGTCCCGGCCGGGCGGCAATCCTGGCAGTGGTTCTGATGGCCTTCGCGACGACCTCGCTGGTCCTCTACAGGATCATCCTCAGAAGGGCCATGAGATGGCTGTAGACGCTGCTCGTGACGGCGTTCGCAGCCGCGCTCCGGCCCGGGAGCGCCTCCGAGCCGGCGGACGCATCAGCCGCGCGGCCCGGTATCTCTTCTTCGGCGCGGTGCTCGGCTACTTCTGCATTCCCATGGCCGCCGTTCTGATCTACTCGTTCGCGACCCGCTGGACAGCCAATGTCCTGCCCGACGGCTACACGCTCGACTGGTGGCAGGCGACTGTCAGCAACCCGCGCATCCAGTCGGCCTTCTCCACCTCCATGGCGCTCGCCACTCTGACCGCCTTCATCGACATTGCGGTCGTTGTGCCTGCGGCCTACTGGTCGCGCGTTCGGAACGCCCGCATCCGCCACGTCATCGAGGTGGCCGCGGCGGTTCCGTTTGCACTTCCGTACGTAGTGATCGCCTTCGGGCTGATGCAGTTCTCCGGCGTTGTGGCGCCGCAGTTCCAGGGCACGTTCGTGCTCCTCGTCGCCGGTCATGCGGCCATTGCCTTCCCATTTGTGTACTGGGCCGTCGATGGCGCAATGGCTGCGGCCGGGATCGAGCGTCTCAGCGAGACGGCTGAGGCATGCGGGGCTTCGCCCATGCAGATAGTCCGCCTCGTCGTCATTCCGAACATCTCGTCGGGCCTCGTGACAGGAGGCTTGCTGTCATTCGCCGCCAGCTTCGGCGAGTTCGCGATGGCCCAGATCATCGGTCGCGGACTGGACACCGTTCCCCTCTGGAGCGCCGAGATGATCCGCTCGTACTCCGACACGGCCGGCTCGTACAACAGGCTCGCCGTCGTCACTCTGCTGACCTTTGCCGTCCTGTTCGTGCTGTCGGCCGTGGTCGTCTACTGGAACCGAGGCCAGACCGTCCGGCTGCTGCCCGGCGCTGGCGCAAGCGATGAAGGAGGCCGGCGATGAGTGGCGTCAGCATGGTCGGCGTGACCAAAATGTACGGCCAGGTCAAGGCGCTCGACCACGTCTCGATCGACGTCTGCGAAGGCGAGCTGCTGGCTCTGCTGGGCCCTTCCGGGTGCGGCAAAACGACCCTGCTGCGATGCGTGGCCGGGCTCGAGCGGCCCGATCGCGGGACCGTGGAGATAGGCGACGCGGACATGACGGCCGTGCCCACTCGTGACCGGCCGATCGGGATGGTGTTCCAGAGCTACGCGCTCTTCCCAAATCTGACCGTGCGGCAGAACATTGCCTTCCCCCTGGAGGTGCGCCACCGACCGCGGACCGAGGTCTCGGCGCGCGTCGACGAGCTCCTCGAGCTGGTTCACCTGACCTCACAGGCCGACAGGTATCCCAAGCAGATCAGCGGCGGCCAGGCCCAGCGGTGCGCGCTCGGTCGGGCGCTGGCGCCGAACCCGCAGGTCCTCCTGCTCGACGAGCCGCTGTCGGCTCTCGATGCGCTTGTTCGGGGGCGGCTTCGCGACGAGATCCGGCGCATCCAGCAACTCGTCGGCATTACCGCGATCTACGTCACTCACGACCAGTCCGAGGCCATGGCGATAGCCGACCGCGTGGCCGTGATGAACGCCGGGCGGGTGGAGCAGATTGCGGCCCCGGCCGACCTGTACGAGATGCCGGCCACCCAGTTCAGCGCCAAGTTCGTCGGCAGCCGCAATGCCGTGGAGCTGGCAGTGCTGGACGGCAAGGTCGGCATTCCGGGTTCGTTCCACATCGATGCTCCGGGGGGATCGAATGGCCATGCCCTCGCCTTCTTCCGCCCCGAAGATGTTCAGGTGTCGCGGGGCAATACCGGGCCAGGAATGGATGCGCGGGTCGAGCTGAAGGTCTTCCTGGGAGCTACCACACGTTTGCATCTGGTCGGCGAGGCCGACGGTCAGCCAATTGCGATCTTTGGCGATCTGCCGAGCCGCCAGGCTCGACTCATCGACGAGGGTGAGATGGTCCGGGTGGACGTCGATCCGGACCACGTCCACGCGTTCCCGATTTGACGAATCGGGCCTAGACGAGGTCGCGAGATGAACGTTGCGGTTATCGAGCCTGCCTCCAGCCTTGCCGCTGCCGTGGCCGTCCACGAAACGGATCCCGACGTAGAAGCCCTCCAGAGCGAATGGATCGACCCCGAAGGTGACGATTGGTTTGCCGCCCTGTACCGGGAGCTGACGCAGGGGTCGGCGAAGGCAGAGGCAGTCCGGCCCATCCACGAGTTGGAGCACTGGTTCGGGTAGCGTCTGCCTGACTCGGTCGTCGCGATGGAAGCCGCCGCCGCGCCGGGCCGTCGAGCTGGTAACAATCTCCAATCGCTTGTTAACCTCGCGATCTCGAAACGTTGGCGATCCAGCCATACCCTGCAGCAGTAAGACTTTGAAGCTACCCAGGGAGGCCTTCCGATGATCCTGCTGCTGGAAACTCATCCTCTCGAGGAGACCGCCGAGGCGACCCGATCGGTCGATCGGCTCCTCATTGAGTTACTCGACCTCAGCCTGCAGGCCGAGCAGGCCCACTGGAACTTCACTGGGCGTGGATCCAAGGGGATCCACGGATTCCTAGACGAACTCGTTGACGAGTGCTGCCACTGGCAGCGCCAGTTGAGGGAGTCTCTCGGTATCCCATCCAAGGATCGGCTGGCAAGCCTTGCCGCAGCGACGCCGCTGGAGTTGCTTCCCGCAGGTCAGTTGCGCGACCAGGACGTGGTCTCATTCTTCGAGCGGAGGTTCAGGCGAGTGGCCGAGTGCGCTCGTGCAGGCCTGGAGCAGGTTGGAAGCGAGGCTTCAGTCCCGCAGGACATCCCGGCGAACATCATCCGCGGGCTCGAGCGGCAGGCCCGGGCGCTCCGCGCCGGCCTGGCAGTCCGGCAGTACGCAAGGACCTCACGAGCAAGATCGTCGGCTCGTCGGAACCCAACCGCGGCCTAGGTCGGCAGTCTGCTTGCGCGACGACGCCGACGGCAGGCTACAAGCCGACGACGGCCAGCCAGCTCACGCCAAACGCGACACAGGCGACGAAGAACGCGTACCGGCCCATCCACTGCACCGGACTTCCCTCTCGCTCCACTATCTGGCGGGGTGCGTAGATCAGCATTGCGTAGAAGATCGCCGACGCGACGACGAGAATCACGAGAGTGAGGGCCAGAATCTCCGGCGCTCCGCCGACCTGGTCGCCGACGCGGGTCTCGCCCGCCACGGAATCAACGAGGCTCCAGAAGATGCCGCCGGCGGCGAGCAGGAACGGAGCCACGAGGTTCCGGCGGACGGCTGCGGGAATGGCAGGTAGATGCCCCTCGAACGGCGAGAGAACCAGCGCGCCGATGAAGACGAGGCCCAAAGCCGGTTCCGGCGGCAGTCCGAGGCCGGCCAATCCGCTGGCGCCGACAAGGGCAATCCCGCCGATCAGCGGACCGGCGGTGGCCTCAGTCAGGATCGGGTGATCCTCGGCCGGCCGGTCGGAATTGCGGCTTGCAAGGCAGGCCATGGCGCCACACGCGCCGATCAGCCGAAGCAATCCCTGGAGCGGTCGATCGGCGTCGAATGGGCCGGCGACGCCTTCTACTGCGGCCAGGGCGGGAGTCAGCAGCGCGACAAATCCGGCGAGGAGCCAGTCCTCCGCGCGGAACGGAAGTGATGCGAGCGACCTCTGCCCTTGACTCCGGTCGGGCCGCAGCAGCTCAGGCATCCGTCGAAACCGATCGCTCGACGGCCGTGAGACTGTCGTCGAGGATCGCGATGGCCAGCCCCAGTTCGTCCCGTGTTACGGTCAGCGGCGCCGACAGGTGGAGCACGTTGCCCATCGTGGTCTTGAGACTCAGGCCGCGCGACAGGCACTCGTACATCACGGCCTCGGCCGCGTCGTCGGCGGGTTCGCGAGTGGCGCGGTCGTGCACGAGCACGACGCCCATCAGCAGCCCCAGCCCGCGAACATCTCCGATCAGCTGGTGACGCGCCTGCATCGAGCGCAGCTCCTCGAGCGCCCATGCACCCAGTTCCGCGGCCTTTGCCACGAGTCCGCGCTGCTCGATTTCCTCGATGGTCGCCAGCCCGGCCGCGCACGCCACCGGGTTCTTCTCGTGGGTAAAGTGGCCAAGGGCGCGGTCCGCTGCCACGTTCAAGCCGTCTCGGGCGATCAGCGCAGCGAGCGGCATGATCCCGCCACCGAGGCCTTTGCCGATGACCAGGATGTCCGGCACGATGCCGAAGTGCTCGACCGTGAAGAAGCGGCCGGTCCGCCCCAGCGCATGGGGGACCTCGTCGAGGATCAATAGCGCACCGTGACGGTCGCACGCTGCCCGGACCTCCCGCCAGTACTCCGGCGGGGGAATGGAGGGTGTGTTGCGGACCGTTTCGGCGATCACCGCGGCTACGTCGCCCTCCTTCTCCAGGACGTATTCGAGGTAGCGGGCGCAGGTCAGGTCGCAGGCTCCGATGCGATCCAGACACCGGAACGGGCAGCGAAACGGCTCGGGTGGCGGCACGTGCTCCGTGCCAGCCAGGAGAGGCCCGATACCGGCCCTGAACTGCGCCTCGCCACCGACGGAAATCGTGTCGAGGGTGCCGCCGTGAAAGGCGTCCCACATTGAGATGGTCTTGTGGCGGCCGGTTGCGACCCGGGCAAGCTGTATGGCGGCGCTGTTCGCAGTGGCGCCGGAGGTTGTGAAGAGCACGCGCGAAAGGTCACCCGGTGCAAGTTCGGCGAGCTTGCGGGCCAGCGCGATGGCGGGCCGGTTGGTGTAGCGGCGCGGCGAGAAGGGCAACTTCGCAAGCTGGTCGATGACTGCCGCGACGACCCGCTCGTTCCCGAAGCCGACCTGGTGGACCGCGTTGCCGTGGAAGTCGAGATAGCGGCGGCCGGCGGTGTCGATAATCCAGGAGCCTTCGGCCCCCTCCAGGACATTGAGGCAGGGCGTAGACAGCGACTGGTGGAGGAAGTAGCGGGCATCTTCGTCGAGCAACTGGCGAGCCTCGTCATCGAGATGGCGGGCCTGCCATGCGGCTCGTCGCGGGCCGATATTGGAATCGCCCTCCGCCGTCGTCATGATGCGGTCTCAGGGCCGTTCGCCGAGAGTCAGGCTTATCTCAATCTCGTCTAGAACCGGCGGCAGCTCGCCGATGGAGCCGATCAGGTAGTGGGCGCCGGCCCGGCGCAGGATCGTCGCGGCATGTTTGGCGAGCCTGACACGTTCCTCGGGTGGCAAAGCCGCCATTTCATCGCGACTGAGGCCGACGTAGTTGCCGGTGCGAGTGACACCTACCGTCCAGGTCCCGGCATTGGTCCCCTCCGCGATGTCTGCTGCCGTGTCGCCGACCTTGACCACGCAACTCGGCGGGAATGCGCGCAACTGCTCCATGGCTCGCAGCAGCATCCACGGCTCGGGCCGTCCGGCGGGCACCTCATCCGCGCAGACCATGACGTCCGGCTCGTAGCCCTGTGCGATGGCGTGTGCGGCGGCGATCTCGCCGACCGATCGCGGGTAGCCCGTCGTCGATCCGATCTTGTAGCCACGGGCGCGGATCTCCGCCGCGGCCTCGATTGTGCCCGGGATGAGATCGCAGAAGTCTGGCAGAACCGCCTCCTGGATCGGTACGAGCTCCACATACATCGCCCTGACGTCGTCCTCTGTGCAGGCCGATCCGTGGACCTTCTGCCACCCCTCAGCCACCTCAGGCATCGCCGCGATGGCGCGAATGTGATCGAGCTTGTAGATGCCCATCGGACCGCGGGCCTGAGCAGTCGTGACCTCGACGCCGTTCCTGGCGAAGACCTCGACGAAGGCTCCCACGGGCGCCTGCGAGCCGTAGTCCTGCGTGGTTCCGGCCCAATCGAGAACCACGGCACGAATGCGACGGGTCGCAGTAGTCTCGACTGCGGGGATCATGTCGTCCGTGGTTTCAGACAGCGATGCGCCGACCCCGGCAGAGCCGCTCATGCCGACACCGCCGCGGCTGTGCCGCGCGAGCCCGCGGCACTCACTGGCTGGGAGCCGGGCGAGCTTGCCATCCTGGTGGCGCCGAGTGCCCGCTCCAGCGATTCGACGAAATCGGCGAGGACATCGAGTTCCAGCGCGCCCAGCGTGCAGACTCGAAATGTCGTCTTGGCGGCATCGCCAAGGCCGGCGTAGATGACGTAACCATCGCGCTTGAGGGCGTCGTGAAGCTCCTGGTAGCCGAGTCCGTCCGGGAGTTGGAGGCTGCGGACCGACGACGAGCGGTTCGGGGCTGCCACTGTCGGCTGCAGCCCAAGCTTCTCGAAGGCCCGGTCGAGGAAGGCGACCCGGACTCGGTATGCGGATCGACGTTGCGCCGGGCCCTCGTCGAGGAGTTCATCCAGTGCCGCTTCGAGACCGTATACGGCCGGGACCGCCGGCGTGAACGGCACGCTGTCCTTCCGTTGCGCCTCCAGGTACCCGGCGATGTCCAGATAGAGCGAGCGGCGCGGAGCCTCGGCCGCACGGGCCGCCCCGGCGGGGGAGAGGAGCACGAACGAGGTTCCGGGCAGGCCGTGGAGGCACTTGTTCGAAGTGCAGGCGACCATGTCCATGCCCGAGTCGGCGATCCTGAGCTCTTCGGCACCGAGCGAGCTGATTGCATCGACGATGACGCGCACGCCTCTGGCACGAGCCTCAGCCGCGACTTCGTGGACCGGGTTCAGCAGTCCGGTCGTGGTTTCGTGATGGACGATCGCGACGGCGTCGATGTCGGGGTCTGCGTCGAGCGCGGAGGCGACGGCTGCCGGATCGATCGGCTCCGTCTGGGAGGCGCCGACCGCCACCGTCTCTATACCCAACCGCTTGCCGATGGTCGCCAGGCGGTCACCGTAGACGCCGTTGCGGCATACCAGCAAGTGGCGGCCTTCCCGAACGGAGGCGCCGACCATCGCCTCCATCGCCGCCGTCCCCGAGCCGGCAATGAGCGCGAGCTCCCAATCGCGGCCCACGCCGGCGACGTGGAAGAGCTTCTCGCGGATCCGCGTGAACATCTCCGAATATTCAGGTTCGCGATGGCAAAGGTCGGGCCCGCCCACGGCCCTGTGGATGCGGTCACTGACGACCGCGGGCCCGGGGTTCAGCAGGACTCTCTGGCGGTGATGCCGATTTCGCCCGTACATGAACGAGTCCATCGTTGCGAAGTCCGACGCTTCAACGATGCGATCGGGCTGTCCGAGCAGGAGAGCCATCCGGCTCGAGACGCCGTCGCCGGCAATCCCCACTACCGCTCCGGCGCCGGCACGTTGGCCGGCGATCAGCGCCTCCCGGGAGCCGCCGATCAACCCCAGCCGACGCACATCCGGGACGTCTGCCGCCGCGAGAGCCACCAGCAGCCCGAAAGGCGAGGGCGGCAAGGGCCCGCGGACCACGATATCCGTAAGCCTCCGCTCCAGAGGCGTGGGAGTCAGGTCGTCCGGGACGACCAGGACCACCGCGGCGCCATCGTTGCGGACTCGCTCCAGTTCTGTACCCAGCGTGGCCAGTTCTGACGTTGGAAGGTTGCCGGCGAAGAGTGTCCACACTGCGATCGCGCGGTCTTCGGACCAGGATCGGACTGTCGCGACCGTGTCGGCGTAGGGCATTGCGGCTGAGCCTCCGTTGCGGAGCAGCCGTGCTCTCATTCCAGCCGGGCTCCTCACTGAGAGACTGCTCCGACAGCATTAACGCGCCGCGAACGTCTCGTTAATTGCGGTCGTCCACGCTGGCTGTACACGTTGACACCCTCACGCGAGGCTTGGCATGGCAGACAGACCGAAGATCGTCCTCCTGGCTTTCGATGGCTTCCCGCTTCGCGCATTCAACAAGGTGGTGACGCCCAACTTGTGGGGGCTTGGGCGGGATGGCGGGTTTGCGCAAGAAGGTGGTCGCACGAGTCTGCCTTCCACGACCTACCCGTCGTTCGCCACTCTTATGACCGGCGCGAGTCAGCAGAAGACGGGCATCCGCACCACCGCCCAGAAGCCGGGCGCTGTGCCGGGATGGGCCGGTGGAGATCGCTGCCTGGTGCCGACGATCGTCCACGCCGCCCGGGATGCGGGTCTTCGTACGGCCGTGGTGATGGGCGATCAGAAGCTGCAGCGAGTTCTGCGACTCGACGAGATGCAGCAGGTGTGGCCGCCGGCCGCGGTCGTTCCGGATGGCACCGAGCTAGACGCCCACGGCTACCCCACCAACGCGGCCATCCTGCCCCACGTCCTGGAGGCCGCCGCGGATAGAGATCTGGATCTTCTGTTCGCCCATTTCAACGAGACGGACACACTGGGCCACGACCTGGGTCCGAGCGCAAGCGAAACGCTCGCCTGCGTTCGGGCGGCGGACGCGATGGTCGGCGAATTGCTGAGCGTACTGGCGCCTGATTGGGACAGGACCGTGATTGTCGTGGCCTCGGATCACGACATGACGAGGCGCCTGCCATACCCAGCCATCGACCCAACGACCTCACGGGATTGTGCCGGCTTCTTCGACGACTGGATCGCCGACGGCTGCGCGGCCTGGCTGCGTCTCACCTCGGGTGTGGATGCCCATATGGCTATCAACCGCCTGACAGCCCTTGAAGGGGTCGAAAACTGGCGCTGGCGGGAGCCCAACGTGCTGCTTCTGCTGGCGGCTACGGGGCGGGTATTCGCCGCACCATGGATCCCCGTCAACGGCATCCATGGATCGCTCTCCACGGATCGGACACTGGCCATCGTAGGGGGAGGCCATACGGCTGTCGCCGACCTTGCGGCCTCGATCGCCGATCGATCCCCGCGCCTGCGGGACTGGAGCCCGACTCTTGCCGCCTTGTTGGGCATCGGTTTGCCGGAGGCGGACGGATTCGACATGCTCGAGCTGTCCGTACTGGAATCGGCAGGCTAGGTTTGGCGGCCTCCGCCTACCGGATCAATACGCCCGCTACTCGGCCGGCGACCGCCACGTAGCCGGCGTCGAGTGGGCGCCAGGCGGGGGTCGATCGGCTGTCGAGGCGAGCGGTGGCATGAACCGCTCCGCCGTGCTGTCTGACTTCCTCCTTGAGTGCTGCGAGTCGATTGGCAAGCATGGCCACATCGCGAAGCTCGCCCGGCTCCACGAGCAGCGTCGAGACTGCAAGCTCGGGCCTGCGCACGCCTTCCGGAAGCGGGCCGAGGGGCTCCATGCCCGCCAGCAACTGAACGGCGATCTCAATCGCCCCGACGACAGCCTCATCTGCATCGTTCCAAGCCACGATGAAGTCGTCGCCGCCCAGATGCCCCACGAACCGCACGCCGCGGCCGCGCGCGACGTTGGCGATGGCGTGGGCAAGCGCCTGGATCGTCCGGTCGCCGGTCGTGAATCCGACCCGTTCGTTGAAGGACTTGAAGTCGGCAATGTCGACACGGCTCACTACCAACGTTTCGCCCGTGTCGATGATCTCTGATAGGGCTTGTTCGGTGCGCGCGGTACCGGGCATGCCCGTGAGCGGGTTCAGTTGCTGGACTCTATCGAGACCGAGACTGGTGAGGGCCCGGAGAAGATCCCTGACGCGAACCAATCCGATGACTCGGCCGCCGGCGTCCACTACGAGCACATCGTCGAAGAGCGAATCGGTGTCGCGGTTGGCCACGGTGACGGCCGCGTCGACGATGGTTGTGTCCGCTTCGATGATCCGGGGGTGTGGATCGGCCACCTCAAGGACAGGCCGGTTGGCGAAGACTGCGTGGCCGTACTGGCCGCTGAACATTCGGAATAGTCGTTCGCGGCCCAGTGCACCGATGGGACGGATGAGTTCGTCGACGTAGACCAGGGTCGTGAGCGTGTCGTCATCCAGGAATAGGCGACGGGCCTCCTCGCCCGTCGTCGTGGCTGAGACGAAAACAACCGGTGTGGCTATCGCCGCCATCCTGGGGGTTCGGTCGGGACCGCCACGGAGCTTCTGCCGACCCGCACGGCGGGCATCGGCGACTGCCTCGATCAGGTCGCAGCCACGTGCCCCCACCACAGGCGCCACGCCAAAAGCGGCGCCGGCGGTTAGCTCTGAGACGATCTCATCGAGTTCTCGTGGATCCTCCAGGAGAAAGACGAACCCGTCACCATCGTCGACGAGTCCGCCGCTCGGCACGGTTCTGCGTAGTCGTCCGAGAGCCGCTTCCGCAACCCACAGGACGTGACGCGCCGCGAGCATACGGCGGTCGGATGGACTTGCGGATAGAACGGACATGGCAATCCCCGGCACGGACACGACGCGGACCAGATCTGAGACGAAGACCGGCCGATCCCTACACGATGCGGCAGGTCCGTTAGCCACCCGTTTCCCCTTGGTTAACGCTCGAACGATGGGGCGGTGCCCGGGCAACACCGCATGTCGCTGATATGGCCAGCAGCATTTGGTCCGAATGGTCGGTACTGGTACGTGACCCCGGCCCGAGTCAGCCACTGTCATGGCAGACTCCGGCGCCCTCCGGGCGCTCATTCCTTGGGTGCTTTGTTGACTCAGGCAGATCTCGCAACCCTGGGCGATGTCGCGGCCCTTGGCGGGGCGCCCTCCCGCGACGTCGCGCTCGTGCTCGCCGGCGTTCCGATGGTCGAGCCCGAGCTCAAGCAGCGCGTAACAAACGCATTGGACCTGACCGGGCATAACCCTCTCGAGGCCATTCAGGCTCGTCTCGGCCGGCCGCTGCGGCTCGCCATCGTCTTCCGGAGCTATCGCAGCGACGACCCGGAGGCGAATCGCTTCTACACCCCTTTAGCAAGCGCGATCTCAATCGCTTGTGTGCAGCAAGGGGCGTCGGTCAGACAGGCGACCATGAATGTCAGCGCTCAGGCGGCAATTGCCACTGCCACCAAGAGGCTATCGGGTCGGGAGCGGCCCTGCTCCGCCGGGTGTCCCTGCTCCGCCCGATGCGCTGCCGGCGCCGGGGGCGGGGCTCGCCACCTTCCTGCACAAGAACGATCAACCCCGTCCCATTGCCCGTTCATGGTCTGCCTCCGCGGCCAGTTGTAGGCTTGTGTCAGTAGCCATGAAGGCAACGAATCGCAGCCTTGACCTAGAGGCGATGGTGACCACGTTGCGCGATCAGGAGGCAACAATGACGGCAGGAACGCCCAGCAGGGAGGTTGGAGGGAGACCAAGTGGCGCGCTCGGCGCCGTGACGGGCATGCCGCAGATATGGCTTCGAGCGGAGGGCGTGACTGTACTTGCGGCCGGTGCGGGGCTCTATCTTCATCTCGGCGGGGCCCCTCTCTTGCTCGTCCCGCTGCTCCTCGCTGTGGACATCTCGATGGTGGGGTACCTAGCCGGGCCTCGCCCCGGCGCCTTGATCTACAACCTCATCCACAACTGGGCGGTCGGCGGCGCCGTGGTGGCCCTAGCGTGGTGGCTTGGGTCGCCTGCGATCGCGCTGGTCGGGGCGATCCTCGTCGCACACACCGGGATGGACCGTGCCGCGGGCTACGGTCTCAAATACCCGACGGCGTTCGCCGATACGCACCTCGGGCGGCTCGGACGAGCCGGACGATGAGTCCGGCTGCGCCCGCACCTCGCGCGCCGAGATCATCGCCGCGCTCCGGAACCTTCTGGAGGACGGCGGCATTGGGGCCGTCTCGATGGCCGGCGTTGCCGAGTGGATGGGGTCAAGCCTCCTCGCCGTACAAGCACTTCGGCGATCGGAGCGAGCTTCTTGCTGCTGCCGCGACTGATGCCGCGCTCGACCTCGGACGGACCCTATGGGGCGCCGTCGAGCGGTCCGGAGCGGATCCCAATGCGCGGTTGCAGGCGCTTGCCGCAGCCTTCTAGCGGATTTGACGTGAACCTCGGCCGGCTCGCCACCACGGCGGGCTCGGACTCCCGGATGGGAGCTCGAGCCCCAAGGGTCGCGTGATCGTTGCCTTCGAGAAGAGCGGCGCTTGCCAGGATCTCGGGGACGGCGGCGGCGAGGCGTCTGCTATGACGTCGTCGGAGACCTCGCCGCGGCCGAGGCGCGCGCGTTGAGCGCTGGGCGACGGCGCTGGAGACAGCGGTCCGGGCGTGATCTCCAGTACGAGTGCGGGTTTCTCACCCGATGCGTCGCCGCCCGCCCGGACAGCCCGCAGCAGCGGACGGACCGCCGATAGCTTCCCGATCGGAGCTCAAGCTCAGCCGCGAAATTAGTGCGGAAGAGGCGGACCGCCTCCGCCCGCAAGAACCGTCCCGACGCTGATCGCCGCCGTGGCGATGACCGACAGCACCATCGCGACGAGTAGGCGCAGACTCAAGCGCGCGTTGTGAGACATGTGGCTTGTCCTCCAAGAACTCCCTCTCGACGGGAGGGATGGGAGCAAGCTAGACTGGTGCCGTGGCGCTGTCAAGTATTTATCAACACCAGCCCCAACGCGACGAGCCATTCGCCGTGTTGCTGGGCTCTCGTATTCGCGATCTTCGGGTTCGGGCCGGGCTGACCCAAACGCAGTTGGGGACGCCGAGAACGCGCTCGTTCATATCGGCAGTCGAGCACGGGCGTACGCTGCCGTCCCTGAGAGCCCTGTTGCAGATGGCGGAGCGTCTCGGGGTGCCGGTCGCAGTACTTCTTGATGAGCTGGAATGGACCGGGCAGGATATATATACTTGGCTTCATGCCAGTAGTGACGCGCCGACGAGTGACAGTCGATGACCAGCCATTGGCGCGCTCGATTGGGGGACGTATCCGTGAAGCGCGTCTCAAGGCCGGCCTGACCCAGCAGCAACTGGCAGGCGAGCGATACACGAAGGCGTACGTGAGCGCGCTCGAGAATGGCGTGTCCAAGCCCTCGATGGCCGCGCTCAACTACCTCTCGGGTCGCCTGGGCGTCACCTCTGCAGCGCTGATGGCCGGCGACGCGGATCGCTGGAGCAGGCTCGAAGCCGACGTCCTCCTGGCCAGTGGCCGTTGGCAGGAGGCGCTCGACATCTACGACAGCCACCTCGGCGAAGAGCGAGGTGGGGGTATGCGCGCCGAGCTGCTTCTGGGACGAGCCGAAGCCCTCTCGAGGCTCGACCGCGGGCCCGAAGCGACAGCGGCGGGGTCCGAGGCCGCGGAGATCTTCGATCGCCAGGGTCGCGAAGCCGACGCCACGCTGGCGCGCTATTGGGTCGCCAATGGCGAGTACGTCCAGGGCAACGTGACCGAGGCGCGCCGGTTGATCGAGGCTATTCTCGCCAAGGTGCGCGCCGGCCTGCGGGTAGAGCCCGACTTCCATCTCCGAATGGTGATTGCCCTCGCGGCAGTCGAGACGCGTGATGGCGAGTACGACCGAGCTCTGGCATATCTCTCGGAGATCAGGGGACTGGCCGACAAGCTCGATGACCGGCGCCGAGCGACCTACTTCTTCGACCTTGCCTACAGCTATCGCGAGACCGGTGACTACGAAGGGGCTGTGCGGACCGGGTATGCCAGCCTGGCTCTCTTCACGGCGATGGGCGCGGAATCGGAGACGGCGGCTCTCGAGAATGATCTGGCTCTGGCGTTCCTCAAGCTTGGGAACCTGGCCCGGGCCAATGAGTTCGTTTCGAGCGCGCGAGGCCGGTTCGAGGCGCTTCGGGACGCCCGATGGCTAGCTCACGTGGCCGACACGGAGGCGCAGATCTCCCTGGCTGCATCGTCCTTCGAGCAGGCGGCGACACTCGCTGAGCAAGCAATCGAGGGCGCCGAGCTTACGGGCAACCAGAAGGCGCTCATCGATGCGCTCGTGACTCGGGCTCAAATCCGCCGCCGGAGCGGTGACCGAGATGGCGCGGATGCGGACTTCGCTCGCGCCGCGGATCTGGCTCGCGCTTCTGGCTCTCATGGCCGGATACGTGAGGTGCTCCGCGCCTGGTCCGAGATGCTGGCCGAGAGCGGAGACCACCGCCGCGCATATGAGCTAACTCACGAGGCACTGTTGGTCTAGGCCTGCCTATTGCCGGTCACTCGGGGCTCGCGGGATTTCCGATCGATCCTGAGGGAGCCCGCCCGAACAAGGCGCCGACAGCCTCAGCCAGATCGCCTCCGCTGAACGGCTTCGCGAGCCGCGGTGGCGCGCCGGCAAGGAGCGGCTTCGCCCCATAGCCGGAAATATAGAGGGCCGGTAGCCTGGGCCGGACAGTCTCGATGCGTTCAGCCAGGTTTGGCCCGCTCATGGTCGGCATCACCACATCGGCGACAAGAGCGTCGAACGAACCCGGATCAGCCATCACGGCCTTGAGCGCGGCGCCGGGATCGCCGAAGGCGAAAACCCTGTAGCCGGAGCTCTGGAGCACCCGCTGTGCGAAGCGGCGAACAGCGGCATCGTCTTCGACGAGAAGGACCGTCTCGGTCCCGTCAGTGCGTATCGGACAAGTCGCGGGCTTGGCTCGAGGCTCCGCGGTTGCCCCCTCCAGCGTCGGCAGGTATATCTTGAAGATGCTGCCCGCGCCGGGATGGGTCTCGACATCGATGTAGCCGCCGGCCTGCTTGACGATGCCATACACACTCGCGAGCCCAAGCCCG
>PMIE01000141.1 GCA_003156975.1 Chloroflexota bacterium | reverse complement strand
CCGGTATTCGACTTGGCGCCGAGCCGGTTCATGGCGATGGCGAGCGCCTCGTGCGTCTCCTGCGAAATGGAGCCGTAGCTCATGGCGCCGGTCTTGAACCGCTTGACGATCTCCGAAACCGGCTCCACCTCGTCAACGGAGAGCGGGTGCCGGTGGTTCGACTTGAATTCCATGAGGCCGCGCAGCGTGCACAAAGCCTCGGACTGATCGTCGATGAGCTTGGAGTATTCCTTGAATGCGTTGTAGTCGCCGGACCGGGTGGAGTGCTGGAGCTGGGCGACCGCGAGCGGGGTCAGGAGGTGATTCTCGCCCTCGTAGCGCCACTGAACCTGCCCGCCGACGCCGAGCTGCTTGTGATAGATGGGCCGTTTCGGTGGATACGCCCTGTCCTGGCGCATCTTCACCTCGCGCGCGACCACGTCTATCCCGATGCCGCCGATGCGCGTGGGTGTCCAGGTGAAGTACTCGTCGACAAAGTCCTGGCCGAGACCGAGGGCCTCGAAGACCTGGGCGCCGTGGTAGCTCTGGATGGTGCTGATGCCCATCTTGGAGATGACCTTGACAATGCCCTTGGAGATTGCCTTGCGGTACTTCTTCTCGGCCAGCTCGGCTGAGCCGGAAAGGATGCCGAGACGGCACTGGTCGTGGACGGTCTCGAAGGCGAGGTAGGGGTTGACCGCGCTGGCGCCGTAGCCGATGAGAAGGGCGAAGTGATGGACCTCGCGGGGCTCGCCCGATTCGAGGACCAGGCCGACCTGCGTGCGGGTGCCTGCACGCACGAGGTGGTGGTGGACCGCCGAGACGGCGAGCAGGGCCGGGATCGGCGCCTCTATCTCGTTGTGGCCGCGGTCCGACAGGATGATGATGTTGTGGCCTTCTTTGATGGCCTCGCTGGCCTGGTCCAGCACCTGCTCGACGGCCTTTCGCAGGCCGGCTCCGCCGTCTGCCACTTTGAACAGAATCGGCAGCGTGATTGGCCGGAAGCCGCGCTGATCTCCCGTCGAGAGGTTGCGGATCTTCTCCAGCTCCTCGTTGGAGAGGACCGGCGACNNCCCTCGGGACCGATCGCCATCTCCGTGGCGGTGATGATCTCTTCGCGGATCGCGTCGATGGGCGGGTTCGTGACCTGGGCGAAGAGCTGCTTGAAATACGAATACAGCAGTTGGGGCTTCTCGGAGAGGACCGCCAGAGCCTGGTCGTTGCCCATGGCGCTGATCGGATCCGTACCTAGCGTGGCCATGGCGTTGATCTGGATGCGCACGTCCTCGGCCGTGTAGCCGAAGACTTCCTGGCGCCGCAGAACGGTCTCGTGGTCCGGCTCGATGACGCGCGGCGGGGGCGGCAACTCGGTCAGCTTGACCAGCCAGTCGCGAACCCAGTCCGTGTAGGGGTGCTCGGTGGTGATGCGGCGCTTCAGATCCTCGTCCGAGACGATGCGCTGCTCGGCGGTGTCCACGAGGAACATCCGGCCTGGCTGCAGGCGGCCCTTGGCCACGATCTGATCGGCGGGGATATCCAGCACTCCGGCTTCGGAGGCCATGACGACGCGGCCATCCGCGGTGACGTAGTAGCGGGCCGGGCGCAGCCCGTTGCGATCCAGGGTTGCGCCGATGCGGATTCCGTCGGTGAACGCGATCGACGCGGGCCCGTCCCACGGCTCCATCAGGCAGGCATGGAACTCGTAGAAGGCCTTCTTCTCCTGCGGCATCGACTCGTGATGCTGCCAGGGCTCCGGGACCATCATCATCAGCGAGTGGGCGACGGAGCGGCCCGAGAGGTAGAGCAGCTCCAGAACGTTGTCCAGGATGGCCGAGTCCGAGCCCTCGATGTCCACGACGGGCAGGGCCTTGGTCAGCTCGTCACCGAACAGCTTCGACTTGAACAGCGACTGGCGGGCGTGCATCCAGTTGACGTTGCCGCGGAGCGTGTTGATCTCGCCGTTGTGGGAGATGTATCGGTATGGATGAGCGCGCGCCCAGGATGGGAAGGTGTTGGTGGAGAAGCGCGAGTGAACCATGGCGATGGCGCTCTCGACGCGTTCGTCGGCCAGGTCCGGATAGAAGACCTGCAGTTGCGAGGCGTTGAGCATGCCCTTGTAGACGATGGTGCGGCAGCTCAGCGAGGGGATGTAGAAGTCGCCGCGGCTCGGGATTGCCGACCGCGAGACCGCCTTCTCGACGAGGCGCCGGACGATGTACAGCTTGCGCTCGAAGGCGAGGTCCTCGACCAGGCGCTCCGGCCGGTCGATGAAGACCTGACGGATCAGCGGCTGGGCGGCTTTCGCGCTGGCGCCCAGGCTCGCGTTCTCGGTGGGGACGTCCCGGACGCCCAGGAGATGGAGACCCTCGTCGGCCAGAACTTGCTCGAACAGGCGGTAGCAGTCCACGCGGCCGGCTTTGTCCTGCGGCAGGAAGACCATGCCGACGCCGTAGCCGCCCTTGCCGCGCAGGTTGACGCCGGACTTGGCGGCCACGTCGGCGAGGAAGCGGTGGGGGACCTGGATCGTGATGCCGGCCCCGTCCCCGGTGTTCTTCTCGGAACCGGTCGCGCCGCGATGCTCGAGGTTGACCAGAACGGTCAGTGCATCTCTGACGATCGAGTGCGAAGGGCGACCTGCGATATCGACGACAAAGCCGAATCCGCACGCGTCGTGTTCCAGCTTGGGGTCGTACAGACCCTGGGCTCGCGGTCCGCCTGTCTGACTCAACTTGCGCCGTCCTCGCTCGAATCCGCCTGGACTGTCTCCACCAGCCAGCGACGGCAACAGCAGGGCCTGCCCCTGGGCAGGAGCCCTCATCCGTCGCGGAAAAGGGAGTGTCGATTAGAAAGTGTCACCAGGTCAAGATTGGAAAGGTTGCGAATTGGTGACAACAAGGTGAATTCGCAACCTTCTGGTACGACCGGCCCGGCGCGGCGTCAGCGCAGGCTGCAGCCCAGCAAAGTCCGGCCCGGCAGCGCACCGGTCCGCGCCGAGTGCCCGATTCGCGCTAGACTCTCGACGCCTCGCAATAGTAATTCCGGAGGGGTCCGAGAACGGGGCGAGCGGTCCAGAGCCCGCTCAGGCATCGTCAGGAGGATCCGCATTGTCGCCACAGACGCGCCGCACCCGAACGGCGCCTTCCGGCCACCGCAAGTCATCGGCGCACGTCGCGTCCACCACTCCCGTGAAGCCGGCGGCCTCCACCGAAGAGACGGGCGGCGAGCAGGTCGAATCGAGTAAGCAGGCATCCGTGCGGCATGGTCGCCGCCAGCACGATTTGGGTCGGGTCAAGAAGACATCCGGCTACAGATACATGAACGAGCTATTCGGTGCATACACGCCGGTTCTGATTGCCTTCGTAGTCCTGTTCGCGGCCGTTTGGGGCTGGATCAGTTTCGGGCCGCATCCGGCCACTCCCCAGGAGAATTGGACGCGGATCGAGAACGCGTGGCTGACGAAGCGCGAAGACGCCCGGATTGCCGTTTCCAAAGCGACGACGAACTTCACCGCACAGATCGCCGCCTACGAGGACTATCGCAACGCCACCAGCGGCTGGATGACCGATCTTGGGAAAGTGACCGACTGGAAGGACGCGAGAAAGACCGCCGCCCAGAACGACACGGTGACGGCCGACATGTCCACTTTCGTCCAGGCCGGGAACGACGAGATCACCTTGTTCGACCAGATGACGGCGTCGCAGACCCCCGTGGATGTCGCCAGCTACGCTCAGAACCTTCAGGACGCGGAGTTGACCTTCAATACGGACTACGCGCAGGTCCGGTCGGACATCATGGGCAATTCGGGCTCCAAGGCATCGCCTGGTCCAGTCGCCCTGCCTTCCCTTACCGTCGTGCCGTGTCCGTCTCCGGACCCGTCGAGCAGCCCGGACCCAGCGGCCACTCCTGCCGTCTGCTATGCGGAGTCGCCCACGGCCTCGCCGGCACCGAGTGCCACTCCGGCGCCCAGCGCTTCGCCGGCCGCGGTGAGTTCGGCCGGCCCATCGGTCTCGCCGGCGGCGGTGAGTTCGGCCGGCCCATCGGTCTCGCCGGCGGCGGTGAGTTCGGCCGGCCCATCGGTCTCGCCGGCGGCGAGTTTGTCGGCGAAACCGAGCTAGGTGCGGCCGGTACTGGGCCATCTCGCGACAGGCTCGGCGTGGCCGCGGGAACGGACTCGTAGGGGCTGCAACCGGTACCTGTAGGGCATCGCCGGCCGGTACCGACGGCGGGTAGTCCAAAGTACGGCTTGTGACGGTTGGGTGGACTCTGTACGGTTCGCGTCGCTTCGGGGAGAGTGTGGGCCTGGGCTAACCAGGTGCGTACCAGGTACGTCAAGACGCACCTCGTGGCCGATACAAGCGCAGAGGAAACCCATGGTTGCCATGGCCGCTAACGAACTCGGTCCGATGCTTACCGCGAGCGAAGTGGCGGCGATGCTTCACTTGCACGTGAATACGGTGAAGCGGCTCGGCGATCGAGGTGAGTTGCCCTTCTATCGGGTTTGCAAGAGGGGCGATCGGCGCTTCCGGCTCCAGGACGTGATGAACTTCCTGGACAACAACCGCTAGATACAACCGCCGGTTCGCCGGGGCGCCCGTCACGGCGCCAGGTGCCCAAACCGGAGAGCCAAAACCGAGGCCCGCGGCGTTCGCCGCGGGCCTCGAAGTTTCTACGATGGGCTTGGAGCGTTGACGCCCCGATGGCGAGTGGCCTTGACGGCCCGGAGCGACGGCAGCTAGGCGGCCGATCGCGGCAGTGAGCGGAGCGCGGCCGCGAACAGTTCCACGGCAGTGGCGATCTCCTCCGTCGTGACATCGATCGGCGGCAGGAATCGCATTACGTTGTGGTGCGTCCCGCAGTTGAGAACGAGAAGGCCCTGGTCTGCGCAGGCCAGGAGGAGCGTCTCGCACAGGTCCGTGTCGGGATCTCGAGTGGTGCGATCCTTGACCAACTCCACGCCGACCATCAGGCCGCGGCCCCGGACATCGCCGATGCGATCGTCTTTGGCCATGAGCGCCTTGAGCGCTGTCTGAAGTTCCGCGCCGCGCGCGGCCGCGTTCGCAATGAGGTCCTGCTCGGCGATGGTCTTCATCACGGCGATGCCTGCGGCGCAGCTGACCGGATTGCCACCGAACGTCGTGCCGTGCGCCCCTACGCCCCACTTCTCCTGCAGTTCGCGGCGGGTCACGATCGCACCGAGAGGCATGCCGTTGGCAAGGGCTTTGGCGACGCACACGACATCGGGCACGATGCCGGCCTCCTCGAAGGCCCACATCTTCCCGGTTCGCCCGACGCCCGTCTGGACCTCGTCGCAGATGAGCATGATGCCGTTCTCGTCGCACAGGGCCCGAAGCTGCCGCAGGAATGAGGCCGGCGCCGGGTTGAAGCCGCCCTCGCCCTGGATCGGCTCGATGATGATCGCCGCGACCGACGAGGCCGGGATCTCGTGGCCGAGTAGCGTTCTGAGCGCGCCCATGGCGCCGGCGGTGGCCGCTTCCTCGTCGTCGCCGAAGTAGCGGTAGACGTTCGGGAACGGCGTCAGGTACACCGACGGCAGAAGCGGTTCATACCCGAGCCTGTAGTTGAGGCTGGAGCTGGTGATCGATGCCGCCCCGAAGGTTCGGCCGTGGAACGCGCCCCGGAACGCGATGATGCCGGGCCGCCCGGTCACTCGCCGGGCGAGTTTCAGTGCCGACTCGATTGCTTCGGCGCCGGAGTTGCAGAAGAAGACTGTGTCGAGCGGATCCGGACAGGCGTCGGCCAGCAACGTGGCCAGGCGTGCGACGGGCTCGAGGTAGCCGAGGGCATTGCAGATGTGGAGCAGCTTGTCGGCCTGATCCTTGATTGCCTGTGTCACCGCGGGGTGATGGTGGCCAAGTGAAGTCGTGGCGATGCCGCATGCGAAGTCCAGGAAGCCGCGCCCGTCCGAGTCGTAGAGTGTGTGGCCCTCGCCGTGGCTCCAGCTGCGCTCGTAGTAGCGGCCGAGAATGGGCGACATGTGGGGTTTGGAAATGGCAGCGAAGTCGCCCGCCACTGCCAGGGCATCGATCTCCGCCGGGGTCAGGTCGCGGACCGGTGCGCCGGCCGGGGCAACGGCGGCGGAGACGACTTGATCCTTGGCGGTGTCCATGGCAAGAGCTCCTCAGGCGAATCGGGGCGCCGATCGTGTGCGATCGGCGGGGACCCTCCGAGTATAGAGGGGCACGAGGCGGTGGGTCCGAGCGGTGGCCTGGACGCCGATAGTCCTAGTACCATGCGCCAAAAGTCCTACTCGCGGTCCAAAAAGGGCGTACTCTTCGGAAGTCGGGCAGGGGCCCGGGCGCATCTCGGCCAACGGAACTTGGAAGCCGCGGCCGTCGCGCAGGATCTTCTTCTGCCTGGAGGCGGCCAGTCGAGTGCCCGATTGGTTCAGCCGGGGCCACGAAGCTTAGATTAGCTAGGAGGCACCTACGTGCGAACCAAGATGGCGGTTGGGGACGAGACGCTCGAATTCCAGTTCGACGGGCGGACGGTCAAGGTCGTCACCCGACCGGCCGATGGGGATCAGCTGGCCAGGCTCTTCGAGTTCCGGGCGAGTCCAACCTGGGCCGATTCCTCGCCGATGACCGATGAAGATGTGGCCGCCGTTGTCCAGCGCCTCATCGATCGGGCGAAAAAGAGCGGCGAGCAAGCCGACGTGCTTGGTGTTCCGCCGACGGCCGCGATGTCGTTCCCGGATGACTCGCGGGTCTATGTCTCGCCGATCGAGCCGGTCTCGTTCTCCCTGCCCGGGTCGCCGAGCGGCCTCATCCTCCGTATGGACGAGCGGGGCGACGGACACCTCTGGGCGCTCGGTGACGAGCGAGTCTCCCTGGGTTCCGACGGCATGTGGTGGATCGTCAACGCTCTGATCGATGCGCTGGAGGACCCTGCCGCAGCCGCGAAATGGCCGCGGATCCTGACTCTCGGCAGCACTCTCGGCGGCATCGCGACGCAGGCATCACTGAAGACATGCGATTCGGCGATTGCGATCGTCTGGCGGAAGCTGGACAACGGTGTCGTCGGCGATGTCGTGGCCGTTCAGGAACTCTCTCACGACCGTGTCGATGGCTGGCTCCGATTGCTCCGCCCCGTGCGTGACGAATTGGCTCGAAATCGAGCCCATCGTCAGCGTCTCAGTCCGGCTCGAACGGCCGAGAAGTGGGCTTGCGTGATGGAGCGCTGGACGAACTAGAACCCGGGGCCGGCGCAGCCACGGCCTCAATCTCTCCCGTGGGTTGAACCAGGAAGACCCAGACGTCCCACGCGCAGTGGCTGACGATCAGGGCCCCGATCGGTACGCCCGCGGCATACAGCGCGCACCAGTGAGCGCCGGCTATTCCCGCCGCGCCCATCAGGGTGAAGTTGCCCGTCGTGACGTGGACGGCCGAGTAGGCGACGGCCGCCATCGCCGCGCCGGTCCACCGGCCGTAGCGGCGCATCATGGCCTCTTGAACGAGGCCGCGCCAGAACAGCTCCTCGGCTGGTCCGATGATCGTGACCAATCGCGCCGCCGTCTCCCGTTGCGGGGCCAATTCGCGCAGCGAGTAGATGTCGCGGATCTGGGCGTCGCCACCGGGCACGAACCGGCGCGCGAAACGATCGCCGAGCTTGAACGTGCCGTAGAGTGCCGCCGCCGACGCGAGGCCGATCGCCACTTCGCGGGCACCGATGCGAGTGCGTCGTAGGCGTGGATTGGCGACCAGCGCCAGTCCACCGAGCACGATGCCGGTCGCGGTCATCCGACTCCAGAATCGGTCTCGCGGCCCGCGGAATGTCACCGCGAATGCCGGGACGGCCGCCGCCAGACCGACAGCGAAGGCAACGTCGAGGCTCGAGGTTCGAGCATCCGGTCGACGCGCGCCGGAACCGTCGCGGGCGCGCTCGCCGCGCCCGGAGCATGCGCCGCCGCGCCCGCCGCGCCCGCCGCGCCCACCCAAGCCCACTAGGCCACCAGCCTGGCAAGCAGCAAGCCGACCACGAGCAGGGATCCAAAGGCGAAGTGAAGTCGGGCCGTCTGGAGATCGATCATGGCGATAGCTCGCGCCTGGCCGGTAGCGCCCAGCTCGGCCGAGCGGACCACCTGGGCCAGGAACGGCAGCGAGAAGAGGGCGATGGCCGTTGTCGGCGGGAGCCAGCGAAGAGCCAGGGCGAAGCCAAGGGTCACGTATGCGCCGATGACCAGCGCCAGATAGCCGTAGTGGGCCCAATCGCGCCCGAGTCGGCTGGACATGGTCACGATACCGGCTCGCGTGTCCTCACTGATGTCGCGCCACTCGTTGCCGTGGAGGATGGCAGCGACGAGCAGACCGACGGGGATCGAGAGGACGACAGCCTGGATATCCCAGAGCCCGGTGACCGCGAAGTACGAACCCATGACCATGATCGGGCCCATCAGGATGAAGACGACCGGAAGGCCCATGGCCCGGTACTTGTACTGGAATGGGGGAGCGGTGTAGGTGTAGCCCGCGACGATGCCGAGCAGGCCGAGCCCGACGATTGGCAGGCCCCGGAGCCAGACCAGGTATGCCCCGACGACAACCGCGGCGCCAAACAGGGCAATCGCGAACAGGTATGCACCACGTTCGCTGACGCGACCCTTGACAACGGCGTGGCTCATTCGGGGCGAGGTGATCGTGTCGATTCCTTTGCGGACGTCGAAGACCTCGTTGATTACGTTTGTGCCGGAGTGGAGCAGCATCCCGCCGGCGAGCGCCGCCAGGAACGGCAGCCACGAGAAGCGTGCGTCGACCACCGCCAGTGCTCCACCGGCGAGCACCGGAATGGCGGAAGCGGTATAGGCAAAGGGGCGAAGGATCTCGTACGCGGCGGCCGCCCGGCGTCTTGCGCGCTCAACCAGCCCGAGCCGGCGATCGTCGGAGAGGCCGATCGAGGTGGGCGAGGTTTCGGATGCGGCCGCGACGCCGAGGCCGGCGGCGACCCACCCTGCCGCCACGCTGGACTCGATCGAGACCGCGGCCGCCACCGGCTCGCGGACCGCCGCCCGATCCGGCAGGGCGGCGTAAAGCTTCGCCGCCTCGATCAGCTCGATGACCTGGGTCTCGTCCTGAACCACGGGCTGGAGAAGTGGCAGATCCAGGCCCGTTTCGGCGTGGAATGCCATCGCCCTGGCGGCGATGTCTTCGCGAGTGCCGCACAGCATGAAGGCGTCGAGCAGTTCGTCGGGGATGAGCTTGCCCGCCTCGTGGTAGTCCTCGGCGCGCCAGGCAGTGGCGATCCGGTCGCGCATCTCCTTGGGGAAGCCGGCTCGCTGGAGAGAGACGTCGCCGAGGATCGACATCATGTAGATCACGAAGGGCTCGCGCTTGGCACGGTTCAGCGCCTCGCGCCGGGTCTTGTCCACGAGAGATAGCAGGTACGCGGCCGTCTCGATGTCGGCGGGATCGCGGCCTGCGGCGGTGGCCGAGGCGTCGAGCCGCTCCAGGATGCCGCGCAGCGACGGGATCGATTCGCAAGGGCGGGCGAGGTAGCCGTCGGCCTTCCGCCCGGCCATCTCCACGAAATCCTTGCGGTAGGCGGCGACGAAGAGCGGGATGCGGTGCACCGGCGGGAACATCGGCTGGATTGGCGGCAGCCCCGGCGTAGCGGAAGGCAGCCGCTCGCCGGCCCACAGCGCCCGAAGCTGGTCAATGGCATTGCTCACCCGGCCGACGGCCTCGGTCCCGGAGTAGGGGATCCCCATCTGGCCGAGGCGCAGCGGCAGCCCCGTCCCCAGGCCCATGACGATGCGTTCCGGCAGCAACTCGTCAAGAGCGGAGCCGGTCATGGCCAGCACCACGGGATGGCGCGTGTACGGATTGACTGCCCCAAGGCCGAGTCGGAACGAGCTGGGTGGATCCGTCGAGAGGGCCCCGGCAATTGCCGACCCGTAGGTTATGGCGTCGCGCTCGAAATAGGAGTCGTGGATCCAGACGGAGTCGAGGCCGGCATCGCGCGCCCGCCGCGTCCAATCGATCGCATCGGAGATGTCTCCCCGCGCGGCCATACCAAGTCCAACCCGACGCGCCAGCGCTCGCATGTGGCTTGCAATTCCTCAGACTTCGTGGCGCCGGCCGTCCCGACGTCGAAGAGGCGGCGAGACCGGTGCGCGTGAATATGTTAGCGGCTCGCATATGGTTTTCGCTTGGACGGGCAATTCTGGCGCGGGGCATGCCATCGGCGCACCGTGCGGCCTCGCCCGATCCCGTAAGGTTGGGTCCATGCCACTGCCAAGCGGCCCCGAACCCTGGTTTGGCCTGACTCCGGAGACACTTCGCTTCCTGGAGATCCATCCGGCGCGGGCAATTGCCATTCCGGGCCGCGGCTGGCGCGACTTCGGGGACGCCGTGATGCTCTTCTCCGGCAGCGAGAAGGAGCCGTTCTTCAATCGACTGACGGGCATTCGCTGGCCCGACGATCCGCGAGCCTTCGATGCGCGACTCGCCGCCGCAATTGAGCTATTTGCCGCTCTCGACCGAAAGCCCTTCCTGTGGGTCACTCCCGGGTTGAGCACGCCGTCGGACGTGGTCGAGCGTCTTGCCGCAAATGGCTTCGTGGACCAGGGTGGCGGCTACGACATGCTCCTGGTCGGCGACCCGGCCACGATCCCCGACGTTCCGATGCCGCGCGGCGCGGTCCTCGAGCGCTGGAACCAACCTTCTCCGGCAGATCGGACCGCCCTGGCCGAAGCCCTCGCGCTCGTTATCGGCGAGGCGTTCTACATCCCAGAGGTCCGCTGGCCCAGCCTTATCGGGGAGATCAGCCTGACCCTGGAGCAGCCCCGTTTCCATGCGTATGTGCTTCGGCTGGACGGCGAGCCGGTGGCAACCGGCGAGCGCTACACGTTCGACGGCGCGAGCTACATTTCCTCGATCGGGACCCGACCGGCCTGGCGCGGGCGTGACTTCGGCAAGTTGATCACCCTGGCTCTGGCGCGGGATTCCATCGCCGCCGGAATCGACCTCGTGTACCTCGGGGTCTACGCGGATAATGTGCGAGCGATTCGCCTCTATCAGCGGCTCGGCTTCCGGTTACTGGGGACCCGATCGTCGGACATGCTGCTCGAGCACCCTCGCTAGGGTCGTGTCGATCGTTCGGCCGGCCGAGAGGCGATCATTCCCAAGGCGGACGGCCTCCCCGGCCGGCCCAACGATAATCGCGAACGACATGCCGGGTCCGTTGGCCGCCGGTGCATTAATCAAGGAGCGAGATGACGCAAAGCGGCGAGCCCGTGATCCGCGTCGCCGACCTGAAGAAGTACTACGGGGACGTCAAGGCCGTCGACGGAGTCAGCTTCGAGGTCGCGCGGGGCGAGGTCTTCGGCATGCTCGGCCCCAACGGGGCGGGCAAGACAACCACGATCGAGGTCCTGGAGGGCCTGCGCCCGCCCGACTCGGGCACGGTGGAAGTGTTCGGGCTGGATGTCTGCAAGCATCCCGATTCGATCAAGGAGCGCATCGGCGTCCAGTTGCAGAGCGTTTCGCTCTACCCGCGCCTCACGGTTGCGGAACTGCTGGACCTCTTCGGCAGCTTCTTCAAGAACCGCGTGCCCACCAAGCAGATGATAGATGCCGTCGACCTTGGCGAGCGGGCCAAGGCGCGCTCGATGGACCTATCGGGCGGGCAGCAGCAGCGTCTCTCGATCGCGCTCGCCCTGGTCAACGATCCGGACCTTGTCTTCCTGGACGAACCCACGACGGGTCTGGATCCGCAGGCGCGCCGCTCCCTGTGGGACCTGGTCAAGGGTCTCCAGGCAAAGGGCAAGTCCGTGATGTTGACGACGCACTACATGGAGGAGGCCACCGAACTCTGCGATCGCGTGGCGATCATGGACCACGGCCGCATTCTCGAAATGGGTACGGTTCCCGACCTGATCGGGCGTCGCTTCAAGGAGCGAGCCGTCTTCTTCGATAGCAACGCCAAGCTGCCGTCCGACCGGCTGGGCAAGCTCGGCGGCGTGACCCGGGCTGCGGTCGAAGACGGCCAGACCGTTCTCTATTCAAAGGACGTGCCCGCGACGATCGGCGGCTTGCTGGCGATGGCCGACGAGCTCAGCTTTGAGCCCCGCAACCTGGGCATCCGCCAGGCCACTCTTGAAGACGTATTCCTCGACCTGACCGGTCGAGCGCTGCGCGACTAGGAGCCGAACGATGAAGACACTACTCGGCCTCACGGTCGCGAACCTCAAGGGACTCACACGCGACCGGGCCGCTCTCTTCTGGACCTTCTTCTTCCCGATCATGTTCGTCTTCCTGTTCGGCGTGCTCTTCTCGGGCAGCGGCGACAGCAAGGTAGCCGTCGGGTTCGTGGACCAGGACAACAGCCAGGCGTCGATGGGCCTGCGCAGCGCATTCGCCGGCGTGCCGCTGCTAACGCTTCAGAACGGCACTCTGGATGAAGAGAAGACCGCGATGCAGCACGGCGACATCTCGGCCATCATCGTGATCCCGTCGGGCCTCGAGGCCGCGGTCGCCAAGACGCCCGGTAAGTCGTCGGCCGCTATCGAGCTGTACACCGACCCGGCTCAAACCCAGACCGCCCAGGTCGTCCAGGGCGCCGTGGCGCAGATCGCCAGCGGCTTCAACCTCGCCCTGGCGAACGGCTCCGAGGTGGTCACGGTCAGTCAGCTCACCCTGGCGTCCACCAACGTTTCGACCGTCACTTATCTGGTCCCGAGCATCCTGGCAATGGCTTTGATGCAGCTGGGCGTCTTTGCTGCCGTGCCGCTCGTCCAGCAGCGCNNCGAGAAGGGCATCCTCAAGCGCCTTGGCGCGACGCCGCTTGCGCGCTGGAAGCTCGTGGCCAGCAACATTCTCCTGCGACTGATCGTGGCGGCCGTCGATACGGTCTTGATACTCGGCGTCGGCATAGCCGTCTTCAACGTCCAGCTCGTCGGCAACCTGGTCCTGGCCGCCGGCTTCGTCTTCCTGGGCGCGGGCGCCTTCCTGGCTCTCGGCTTCATGCTCGCCTCGTTCCTCAAGACAGAGGAACAAGCCACGGGCGTGGTCCAGGTCGTTCAAATGCCGCTCATGTTCCTGTCGGGCATCTTCTTCCCGTTCACGTTCATGCCCGGGTTCCTCCAGTCCGTGGCGCGCCTCTTGCCCCTGACCTACCTCGGCGATGGATTGCGCCAGAGTATGGTCAACGCCCCCCAGGTGGCGCCGCTGGCCGTTGATGCCGGGATCCTCGCCGCCTGGCTCGTCGTCTGTCTGGCGATCTCCGCGCGGTCGTTCCGCTGGGAGTAGCCGGAGGTTCCTCGCCAAAGAGTGTCGGCCGCCCCGGGTTTCCGGGGCGGCCGATTTGATTCGAAGACGCTTCGACTGTCTGCTTGCCGATACGGGTCCGCGGTCGGTCCTACTACCAGGCGACCCCAATTGCCTTGGCTTTCACCTTGCCGGCTCTAGTCGGCCTGCTTGTTCCGTCGACCACCATGGCGTTCAGGAACAATCGCCGATACTCGCCAACGCGATGCTCCGCGCCGGTATCCTGATAACCGATAGGTCGTAGTGACGGGCGAGCATCAGGGAGGTACATCGCGTGCGGCGCCTCCACCTCTTCGAGTTCACCGATCTACCCTGGTATCCGCAGGTGTTTCGCCGCGTGCAGACGGATTACCTGCAGTTCGTCGCCACCCGCGGCTCGGGGCAGGCGGGCCTGGTGCCGCTCCTGATCAAGGCCATGCGGCACGCCGGAACGACCGAGATCGTCGATCTCTGCTCTGGCGGCGCGGGTCCCTGGAGGCCACTGCAGCGGCAGCTCGCGGAAGCCGGTTGGCCAGCCAGCGTCAAGCTGACCGACAAGTACCCCAATCCGGCGGCGCTCCGCCAGTGGGACGCGACTTCGCGGGCGAACGTCGAGTACGTCACGGAGCCGGTGGACGCGCTGGACGTGCCCCCGGCGTTGGCAGGGATTCGCACGCTCTTCGAGAGCTTCCACCATTTCAGGCCCGCGGAAGCGGAGTCGATACTGCGGGACGCGTTCGAGAAGCGTTCCGCGATCGGCGTCTTCGACGTTCGCGTGCCGTTCCCCTGGGCGCCGATCCTGATAGCGCTGGCGCCGATCAGCACGCTGCTGGGATACGTGCTCATGACGCCGTTCATCAGGCCGCGGTCCTGGTCTCGCCTCCTGTGGACCTACCTGATTCCCATCGTGCCACTCGCGACGTGCTGGGACGGTGTCGTCTCGCTCCTGCGGGTCTATTCGCCGCGGGCACTGGAGTCGATGACCAGAGAGCTGAGCTCGGCCGACTATGCCTGGGAGATTGGCACGGCCTCCACCGGCGCCGCGATCTTCGAGTACGTCTACCTGGTGGGCTACCCCGTCTGATCGCGCTTGCGGCTGCGGTCGCCGTGCTCGTTCGTGGGCGGGGGCTACCACCGCTCCACGTGAACCACGGCATCGAGTGGCTTTCGCCCGCCGGCTCGCTTGTCCCAGGTCAACGCCGCCGGATCCAGCGGGTAGCCGAACGAGAGCATGAACTCGCACCAGTGGTCGGCGGGGTAGGCGAGTAGCTCGCGGGCAAGCGGCTGGTTGTAGACCGTGGCGGGGACGCTGCCGATGCCGAGCTCCCAGGCGGCGAGGGTCATGTTCTGGGCCGCGCGGCCAAGGTCCCACATGACCGAGAGCGGCGCATCGTGGTGGGCGGGGTCGGGCACGATCAGGGCGATCGCGGCGGCGGCGCCGGCGATGTGCTGCGCATACGGCCCAACCTCGGATAGCTGCTGGAGATGGGCGCGGTCCGTGCAGACGATGAAGTCCCAGTTCTGCTGGTTTTTGGAACTGCCGGACCGGCGGCCGGCGTCCAGGATGCGGTGAAGATGCTCCGGCTCGAGCGGTCGGTCGGCGAACTTACGGATTGCGCGGGTGGTGTCGATTGCCTGCCAGGTGTCCATTTCGGTCTCCGTTTGGGGCGGCGGGGCGTGGCGGCGAGCTGGCCGTCGGCGCCCCGACTCGCCGGTCAGTTCTCGTAGATCGGTAGATCGCTCGGCGGCGTCTTGGTGGCCTGGGCCCCGAACCCGTAGACCGGATCGGCCGGGCGCTCGACGACGCAGGCGGCAGCTCGATCGCCGGCCGTCTCCGGCGCAACGGGCCCGCCCAGGGACCGCGCCAGGAATTCGGCGATCTTGCGGCGGCAGCCCGCATCCTCGTACAGCCAGCGGTGTCCGAAGTTGGGGAGGATCAGCGACTCGACCGGCGCGTCCTCGGCATCGCGGCTCTCCAGGGCGGCAAGTTCGATCAGCCCCAGATGCTCCACCGGAACGCCGCGGTCCTGGGCCCCGTGGATGAGCAGCAGCGGACCTCGATATCGGCCCGCGGCCACGACGGCACTGGCCTCCTCCACCGAGTGGCGTCTCGGAATGAGCAGCACGGCCGCCGTGAACCAGGCCAGGGGAGTGGCGATCAAATCGGGCACGTGCAGCTCGGCCATCTCGAAGGTCCTGCGGGTCATCCAGACCAGGTCCGCGGGCGCGGATAGGCTGACCACTGCCCGGATCTCCGGCTCGCGAGAAGCGGCCACGATCGCGCCGGCGCCGCCCATCGAGTGACCGATGACGCCGACGGCCGAAACCTCGGGCCGGGCCGCGAGCCAGCGTGCGGCGGCGGCGGTGTCCTCGGCGAACTCCGGGACGTTGACCGGGAGGGTTTCGGGCGGGTTGTCGCCGTGGCCGCGAGCGTCGAAGACGAGGCAGTGGAAGCCGGCGGCGTGGAGGTATCGAACGTGGGCGAAGGTGCGGCCGCGGTTGGACTCCCAGCCATGGACGACGACGATCGCGGGGCGGGGCTCGGCGGCTGGCGTGGCCTGTGCCGGTGCCGAGGAGTCGGCCGACGGTGCGGCCGACCCGGCGACCTGCGCCGGCGCTTCTGCCGGCGCTTTGGCTGCCGCCCGGCGTCGCTTGGAGGGCGCAGCTTGCGGTTCCGCCGGAACGAACCACCCCGCGAGGGAGTGGTCGCCGGCCGGGATTTCGACAGTCTCGAAAGCCAACCCGTAGTTGGCGGGCGAGTCCTCTACCGGATGTCTGTGTGGCAGCCCAACCCGTTCGCGGTACTTGAGCGCGAACCTGTATGCGGCGGCGGCACCGGTCAGTGTTCCGGCGGCGAGCGCCAGCCGGAGCCAGCGGAATCCATTCGAGCGCTTGTTCTGTGGCATGAGGGTAGGGGACGCCACGCGGGCCGGGCTGTCAAGAGGCAGCGGCGATTCGGGCGGGCCGGCCGGGTCCGCGGCGGTCCCCGTCGATCGCGGCCGATCCGCCAATTGCCGCCAACCGCGGCCGGCCCGGTAGACTGACGGGATGCCACGGAACCCCTTCACCGTTCTGGGACTGCCCCTCGACGCCTCGACCGATGCGATCAAGGGCGCCTGGCGCCGCCTTGCGCGCCAGCATCATCCCGACGTTGCGAGTGGAGATCCGGCCGTCGAGCGGCGGGCAAACAGGACCATGGCCGAGATCAACGCCGCCTACCAGGAGCTTCGCGACCCGGCCAGACGGCGCATCCATCGTGACGCGGCCGCGCACGCCGCCCGACCCGGTGGCGCCGGTTCGGGCCCGCGCCCGACCGCCCCCGGCGCCGCGCCCGACCACGCCGGCGCCGCCCCGGATCGCCCCGATTGGATTCCGCGGCCGTATACGCGGCCCGTCACGGCCCGCATCGATACCAGCGCCTTGCTGCACCCGCGCAACTCAACTCTGCGGCCTCAGGATCGCAGTCCACTCCCCGGATTGCCGCCGCGGCCGCGGGAGGTCGAGTGGCGCGAACCGCCGCGCGCATCCACGCCAACCGGGCCGACTTATCGGCGCCGCGGACCCTCGATGGACGCCGATCTGCCATCCATCCCCGACGCGCTGGAGACGCGTCTCCGGTTCGGCAAGTTCGCCGGCCTGACGATCGGTGAGGTGGCGGTGATGGAGCCCACGTATCTGGAATGGATCGTCCGCACGATCGATCGCGAGCCGGAAACGAGCCTGGCGGCCCGAGTGGTGCTGCGGTATTTCGGGTACACGCCCGTGAACCGCCCTCGGTTGGACAACATCGTTCAGCGAGGCTGAGATGGGGAACGGCTCGCCGGATTGCCCGAGCGAGCCGTTCCGAGTCCCCCGACGGGGGATGAGTCCTGGCGGCCGCCGACTGAAGTCCAGACGGGCCGACTATCCTGGTTGCTCGGGTCGTGGTCGGGTCCGGCGGCCTCCTCGTACGAACGCCGATTCGTCTCAAATGCGGAGGTCGCGATTGATCCGGCCCGTGTCCGACGCCCGTGACGCCTTGTTTACACCAGTGTCGGCGGCCACTGCCCAAGCTATCCGTCATGCCCGCGATCGCAATGGCTCCAACGAGCGGTACCCAACAAGCCCTAAGTCCGGCGCGTCCGCGCACCACTCACCCTCGGACCGCGCTACCATCGGGCCATGTATGCAGACGGACTCTCCTTTCTCGAGGAAGAACGCGACGAGTTTCGGCCGTTCGAGGCGCTTCTCAAACTCACGGACGAACAACTCGAACAACCGCTGGACGGTGCTCACGGCTGGACCGGCCGGGATCTGATGGCGCACCTCGGCGTCTGGATCGAGTGGTGGCTCCGAATTGCGAGGGAGCTCGCCGTCGGCCCAATCAGTCCGGCCTTCGGCCAATTGGAGGCGATCGGCAAGGACTGGGAAGCACAGGGCGACGTTCTGAATGCGCGTTACCAGGCCGAATGGGCCGCCCTTCCGATCGACGATGTGCGCAGTCGCTTCTCGACGCTGCCGGGCGAGCTTCGCGGCTACCTGACGGTGGTCCCCGAAGCGCGATGGCTCAAGGACTCGAGTCACCTCAAGTCGCTTCTGGGCAATACCACGGAGCACTATGCGGACCATGCGGACGATTTGCGGGCCATCCTCGCCGCCTCCGGGCGTTGAGGCGCCGCCGCCTGCGGAGTCGACGACATGCCCGATCCTGGACCCTCCCTTTCCACCGAGCGCCTGATCCTGCGGCGCTGGCGTGACTCGGACCGTGAGCCGTTCGCCCGTCTCAACTCCGATCCGGAGGTGATGGCTCACTTCCAGAGGCCGTTGACTCGCGAGGAGAGCGACGCTCTCGTCGACCGCATCGAGACCCGCTTCGACGAGCGCGGCTACGGTCTTTGGGCCGTTGAGCGGCGCGATGACGGGGTGTTTCTCGGGTTCACGGGCCTGGCCTACCAGACGTTCGAGGCGCCCTTCACTCCGTGCGTCGAGGTCGGCTGGCGCTTCGACAAGTTCGCCTGGCGACACGGCTATGCCACCGAGGCCGCCCGCGAGGCGCTACGTTTCGGCTTCATCGATGCCGACCTGGACGAGATCGTCTCCTTCACTGCGGTCGGCCACCAGGCATCTATCCGGGTCATGGAGAGGATAGGGATGCACCGCAATCCGGCGGAAGACTTCGACTATCCGAGCGTGCCCGTCGGTCATCCGCTCCGACGGACCGTCTTGTACCGGCTCAGGCGCGAGGAGTTCACGCAATGACAGAGGATCGCCCAAAGGGCAACGGAGTGGGGCACGTCGAGCGCCCGATTGCCGCGCTCGATAGGCTGGCCGGCGAACTGGATGGCGTCGTGAAGCGGCCGGTAGGGAATGGAGTCGAGTACGTGCGGGCCGGGGTGGTATTCGCCGCGCAAGAGGCGGGCGGATTGAGTTTCAGACTGCGCGAGGAGATCGTCGCGGCTGCGTTGCGAACGGCCGCAACGTCGCGTTCTGCCCGCGGCCCCGAATGGGTGGCGCTCGCGTCGGTCGCGACGGACACGTTCGCGGCGGACCGCGCCATCGCCTGGTTCGAAACTGCATGGCGTTTCGCCGGGGAGCCGGTCGAGGACCATTCCGCGCTCGACTAGCGCTCGCTCGAGCGCTCTCGAACCGATTACCGGACAAAGCACGACCCCGGCCTGAGGGGGTAGGCCGGGGTCGTAGGAACGGGACCGAGGGGTTGGTCCCGCTTGGTATTCGGTTTTGGGCCAAGCCCTGACTTAACTGGGCTTGGCTGTAGCGTACTGCGAAAGGCCGAATCTTGCCTCAAATTGCTCGGCCGGCATCGCTCCCACAACCGCCATCGGCGGCTGGCCGGGGCGGAAGAATGCGATCGTCGGGAGAGTCATGATCTGGAGGGCCTGAGAAACGCCCGGGTTGGCGTCGACGTCCATCTTGACCACGTCGATCGAGCCCGAGTACTTCTGCGCCAGCTTCTCTAGCTCGGGGGCGACCATCCGGCACGGACCGCACCATGACGCCCAGAAGTCGACGATGACCGGCCGCTCGGCGTTCAGCACGACCTGCTCGAACGTCTCGTCGGTTACTGCTTGTACTTCGGCCACCTGGTGTGGTCCTTTCTACCTGACGGTCTTGGCCGGCTTCGAGGGCTCAGCCGGCGATCGACTGGAGCAGCCGGCACGCTTCGAGGATCCGGGGATCCGCAAGGCGATAGTAGATTGCATTGCCGTCTCTGCGGGTCAGGACGAGCCCCGAGTTCCGCAACACGGCGAGGTGTTGGCTCATATTAGGAACGTGGCAGCCGACGGTGTCGGACAACTCGCGAACCGATAGCTCTCCGGCGGCGAGGGACTGCAGGACGCACAGGCGCTTTGGGTCGGCGAGGGCCTTGGCCACCGCCGCACTCCGCTGCCTGGAAGTCTCCAGATCTCCGACATCGAGCATGTCCGTAGTCTACAACAGCTTGCGCAAGGACGCAAGGATGCGGTTGACCCGGGCGCGATGCCCAGTTCGGCCCCACCGGAATGCCGCGCAGTGGCTACGATTGGAACCTCGACGACGATGGTGCGTTCGGGGAAGTTGGGAGGCCGAATGGGCAGCGATACGCGGGATCCCCGGCAGGCAGGTGCGGCCGGCATGGCCGGTGGTTTCGATCCGAGCCAGCTGCAGGGCCTCGCCAGCGCGCTGGGTCTCGGCGGCGCGGGTCTCGGCGGCGCGCCCGGTCGCGATGCCCGCGATCCGAGGGGCGCCGGAGTGGGAGGCCGTGACGCCCGGGACGTCCGCAGCCAAACCGGCCGCGACGCCGCCCGCGATGGCGGCGGCGAGAAGCTGCAGACGATCGATATCCACGGCGAGGGCCGCATCGCCGGCCCCAAGACCACGTCCGAAGATGCGACGGTCAGCATCGATTCGGTGGGTCTGACTCTCCAGATCGGCTCTGCGCGGCCGATCCGAGCCAGCTTCCGCGACATCAGCATGCTGGCCATCCAGCAGGCGACCGTGCTCCTCGTCCTGGGCGAAGGCTCGGACGCGATGAGTTTCATCCTCGAGAAGTTCGCCGACCGGCTCGGGCCAATGGTTCGGCTGCTGCGCGAGCTGCGGCTGAAGCAGCGCCTGACCGACGGCCTGGTGAAGGTGCCCGACGATCCGGCCGAGCTCGTCGAGTTCGCCTGGGCGCCCACGAGCGGGCCGCTCGGTCCCGGGCCGGATGGTCCGGCCGCGGCAACTGCCGGGGTTGGCCAGCTGGTGGTCCAGCCGTGGGGTTTCGTCGTCTGCCCGCTGGACGAGCGCGCAACGTGGATCCACTTCCGGCGCGCGTCAATCGCCACTGTCAAGACGCCGAATCCCGGCGAGGTGGAGATCGACGGCGATCCCGGAACCCTGACGCTGCGTGGCCTCGGGCAGGCGAGCACGCGCCTCCACGACAGCCTGGCCAAGCTGCGCGACGGCGCGTTCGCGGACGCGGCCGGCTTCGTCGACCAGTTGATGCCGGACGCCCCGTTCGGAGTGCGGCAGAAGGCCTCCGATCTGCTCGTGGACGGCCGCCCAATTCGCCCCGAGGCATTCGGCGATACCGGCTGGCCCGTCATCGAGACGGCTGTTCTGGGCGAGCCGAAGTTCGCCCAGAGCTACGAGTCGTTGTGCTCGACTGCCGGCAAGGCGGCGCCTCGATGGGTTGCAATGTCGCCTGTCGATCCGGGCGGCACGGACCCGAAGATCTGGTTCCTGATCGCCATGCCCGGAAACCTCGTCGCCCTGGAGCTGGTCACGGCCGGCGCCCACGCCACGTACTTCTTTCGGGTCATGCCGCGGGCGCGGTACATGGGCGAGCCGCCCGAGAAACTCGGCGTCGCAGCGGAGCAGGCCGTCCGCGACATCAGCGAGGCGCTGGTCGACTGCCGCTTCCTGCGTGAGCCGATGGCGCTGCCCGACGATCAACTCCGCTTGCCGGAGTACCTCCGCTACCGTCTCGCTCTTGCGGTCCTGCCGAGCCTGGCATGGGCGCGGCACCGATTCGTGGCCCGCATCGTTCATCGCAGCGAGGCGAGTTGGGCCGCGGCCGTGGCGGACCTGATTCGCTGGCACGGAACCGCCACCGATGAGGCGGCAGAGTGGCCCGGCCGCAAGGCTCAGGAATCGGCGATCTCGGCGGCCGGTGGCGATGGCGGCGGTGACGACTCGGACTCCGGTGGAGCGGTCGACGACTCGGGCGATGACACTTCGGACACAACGGCGGCCGGCGACTCGACCGACGCGGGAGCGAGCGGCCCCGGCGCCGGTGCGGTCAAGCAGAGCAAGCCTTCGGGCATAGCAGGCTAGAGGAGCGGACGATGCCCACATTCAAGCACCCGTGCCCGTACTGCGAGAAGTTCATCGACAGGGCCGTCGCCGCGTGCCCGTTCTGCGGTCAGGCGGATCCGTTCGCCCCAAGGCGCTGTCCGAACTGCCAGAAGGTCGTCGAGGATCCGGCATGGGTCATCTGCCCGACCTGCGGTCAGGGGCTTGGCGGCCCCGTGATCGTGAACGTCGCCCCGGACGCCGGCCCGGGTTCGCCGGCCTCAGGCGCGGCTGGCTCCTCTGCGTCCGGCGCCGCTGCGTCCGGCACCGCCCAGGCTGCTTCCGCTCCGCGCCCACCGCTCGCCCCCGGCGCGGCCGCCCCGGTTCAGCAGTCCGCAGGTGCGTGCAGCGGCTGTGGCGCCCCACTGCCGGCCGGCGCGCGCTTCTGCACGATCTGTGGGACGGTCGCGGGATAGCCGGCCGCGCCGCGCGAATGACGGC
>PMIE01000016.1 GCA_003156975.1 Chloroflexota bacterium | reverse complement strand
GGTGTGGGGCGTGTTTCTGGCTCCGCGTTCGGAACGGCGTCTGCGACACCCGTGGCTTATCGGTGCCGAGGCGGTGCTGTTCGGCCTCGCGGCCCTGGGGCTGATGCTCGTGGGCCGGGTCGAGGCTTCAGTTGCGTTTGCGGTTGCGGCCGTCCTGCGCTTCGCGCTGGGAGGCGTCTCCGGTCTCGATCGCGCCGACCGCGCCACTCGCGCCGACTGACGGCTAGCGTCTTAGTTGGGCCGGCTGCCGTCACCGTGGAATTCAACGAAGATGCCGCGGTAGTCGACGCCGTCTTCGTCCGCGTCCTCTTCGGGTTCTAGGCTGCCTAGGAAGTTGTCGTCATCGATAGTCGACACATTCACCGACGCGGTCAGGCGCTCGTCGACGATGGCCACGAAGGCGTGGTCCTGCTCCAACTCCTCGGCGATTGCCTCGATCAGCGTTCCGTGGGTGAAGGTGTCCTGGACGCGATGGCGGATAGATTGCACCAGGTCGAAGAATGACTCAGGATCCATCTCCTCCTCGCGGGCGAGAAGAAGTTCGGCGAAGACGTCATTGTCACCTTCGCGAAGTTCGAAATAGAACACGGCTCGACTCCAAGGAGGTGCCAGCTGGAAACCGGCCGAGTATACCCTCCCTCGATCCACGACTCGGAAGCGTCGAAGCACGTCCCCGAACTTGTGGTCGTGGGCGCCGCATCGCGAGATATTGCCTCGACTGAGCCGCGAGGCTGGCGACTCGGCGGCGCGGCGACTTACTGCTCGCTGGCCGGTGCGCGCCTGGGGCTCGACGTCGGTTGCCTATTGGGCGTGGACGCCGAGGCCGCCGTAGCGACGGAGCTCGGCTTGCTCCGTGAGGCCGGGGTCGACCTCAGATTGGCGGCGCTGGAGCATGGGCCGGTCTTCGACAACCTGGAGATCGACGGCCGGCGGCGTCAGCGCTGGCTCTCGAGGAGCGACTACGTGCCCGTCGGAGCGTTGCCACCGGGATGGCAAGACGCCAAAGCTTGGCTGTTCGCACCGGTCGCCGGTGAGATCGACGACGAATGGGCGTCTATAGCCGGACGGGGCGCTCGCGTCGCGGTTGGGCCGCAGGGTTTGCTGCGCGAATTTGCCGACGACGGCTGGGTCAAGCGGGTGACGCCCTATCCGTCGGACCTGCTTGCGACCTCTGGGCTGGTTTGTGCCAGCGTCGGCGACCTTGAACCCGGAACCACCCTGAGCCAGCTGCGGCAACTGGCTCCGGAGGCGTCGATCATTCTGACGGCCGGAGATGCCGGCGGCGTGGCCATGACGGCGGGCGAGCTCGGGCGTTACCGAGCGATCCCCGCCGAATGCGTCGTCGACTCGACGGGAGCGGGCGACGTCTTCCTGGCCGCCCTCGTTGCCGCGTGGATCCTTTCCGGCGAGCGGGCCACGCCCCGTGCACTGTGGTTCGCGGCGGCGGCCGGATCGTGTGCCGTGGAGGGCGTTGGTCTCGACGGCGTGCCGACGCGTGCTCAGGTGGCCGGGAGGCTGAAGGGGCGAAAGTCGGGAGTGGGCGAGTGACACAAATTGCCCGCCCGCGTCGTTATCTCAGTGTGGAAGACGCAATGGCGCCCAGATTGATGAACGCGGTTCGAGTCGCTCCGGCTAGAACTACGTTTTCGGACGTTGCTTTCGAAGCGCTGTACGTGGCTGCCTGGCCGCGGCTTTGTCGGTACGCCTGGGTTCTCGTGAGACATCAGGAGGACGCCGAGGACGTGGCGGCCGAAACCGTCCGTCGGGCCTACGGCGCCTGGCAGGCAGGCCGCGGTCCGGTGGGCGACCCTCTGGCGTGGCTCTTTCTGATCGCTCGTAGGATCGTAATCGACCGCCACAAGCGTCCCGTGCTCGGCTGGCTTTCGCTCGCCGGGGCTGGTGATCCACCATCGTCCACCGACTCGCTCGGCAGGGCCGAGGCTGCCGTCTGGTTCGACCAGCTTCGCGAGTGCATGTCGCGACGCCAGCATGAGGCCATCGTGCTGCGGTTCTTGTTCGACTTCGACGATGTCGAGATCGGCCGGATCATGGGTTTGTCGCCGGCCGGCGTTCGCACCAACGTCTCCCGTGGAATTGCGGCCTTGCGGAAGCGGCCGGAGGTATTCGACCGATGACAGTCGACAGTCTCAACACGGCATATGAAGTCACTTTGCGGACGCGAATGAAGGCGTATGCCGCCGATCTCGACGTAGCGGTGAAACCGGCACCGCCACTGCGAGCGCTGCTCGCCGATCGGCGATCGACGCCTCGAGATGCCGGTCGGATCAGCCTGCGCCTGGGCTTGTCGATTGGGGCGGGCATCGTGGCGATCGCCCTATTCCTGGGGTTGCCGGCATTTGGGGGGCGCCAGAATAGCGGGCCGCTTGCGTCGGTCACGCCGTCGGCAGTGGTGAGCCCCTCCGAACCTCCGGCCGCCGCGTCATCTCCGATCGTCGTGAGTCCGTCCTTGTCGCCGTCTGTGCCGTCCTCGCCGTCGACTTCGGTGGTACCGTCCCCTTCGCCGTCCCCGGCGATTGCGAAGACAGCAGGGCCGTTCTCGTAGTTCGTGTGATTTGTGGGGCGGCTTCATAAGAGGGGATCTCGTGGCACTGAACACGCACGCACCTGAGGGCCCGGATCGGGAGCCGGCCGACGACTCAGCCGACTACGAATCGCGCTACGTG
>PMIE01000081.1 GCA_003156975.1 Chloroflexota bacterium | reverse complement strand
CGGTTCCGGCGCACCGTCCCGGCAGCGGTGGCCGCAACAGGATCTATGGGCGATAGCACTTTGGGGCGCTCCTCCGGATCCGCTTATGCCGCCGACTCGTCTTGGTGCGGCCCCGGCTCATCGCCGGCCGCTCCCAAGATGCGCCGGCTCGTCTCCGGCTCGTCTGCAAGATCGAGGCCTGGAAAGAAGCGACGCATAGCCTCGATCGCGCCGTCGTCGGCGGAGGACGGAACCACCAGTCCGGCTGCAGTACGGAGTTCCTCGGAACCCGGCGCCATAGCCGCGCTGCGACCGGCGAACGCCAGCATCTCTAGATCGTTGGGGCCATCACCGATCGCGGCCACCCCATCCCGGCCGATGCCCATCGCTCGAGCCACTCGACGCAGGGCCTGACCCTTGTTTGTGCCCGGAGCGAGGATCTCCAGCCCGAACTCGTCGCTCCACACAATCGAGGCCCGCGCGGGCGGAAACCAAGCCCGAGCTGCGGCCAGTGCTCGTCGATGATGGGCGGGCCCGGTCCGGACATAGACGCGGATCGGGTTGCGGACCTCGACGTCGGCCGAAGTGGGAACGACACGCAGCCTTGGCCCAACCGCAAAGTCGGGCACGTCGTCAACGGCGTCCGCACCAATGGGGCTGACAAGGACGTGGCCGTCGAGGCAGCAGATCAAGGGCCTCACCCCGAGCCGGTCCGCGAACGCCATCGCCTCGTCAACCAGAGCCGGCGACATTTGTCGGGCCCAGACGATCTCGCCGCTTACCGGGGAGGCGTAGAGGCCGCCGCTCATCATTATCTGGGGCCCGCGCAGATCCAGTTCCCGCGCAATTGCGGTCACGGTCCATGGCGACCGGCCCGTGGCCAGGATCACAGCCGCCCCGGCGCCTCGGACGGCGCGAACCGCCCGCTGGACAGAGGGCCTGAGCAGTTTCGCGGGATCGAGCAGGGTGCCGTCCAAATCGCACGCGAGCAGCCACGGACCGCCCGGCCGTAGCCCGCTTGCGATCAGCCCCGACCGCGTAGTCTGGGCCGAGGCACGTTGACCGCGGACCCCAATCGTGCTCCCGTCGGATGCTGTCATGGCGGCAGTGTCGGCTTGCCAGGGCAACGGTCCATTAGCGGCTCGTTAACAAGTGCTCACGGGCCGCTCGCCGGAGGACTCAGGGCCGCTCGCCATCCGCTAGCCGGATTTCGATCTCGTTGAGAACGGCGGGCAGGTCCGCGATCGATTCGATCACGTAATGGGCGCCTGCTCGGCGAAGCGTCTCCGCCGCTGCGGCGACGGCTACCTGCAGCTCCGCAGGCGGCGTAGCCGCAGCTTCTTCCTCGGACAGGCCCACGTAGTTGCCGGTTCGGGAAACGCCGACGGCCCAAGCTCCGGCGTTGAGCGCCTCGCCGATATCCACTTTCGTATCGCCGACCTTGACGACCGCGCTCGGCGGGTAGACACGCAGCGCTTCCATCGCCCGGAGCAGCATCCAGGGTTCGGGCCGGCCGGCCGGCGCCTCGTCGGCACAGATCATGACGTCGGCTACGAAGCCCTGGCGGATGGCGGCAGCGGCGGCGATCGATCCTGCCGACCTCGGGTAGCCNNGGCCGATGGTGATGGCGCAGCCAGGATCGCGCGACATCCGCATCGGAACCGATGGCCCGAATATGGTCCTTCTTGAACATGCCCATCGGCGCGCGCGCCTGAGCCACGGATATCCCTATCCCGAAACGACCAAACAGCTCGATGAAGGCGGCCACGGGCGCCCGGGAGCCGCAATCCTGGCTCGTCCCCGCCCAGTCGAGTACTACCGCACGCAGACGCCGCCGACCGATCGTGCCGTTCAGGTCGGCGCCTTGGTCCTCGAGCGTCGCGACGGGACTCACGGTCAGCTGCCCGTTGCCCGCATCACCTTGCTTCATGTCGACCGTCCCTTTCGATCAGGCTGGAATCGCTGCCGGAACGCCGGCGGCAGCAAGGGCACGCTCTAGCGCGGCGACAAAGCCCTCGAGCGCGCCGATCTGTAATGCGCCAAGCGTGCAAACACGGAAGCTCGTCCTGGCCGCGTCTCCGAGTCCGGCATAGATCACGTAGCCCTCGGCCTTGAGAGCATCGTGGAGTTCGTCGTACTCGATGCCTTGCGGCAGCGGCAGACTCCGCACGGACGAAGATCGATGCGGTGCTGCGATCACAGGCTCGAGACCAAGCCGCGCGAACTCCCGATCGAGATACGCAGTGCGCGCGCGATAGGCGGCTCGCCTGGCCGCGATGCCCTCGTCGAGCAGTTCGTCGAGCGCGGCCTCAAGCCCGTAGACGGCCGGCACGGAGGGCGTGAACGGCACGCTGCCCCGGGCTTGGGCGTCCAGGTAGGCGGCAAGGTCAAGGTAGAGCGACCGCGACGGAACTTGGCGAACTCGCGCAACCCCCTCCGGCGACATCAGTACGAACGAGGCGCCTGGAAGCCCGTGGATGCACTTGTTCGAAGTGCAGGCCACGAAATCGATGCCGCTGCCGGCCAGGGTCAACTCCTCGGCACCGAGTGAGCTGATCGCATCCACGGCCACACGCACCCCGCGCGCCGCCGCAAGAGAGGCGATCTCCGCAACGGGGTTGAGCAGTCCGGTAGTCGTTTCGTGGTGGACCACGGCCACCGCGTCGATAAGCGGGTCCGAATCCAGCGCGCGGGCCACTTCGGCAGGGTCGATTGGCTCGGTTTGCGCGGCGCGGATGCTCACGGTTTCGATACCGTGACGCTCGGCTATCGTGGCTAGCCGCTCGCCGTAGACGCCGTTTCGGCAAACGAGGAGCTTGTGCCCTACCCGAACCGCGCCGACGGTCATCGCTTCCATGGCGGCAGTGCCGGAGCCGGCAATCAGGCCCAGCTGCCAATCCGGCCCGATGCCGGCAACGGCCCTGAGCTTCTCCCGGATCCGCTCAAACAGCGCCTCGTATTCTGGCTCGCGATGGCAGAGGTCTGGACCGGCCACCGCTCGGTGGATGCGGTCGCTCACGACAGCGGGGCCGGGATTCAGGAGCACCCGCTCACGGTGAGGGCGCCGGCTTCCGTAGAAGGAAGCGTCCACTGCCGCGAACTCATCCGGCGCCACTATTCTGTCCGGCTGCCCGCCAAGCAGGGACCCCCGGCCTGCGCTGCCTTCCGCCACCCCGACAATGGCGCCTGCCCCGGCCCGATGACCGGCTTCGAAGACGGCGGCGCTGCCACCGATCACGCCCATCCGACGTACATCCGGAATGTCCGCCCCGGCGAGCGCCAGGAGGAGGCCATACGGCGCCGGGGCCGAAGGGCCGTAGACCAGGACGTCGGCAGCGCGCTTCTCGATCGATGTCGGCCGCACGTCCTCAGGAACGACGAGGGCAATCGTGGCCCCATCCAAACGCGCCTGGTC
>PMIE01000127.1 GCA_003156975.1 Chloroflexota bacterium | reverse complement strand
TGGAGGCGGTTGTTGACGATGTCGAGGATGCCGCTCCAGACGGCCGAGATGCCCAGCCAGTAGAGCGAGATCCGCAGCAAATGCGCCAGGGGCATCGGCTTCATGGGTCGACCGTCGCTATCGTGCGACGGGCCGGCCTCGACACGCGTGCCGTCCACCAGAGACTCGATTCCCTGGGCCGCGTCGAGCACCGGCGAGCGCCTCCCTACAGTCGAGCCGAGCCATCTGCCCGCCTCACGATTCGGCCCGGGTTGCGCTCGGAGGGGATTGGATCTTGTGGGGCTCAGTATCGCCGGTCCCGGCTGCGAATGTGCGGTGGGTGTCGGCGGCCCGACACCCACCGTTCGTGGTGGCTGCTAGGCTCGCCGGGCTATGGCGTTCGACGATTCCGCTCCGACGTATTACCTATCCCTGGGCGACTCCCTCGCGACGGGCGTACAGCCCACCGGCCGCGAGGAGACGCAGTTCCGCACGAACGAGGGTTATGCGGACCAGCTTGCCGCCATCGCCCGGCAAACGCTGCCGAATCTTCGGACGGTGAACCTGGGCTACCCGGGCGAATCGACGACGACGATGATCGGCGGCGGCCTGACCTCGTACCCTCACGGCAGCCAGCTGGACGAAGCAGTCAGCTTCCTGAGAGAGCATCGAGGGTCGGTTGAATTCGTGACCCTGGACATCGGCTTCAACGACATCCCCGCCTACACGGTCGAAGCCATCCCGGTGGGCCTCGCGAGTATCAGTCGCAACCTACCCCGGATCCTCGAACGACTGCAACGTGCGGCCGGGCCTCAGGTGCCCATTGTCGGCATGACCATCTACGACCCATTCCTAACGCTGTGGCTTCAGGGACCCGAAGGCCGTGAGATCGCCAAGGTGTCCGTCTGGGACGCGATCGTGCCCATCAACGCACACATTCGCGAAATCTACAGGGCGTTCGGTCTGCAACTGGCGGATGTCCAAGGCGCCTTCAGGACCACGGACTTCGACACGATCGTCGAGTTGCCGAAAGTCGGGCGGGTGCCCGTGAATGTGGCCAGGGCATGCGAGTGGACCAGGGGAGCCGCTCCGCCGCCGTTGGGTCCGGACTTTCATGCCAACGCGCGCGGCTATCGGGCCATCGCCGAAGCGTTCGCGGCCGTACTTTTCAGCGGACAGTAGAGAACCCGCCGGTCGGGCTCCGGCGGGTTCTGGGTGAAATCAGGCCGTTGTCACGACGGCGCCCGACGGCCGAACGGGCTAGTAGCCGGATGACGTGGTGGGCGCGGCAGCGGCGCTCGTGGCGGCCGGCGAGGCGTTCACTAAGGTCCCGCTANNCGGCATGTGGTTGTAAGTGACCTGAGTGGAGCCGTCGGCCCGGGCGATCGTTGCGAAACCGGCCATGGCGGCCGATGGGCCGGACACCGTAGTTCCGGCGGTAACCGTCAGGGGCGGCCAGTTCGTTGCGCACGAGCCACTGCAGGAACTCGTGTCCGCGGTGTCGGTGGTCAAGACATAGAGGGTCATTCCGTTGGCGCCGGTGAGGTACGAGCCCATCGAGCCGTCGGTCGAGGCGAGCGTCAGCGTGGCTGCTGATGCTTGATCGCCAGACGTGGTGGTTGCCGTCGCGGTTGCGCCCGCGACCGCACTGAAGGGCGTATCTGCGGCCGATGAAGGCGTAGCCGCGGCCGATGAACAAGCACTCGCCACAAGGCCCACTGCCAGGGCAACGCCTGTCAGATACGTCCACCTGATGTTGCGCATGATCTCGATCTCCTGGTTCGTCCGACCACTTCTACGCGGTGTGGTCACGCACNNGCTTTCGTCGGGATGGTTCCGCCGTGCGGACCGAGGATGTCGCGCTCCGCCAAAAGGTCGGCCAATTCCTTTGATTCGCCTGAAAGTGGAGTCCGCCCGAGGCGTCGTCCCGGCCCCCGGTTCGGCAGATTCGGCAGCTTCGGACCGAGTCCGCTCAGCCGGCGGTGGCTTCTACGTCTCGATTCGAGTTTGGGATTTCGCGAAGCGAGCGCACCGGGGAGGCAAGCAGCCACACGAATGCCGTGGCGCCGATGAGGGCGCCGATCAGGATCGTTGTCCGCAACGGGAGAAACGACGCCAGGAGGCCACCGGCCACAGATCCGAGCGGCATCGTGCCCCAGACGATGAACCTCNNGAAACTGACCTGGTTGACGTTGTAGGTGACGGAGCACAGACCGCCCACGAAGATCGCCCCGAACAGCAGCGTGCCGGCAACGATGGGCCGGCTCGGCAGCAGTACATACAGGAAGTCGGCGAGTCCGCTGGCGAACATGGACCCGACGATGACCGGGCCCGCCCCAAAGCGTTTGGACAGTGGCGCCGCCGAGACTGCTCCTGCGAGGATTCCAATGCTGCCCAAACCGAAAGCTGCGCCGACGAGCCCCGGCGTCAGGCCCAGTTGCACGTACAGGAAGATCGGCGAGATCGACATGGCCAGACTCGAGCCGAGGTTGGCGGTCCCAGTGGAGCCGGCGATCATCCGCAAGTAGGGGTTCCCCACCACGTATCGAAGACCCTCGACGATCTCCGATCGGAGGCTCGAATACGAGCCGTCGGCGTTGACCCTACGTTCGGGCGTCGG
>PMIE01000110.1 GCA_003156975.1 Chloroflexota bacterium | reverse complement strand
GCCGCCGCGCCGCCGCGCCGCCGCCTCTAGCTCGCCTCCGCGCTCAGCCCCACGTCCGCCAATCGTCGGTAGCGGCTCGCGAAGAGCCAGGCCAGCGCGTACAGGACCGCCACTGCGATCAGCAGCGCCCTGTATCCGGTGATGAGGGCCGCGTATTCGATGACGCCGCCCAACATCGCCCCGAGCAGGTTGCTGGCGAAGGCCATGTCCGCGATCTTCGTGTCACGGAACGAGAAGGTGAAGATCAGGTTGGCCAGGAAGACCGGCGCGAACGCCACGACCGCCGCGAGCAGGTAGCGCAGCCACGGCGGATCCATGAGCAGCTGTTCGGGCGGCAGCAAGAACGCCACCACCAGCGCCGCGAACAGGAGGACATACAGCGGCCGCGAGCGCCGGACCTTCAGAACCGAGTTCACCAGGATGGCGAGCAGCACCGTCCCGAGTATCGCGAAGAAGGCCAGGGCGTTGACCAGCCACGTGGTCCCGAACAGGAGACTGAAGCTGACCAGGCTCTTGGTCTCCAGCAACATGAAGGCCGAGCCCAACACGAAGAAGTGCGGGCTGAACCCGCGCAACGGCGTCTTCGTCAACTTCGCCGCTCCGCCGACGGAGAAGAAGGCGAACAGGAGCACGAACGCAAGCGCGATCAGATAGTGAGGCTGGATCGAAGCCTCACGCAGGTACAGGAACGGCCAATCGTCGGTGCTTTGAGTTGGCGCCTGCCCATCCACCACCGGAACGGGGTTCACTGTGTCGCCCGGAGGCGCCGCGCCGTTGAGCGCCGCCACGGCCGGCCCATCGGCGAAGACCGCCTGCTCGGCGTCGAAGATGCGCAGGATCGGCTTCGTGGTGAAGGCCGTCTGGAGCATCGAGTCGATCTTCGTGACCAGCCACGGCTCGCGGTAGGAGTTGTACAGAACGAACGTGCCGTCCGAGGTCAGGTGATCTCGCACGGAGTCGAACGCCTCAACCGTGAACAAGAACGACTCGAGCCGGACGTTTCCGGTCGAGCTGACGAGCGTCAGGGAATCGGGCAGGGCGAAGATCACCAGGTCGTAGTGTTTGGTTGTCGTGCGCAGGAAGGCCCGCCCGTCGTTTACGTAGCGAGTGACCCTCGGGTCCGCATACGGCTTGAGCGGGTGCTGATCCACGCCGATCTGCTGTATGGCCGGGTCGATCTCGACGGCGTCGACATGGCCGGCACCGTGCTGTAGAGCCACCGCAACGTCGTTGCCGGTTCCGGCCCCGACGACGAGAACCTCGTTGTATGTCCTGGCGGGGAACCAGTTGTATATCTGGTAGTAAGACTTCTCACCAGGCTGGCCGGGCCAGATTCCCTGGTGGGGGATGCCGTCGACCGCTATGCCGGTGACTTTGACTCCACTCGAGTCGACGGCGTCGTAGAGGTTGATGCGGTAGTACGGCGACCAGGTCGCTCCCCAGCCCTGCTGGAGCAAGGCCAGGTAGAGAACCGCCACAACCGCGATGCCGCTGATCGGCGACCACGGGCCCAGCCCGGCGCCCAGACCAAGAAGCAGCAGCAGCACGGCCACCACGCCGAACCAGACCAGCGGCGGGGTCCACATGGCCGAGAGGATGGTGAAGCCCGCGATGCCGGCCATGGACCCCGCGATGTCGAAGGCATAGGCCTGGAGCGGCGGCTGGCTCTTCAGGAGCGGCCCGAGGGGCAAGGCAAGAGCCGCCATCAGGGCCGCGACGAGGACGAAGACGATCGGCAGCACGACGAAGTTCGTGTCCGCCGAGGTGCTCTCCGCCAGCCCGAAGAAGACCTCATCGCTCGATTTGACCTGCACGTCGAGGTGGGCAACGAGCACCAGCAACACGACACCAAACAGGAGCCAGGCGAACGGCGACACCGCCAGCTTACGGCCGGACCGGCCCAGCAGGATGCCGACCCCAATGCCCAGGAAGCTCGCCATCAACAGGAAGTTGGTGAAAAAGCCGACGTACTTGACCGTCGAAGGGATCCAGCGGATGAGCATCAGCTCGGTGAAGAGCAGCGACCCGCTCGTCAGCAGGAGCCGCACCCGGGGATCGCGAAGGAACGGGATCGGGGGGAGTGAAGGCAGCGGGCGCTTGGCGGCAGTCAACGGATCCCTCACGTGTTTGTGGCTTCGGCGAGACGGTCGGTCGAATTGCCATGGTAGCGCGGGGTCGACTGGAAGAACCTGCGAAATCAGTACCCCAGACGGTGGACCCGAGCGTAGATCGTGTTGGCAACCACCTGGGCCCCGAGGCTGGTGAAGTGGATGCCGTCGGTGGTGTACTTACTCTGGTAGACGCCCGTCGAAGTCGATAGGACATCGTGGATGTTGATCAAGACAACTCGGAAGGCGTTGGCGAGGTTCAGCAGCGAGGCGTTGAAGCTGTTGATTCCCTTGACGGAGCCGGGAGGGCTCTCAGGCGGCAGCGTGATCAGGTAGACGCGGATCTTCTTCGCCTTCGCCGCGATGATGATGGACTTGAGATTGGCGATGGCCGTCGCCGAGCTCACGTTGCGCCCTAAGTCGTTGGTGCCGCCGAGGATGAAGAGGACGCTCGGGTTGTACGCGAACACGTCCTTGTTGAGCCGGGCCAGCATTTCTGAAGTCAGGTTGCCGGGTATTCCGGCGTTGTGAGCCAGGCGCAGACGGGCGTCCTCGGCGTCCAGCCGCGTCGGCCACGGATCGCCTTCCGGCCAGGCCGTGAGTGAATCGCCCAGGGCGACGAAGGAGTAGGGCTTGGCCGGAGTCTTGACGGGCGTCGCCGACGGTGAGGCGGAAGGTCCGGGCGAGTCCGACGGTGATGCAACGGCCGAGGGCGAGGCCGAAGGGCTCGGCGACGCCGATTCGCTAGGATCGGGCGAGACCACGTTGGCCGCGAGACTTGCGGTGGCGCTCGCGGAAGGATGCGCCGCTCCGCTGCCCGGCAGAACCACCGAGCCAACAACCGCGGCTACAACCAGCAGGGCCGCCAGGCCCGCGATAACTCTCCCTCTTCGACCCGCCACCAACCGCGCCGGCAGGGTGGCCGGGGCCGCAACCTCATCCTCGTCGAGGAGCGAGGCCTTGGGTCGCAGGCCGGCCAGCGCCCGGTCCAGTGCTCCGAGCGGTCCTCGACGGACCGGATGCGCCATCAGCCGCTTGGTCTGGGCAACCTTCGGGTCGAAATGGGCCATCTGGCGAATCCGAGCCGGCCCGACCTCGGCGTCAGGCTCCGGATTCGAACCACCGGGCAGCGGACTCATGCGACCTCCAACGCGCGGCGCCCTATTGGGCTTCCGCCTGGCCGGGCTCAGAGTCGCCGCCAAGCAGACGCCAGACCACGAACACGACGACGGCAGCGACGCACGCCAGGAGGATCAACGTGTCGAACGGCTTCAGATCGTCGCGGATCCTGGTCCAATTCGAGCCGAGGACAGTACCGGCATAGACCAGGGCGATCGTCCACGGGATTGCGCCGAGGGTGGAGTAGATGGCGAAGCGCTTGATCGGCATATGCGAGACACCGGCGACGAAGCTGATGACCGTTCTGATGCCGGGCAGGAGACGGCTGATGAAGGCTGTCGGCGAGCCCCAGCGGGCGAAGAAACGCTCGGCCTGGTCCACCTCGTGCTTGCGGACCAGCAGGTACCGGCCCCAGCGATCCAGGAAGGGCCGACCTAGCTTTGCGCCGAGGGCGTAGCCGAAGAGCGATCCGACCGTGTTTGCGGCGACGCCGACGAAGACCACGACCCAGAAGTTCCACTCATCGTGAGTCAGCGGCTCGATGCTGTGGTCGCTGACCAGAAATCCGGCAAACGGCAGGATGATCTCGGATGGGATGGGCACGATGGTCGATTCCGCGACCATGGTGAGGAAGACACCGAGATATCCGACCGCCGCATAGAGGTCGTGCAGGAACGGAATGACTGCTGTGTCGATGAAGCCGAGCACTGGGGCCTCGCTCTTGGGATGACGGCGTTTCGATCGGCGGAGGTGGCCGCAGGTCGTCCGCAGGATACCCGAGCGGCCGGGGCGTCGTCTGGGGCCTCGTCTGCGGCTCAACCGTCGCCTCACATGAGCGAAGGGTCGACGCCGCGCCCGTCCCGGTGCCGGTAACGAGTAATGTGGGCCCTCCAAGGCGATGCGGACTATCCTCATCGACATGAGCGACACGCCCAGATCTCCCGACCTCGGACCGCACCGGCACCTGCCGGACTCGCGCGGCACGAGCCGGCCACTCGCCGGCGAAGCGGAGCTGGTCCTGACCGGCGCCGACCTTTCGATCGCGGACGTGGAAGCGGTTGCGCGCGGAGGCCGGCGCGTCTCGCTCGGTGCGGAAGCTCGGGTCCGCGTGGACGAAGCGCGGGCGGTAATAGAGCGTCTGGTCGCGGCCGGAGAGGTCGTCTACGGCGTGACCACCGGCTTCGGCGATCTGGCCACTACCTTCATCGACCCAGCCGATTCGGCGCGCCTCCAGGAGAACTTGCTCGTATCGCACGCCGTCGGCGTGGGCGAGCCGCTGCCGCGCGACGTCGTTCGGGCGATGCTGCTGCTCCGGGCCAACACTCTAGCCCTGGGCCATTCCGGCTGCCGGCCCGTTGTCATCGATCGCATCTGCGATCTGCTGCGGCTGGGCATTCACCCCGTCGTGCCGTCGCAGGGGTCCGTGGGAGCCTCCGGCGACCTCGCCCCGCTGGCCCACCTGGCGCTGCCACTCACAGGCCGGGGGCACGTGGAGGTTGGCGGGCACGTCATCGCCGCATCCGAAGCCCTGGCCACGGCCAACCTCGAGCCACTGGTTCTGCAAGCCAAGGAGGGCCTTGCCCTCCTCAACGGCACCCAGATGATGAGCGCCATCGGCGCGCTCGTGGCCGCGGACGCACAGCGTCTGGCTCGAACCGCCAGCGCGGTGGCGGCGATGAGCTGCGAGGCGTTGCTCGGCACCGACGTCGCCTACGCGGCCGCCTACCAGCTCGCGCGGCCGCATCCCGGCCAGATCGCCGTCGCCGCGGAACTGCGTTGGATGCTCCGCGATTCCACGCTCATGACCAGCCATCACGCCTCGGTCCACAAGGTCCAGGACCCCTACTCGCTGCGCTGCGTGCCCCAGGTCCACGGCGCTTGCCGCGATGCGTTGGACTACCTGTGCGGCGTTCTGGATGTGGAGCTGAACTCGGCCACGGACAATCCGCTCGTCTTCCCCCAGGGCGGAGTGGCCGACGCCAGTGCCGCGGCCACGGGCGGAGGGCTGGTCATCAGCGGCGGCAACTTCCACGGCGAGCCGATCGCGCTGGCGATGGACTTCGCCAAGCTGGCGATCTCAGAGCTTGGCGCGATCTCCGAGAGGCGAATTGCGCTGATGGTCGATGCCCGTTTGAACGGCGGGCTGCCGCCCTTCCTGTCCTCGGGCAGCGGGTTGGAGTCGGGGATGATGCTGCTCCAGTACACGGCCGCGGCGCTCGCCTCCGAGAACAAGGTTCTGGCCCATCCGGCGAGCGCCGACTCGATCCCCACCTCGGCCAATCAGGAAGACCACGTCTCGATGGGCTCGATTGCGGCGCGCCACGCGATGGCGGTGCTGACCAACGTTCAGCGAATCCTCGCCATCGAGCTACTGGTTGCCGCGCAGGCGCTCGACTTCCGACTCGCCGGCATCGCTGCCGAAGGTTCGACCGTTCGGCCCGGCGCCGGTGTCGAGGAAGCCCACCGCCGAGTGCGCTCGGTCGTGTCGCATCTGGACCGCGATCGAATGCAGGGCAGCGACATCGAATCGGCCACGCGCCTTGTCCGTGAGGGCTCGCTCGTCGATCTGGTCGGATAGGGCGGCACCGCCGTCAATCGCGCGGGTCAGGAGAGCAGCGACGGCCGATCTCGCCCCGAGCACCGATCGATGGCTCGACGGAGGCGGACCTGGTCTGCGGCTCCGGCCTGCTGAAGGGCCCAGAGCGCGGGCAGCAACCGCGGGTCGGCCGCGGCCGCGGCAGCATCCACCTCGAGCCCGCCGACCAGCGGCGATTGCAGCGCTCGGATCAGATGAGGCACGGCGCGCGGGTCTCGCCTGACGGCGAGTCCAAACAGCGCCTCGGCGCGCGCCTCGTGGCTTGCATCCTCGGCTCGCGCCAGCAAGGCGGCCCGTACGTCGGGGCCGTCAGCGTCGGAGAGAGTGCCCAGCCCAAACGTGGCCCAGTCGCGGACTTCCGGGTCGCAGTCTCGAGAGAGGCTTATCAGCGCGGTGCGAGCCTCCGGCGCGAGCGGCTGCGGGCTGATCGTGGCCACCGCAAAGGCGACGGCAAGCCGAACCTCGGCGCTGGGATCGTCGGCCAGCGGGAAGACGAACCCCAGAGTGCCGGGATCGTCGACATGCCCGAGAGCCGCCACGATCGAAGCCTTGGGGGCGGAGGAGGTCTCGGCGGCGATCGCGGCGAGCAGGGCATCGAGGGCGACCGGGCGGCAATTCGGTTCGATGCCGACGAGCCTGCCCAGAAGATCCGCGCCGAGCGTCCGGCTGCGTTCCAGGTTGCTTCCAAGCAGACCGACGGCCTCCTCGAGGACGTCGTCCGGGCACTCCGTCAGAATGCCGGCGATCAGATCCCACCGGCAGTCTTCATCGTATGTTCTCAGAGCGGCCTCGATGCGGACGTCTAGTGGCCGCACATCAACACCTCGCAAACGGAAGGCGGCCTTCCCTGGGCCGCGCGCTTTTCATTTCGATGGGACTTCTCGGGACCTCTACCGGCCTTTGCCCCGTCGGCCGGGCTTCGTACGCTGACGTTACGCCCTCGCCGCGCGCCCGTGCCTCGCGGTCGCACGTGAGGGAACGGCGTCCCACCCTGCGGCTCGATTTGGCGACATACCCCCACCGGAACGGGTCGAGCCTATTTCCTCGCGCCCGGCCGAACCGTAGTCATCAGCAGCACGACCGCGGCCGCGGCGCACGCGGACCCGAACCAGAACGGGGCCGGCGGAGCGATCAGGCTCCATAGCAGACCCGCGATCACGGAAGCGGGCAGGATCATCAGACCCTGTGTGGCGTTCAAGATGCCGAATGCGGTGGCTCGCAGTTCCGTCGGGGCCAGGTCCGCGACCATCGCCTTGCCGACCCCTTCGCTCAGGGCGTAGTAGACGCCGTAGGCGATCCAGAGCGGCACGACCCACACGGCCGAAGTGACGATCGCGAACCCGGCATAGCAGGCTGCGTAGATGGCCCACGCCCCGGCGATGAGACCGCGTCGCCCGATTCGATCCGACAGGGCGCCGGCCGGCCAGGCCACGATGGCGTTGGTGGCGTTGAAGGCCACGATGGTCAGCAGCAGCGCCAGCAGCGTCAGGCCGAGGTTCTGAGAGCGGAGTGCCAGGAAGGCGTCGCTCGAGTTGCCGAGCGTGAAGAGGGCGTTGGCGAGCATGAAGAGCCAGAAGGGCCGCGAGAAGCTGCGCCATTGGGCCCTGTCACCGACGATCCGTCGGCGCAGGCTCGGCGCCGCCACCTTCGGGGCCGCGACCGCCGGTTCGGCGGCCACTGCCGGCCGCTTCACGTCGCGGACCCCAACCACGATCGTGGCGACCGCCAGAATGCCCGGCACGAGGGCCAGCAGGACGAGGATCCGGAAAGCGTCGCCGGTCAGCTTGGTTGCGGCACCCTCCGTGGCCCAGATGACGGCCGCGGCCACCAGCACCCCGGCGAATGCGCCGGTCGTGTCCATGGCCCGGTGCAGGCCATACGCCACTCCCCGGTTCTCGGGGGCCGTTGAGTCGGCGATGAGCGCGTCGCGCGGCGAAGTCCGAATCCCCTTGCCGAACCGATCGCCCACGCGCCCGATCAGCACCACCGGCCAGACCGTAGCCACCAGGTACAGGGCTTTTGCCGCGACCGATGTCCCATAGCCGATCCCAACAAGCAGCCGCCGCCTGGAGAGCCGGTCGGAGAGCGCGCCGCTCACCAGCTTGAGAATCGAGGCGGTGCTCTCGGCCACGCCCTCGATGAGGCCGATCACCGCGACCGGCGCCAGCAACACGTTGGCCAGGTAGAGCGGGATTACGTAGACGAGCATCTCGCTGGAGATGTCAGTGAAGAGGCTGACGAATCCGAGGGCCACGACATTGCGCGTGATGCCGCGCGTCAAGGCTCGCCGCCAGCGCGGGCCGGACTCGGGCGAAGGGGAAGCAGCGGTCGAAGTGGCCATGTCGCCGTCGAGTCTAGCCGCCATTCTGCTCAGGGGTGCCACGCCACGGCACCGTATTGGCCCCTTGCCGTAAAGTGGGGAAGCAATGGCCAGCATCGAAATCGTGGACGTCACCGACGAGGCTCGTTTTGGGCTGGTGCCGCCGTGCGCGGACCCGTCCTTCGACCATCGCACCTGCGACTACTGGGAAGACGTCGATCACGGCGCCAAGACCACCCGCCCGGGATGGCTCGGCGCCGGCTCGATCGGTTCGGCCGACCAGCGGACCGCCGGCTCGTCCAGCAATCCGTTCGCGCCGCCAAGGGCCGACTCAAACCCCTTCTTGCCGGCCCCGAAGGCTGCATCCAATCCGTTCGCCTCGGCTTCATCCGCCGCGCCCGCCCGAAATCCGTTCCTGGACGATCTGTCGGAACCGCCCGACGACAACCCGTTCGCGCCGCAGCGCCCCGGCCGGCCGAGGATCGCCGCCCAGGCTCCGCGCAAGCTGCAGCTCCTCGGCCGTGGCCTGGGCGTGTTCGGGTCCTACGCCAAGTTGCTGCTCGTGGACGGCGATGCCGCCGGCTACTGCCAGTTCGGTCCGCTCTCCGCATATCCTCGGGCGTTGCGGCTGCGCCAGTTGTATCCGCAGCTTCCGGATGCTCCCCTTCCGGCCGTTATCACTTGCATCGCGACAACGAAGCAAGCCCGCCGCGAGGGCTACGCCCTGCAGCTCGTGGAGGCCGCCTGCATCGACCTCGGCGGCCGGGGCTTCACCGCGGTCGAGGCCTATCCGGAGGCACCGGCGAAGGAAGACACCACGCCGGCGGCGCGACCCGAGTTCTGGATTCGCGCCGGCTTCACTTTGGCGGTGGACGATGATCGCTATCCGGTGGTGCGACGTGATCTCTGAGGCCGTGCCGAGCATTCGTCCGGCGCGATTCGCGGGAGGACGCCGCCCCGTCCGCCACGGACTCCGGCCCGGCGCAACGGCGATGGCCCTGGCCGCAATGCTGGTGGTGGCGGCGCTGACCGCGGCGGCCTGCGGCCCCACGGCGACGCCGACCGTGCCGTTCTTCACGCAGGTTCCGATCGGCGCGACGCCCTGGGCGAACGGCACGATCGGCCAGTACGGCCTCCACATCGACCCGAGCCTTCTGGCGAGGCTGCCGAAGTCGGTCGACGCCTACCCGATCGTAGAAGACCCCGACAACGAAAGTGCCTACATGGACGATACCGATCGGTCTGGTCTCTTCGACAGACTTGCGGCCGCTCGGATCGGCGATCCCGCCACCGAAAACTGGCTGGTGCTGGAGATCGGGCACCTCAAGCCGGCCCCGGGCGCCTCGGATGCTCCGGACGCTTTGGAATCATGGATCGGCGACTACGCCGCCCAGGCTTGCTCTCAGGCATCCGGCGTCGCCGACTTCAGCCAGGAGACGATCAACTTCTGGATAGTAGATAAGTCGTCATGCGGCGGCGGCCCGGTCGTATACACGCTCTCCCTGGGGAACGGAGTGGTCCTGTCCATGTTCGGTCTCGGCCCGCTGGATCTGGGCCGGAGGCTCATCAGCGCCATCTATACGTAGCCGCACCGTGGCAAGCGGAGCACACTGAGCCGAACGCTCGGTCGAGCCCGGCTCAACCTTTTCGGAGGCCTCTGATGGCGATCGAAGCCGGCCCGGCCAAACACGCCGGCCCGCGTCCCGTTCGCGCTCCGCGCGGCCCGCAGCTCAGCTGCAAGGGCTGGGCCCAGGAAGCAGCGATGCGGATGCTGATGAACAACCTGGACCCGGAAGTGGCCGAGCGCCCGGATGACCTTGTCGTATACGGCGGGAGCGGTCGCGCTGCGCGCAGCTGGGACGCATTCGACGCGATCGTGCGAGAGCTGCGGCGCCTCGAGGACGACGAGACGCTCCTCATCCAGTCCGGTAAGCCGGTCGGCGTCTTCCGCACTCACCCATGGGCTCCCCGAGTCCTGATCGCCAATTCCAACCTGGTCGGCAAGTGGGCCAACTGGGAAACGTTCCGCGAGTTGGAGCGGGCCGGGTTGACGATGTACGGCCAGATGACTGCCGGATCGTGGATCTACATCGGCACGCAGGGGATTCTCCAGGGCACATACGAGACATTCGCGGAGCTGGCCCGCCAGCACTTCGGCGGTTCGCTGGCCGGCCGAGTAACTCTCACGGCCGGCCTCGGCGGCATGGGCGGGGCGCAGCCGCTGGCCGTGACGATGAACGGCGGCGTGGCGCTGGTGATCGAGGTGGACGAGGCTCGGGCAGCCCGGCGCCGTGACATCGGATACGTGGACCGGATGACCCGCTCGCTGGACGAAGCCCTCGGCTGGGCCCGCGCCGCGGCGGCCGAAGGGCGTGCGGAGTCGATTGCACTGGTCGGCAACGCGGCGGAAGTCGAGCCCGAGCTGGTCCGGCGGGGCGAGCGGTTCGACGTGGTCACGGACCAGACCTCGGCCCACGACGCGCTCAACGGCTATGTGCCGGCGGGGGTTTCCGTGGCGGCCGCCGCGGAATTGCGCCGCGACAACCCGGACGAATACATCCGCCGAGCCATGGCCTCGATGGCCGAGCAGGTCCGGGCCATGCTCGGGCTCATGGCGGGCGGCGCGATCACGTTCGATTACGGCAACAACATCCGGGCCCAGGCGCAGGCCGCGGGCGTTGCCAACGCCTTCGACTTCCCCGGGTTCGTCCCCGCGTTCATCCGGCCGCTCTTTTGCGAGGGCAAGGGGCCGTTCCGCTGGGTGGCGCTCTCCGGCGATCCGGCGGACATCCTGGCCACGGATCGGGCCATCCTGGAGCTCTTTCCCGAAAATGAGTCGCTTCGGCGATGGATCGAGATGGCCGAGGCTCGAGTGCCGTTCCAGGGGCTGCCCGCGCGGATCTGCTGGCTCGGCTACGGCGAGCGGGCCCGGGCCGGAGCCGCGTTCAACGAACTGGTCCGGACGGGCGCCGTCTCCGCGCCAATCGTCATCGGCCGCGACCACCTGGACTCGGGATCCGTTGCGTCCCCGAACCGCGAAACTGAGGCGATGCGCGACGGCTCCGACGCGATCGCGGATTGGCCACTCCTAAATGCACTTATCAACACCGCGTCGGGAGCGAGCTGGGTGAGCATCCATCACGGCGGAGGAACGGGGATCGGGTACTCTCAACACGCAGGAATGGTCGTCGTCGCCGATGGCTCAGACCTCGCCGCCCAGAGGCTGGAGCGGGTCCTGACAACCGATCCGGGCATGGGTGTCATCCGTCACGCCGACGCCGGCTACGATCGGGCGATCGAAGTGGCACGGCAGCGTGGAGTCCGTATTCCGATGCTCGAAGACGAGGGCGCCGGCAACAAGCCTGGATAGTCCAGGCTTGTAAGACTCGTTGCCCGAGCGAACCAAGGGGAGACAGGGTGGGTTACCGCATCCAGGGGCTGCTGCTCCGGGCCAGACCGGACGGCGCCGGGCTGACCGCGCTCGAGCGTGCGTTCGGCTACCGGCTCTTCGAGCTCGTCGGCCGTGGACTGTGGCTGATCGACCTGGGCATTCCGGAGCCGGTACCCGGCGATCGCGCCGTCATTCGAGCCGCCAGGCCACTTGCGTCCGGGTACGTCGATGCGCTGCGCGTCCTGGGCAACGACGAGGAGACTCTGGAGCAGCTTGCATGGCTGGCGGCTTCCGCTGCCGCGGCGAGACAGCTTCGTCAGCCGGTGCTGGGTTTCCTGTCGGACGACGAGCAACTCGACTTCGCGGCAATCGTCAAGCCCGAGGGCGTGGAGGTCATCGGCGACAAGATAGGCCAGTATCTGCTTCGCTGGGAGAACGACACCCTGGCGATTCAGCCATTCTGCAACGATGGCACGAACGACGAGCCCCCGGCTCCTCCGGAGGAGTTGTCGCTCATCCCAGCCGTGACTCTCCTGGCCAACGAGACTCTTCCGCAGGGCGGCTACCCGCTTCACGGCAACGTCGCGGCGGAGATGAGCAGCTTTGCCGAGGGCACTTCGGCTCTGGGGATCGGGACGTGGAACTTCGGCGCCGTCGGCTCGCTCACGTTGGTCGAGGCGGGAGGTCTGGGCCACAGCCTGTGGGATCGGGCCGCCGGCGAGTCGGGCGCTCGCGGCCGCTAGTCCCGACCGGGCTAGGTCAGGCGTCCTATTTCGGGCGCTCCTCGCAGATCGGACTTCGCGCATAAGGCTAGCGGTGGCCCGTGGCGGGGTCTAAGATCGCCGTGCGTCACAAATCCCGCAGAGGAGGAGCGAATGCTAGCTGATCGCAACATCAACCGGCCCAGCTACGTGCTGGCACTGTTATTGGGCGTCGTTGCCATCGCTGACGCAATCAACGCGCTCACTGCCATGCAAGCCATAGACCCGTGTTCCGGATTGACCGCGGCGCAGACCGTCGGTGTTCACTGCGGTACGAGCGGCGGTTGGTTCATCGATCTGATGACCTCCGGCATCTGCGCCATTCTGGTGGCGTTCCTGCTCCTCCGCCCGCACCTGTATATCTTCTTCGCAGTGGTTGTGTGGTCTTTCCTCGCTTTCCTGGCGAACTTCGTCATGAAGGCCAAGGGCTTCGATACGCTCGCTACCGGCCGGATGACGATCTACTTCGTCGTCCTCGTTGGCGCCGCTGTCCTGCTCTTCATCGAAGGTAAGCCATGGGTCTCGGAGCGCTGGGCGCGCCGACCGATGCCGGGTGCCTGGCAAGGCCAGCCCTATCCGGGCCAATATCCTCAGCAGCCCGGCTACCCACCGCAGCCCCAGTTCGCGCCCCCGCCCCCGCCGCCGCCGCCCGTAGCGCCGCCCGCGCCGCCTGCGCCGCCTGCCCCCCCGGCTGCTCCCAAGAAGTAGCTATTCCCTAGCCACTCAAGTTCTGTTCGACTTCGGTCGACACCGGTCGAAAGCCGGACTCCCCAATCGTGGGGAGCCCGGCTTCGCTGGTTAACTGGGTCGGATTTCGGCCCCGAAACTTCAAGCCACGACGGAGTTGGGAGTGGCGAGGGCCGCGGGCTTGCTTGCTTCTCCGGACGATTCGTCTTCATCCGGCATGTCGTGAAGCGACCGAAGGGGCGAGGCGAGCAGCGGCACAACGGATGCGAATGAGGCGACGGCGGCCAGGATCAGGGCTGCTCGAACCGGCACGAACGTGGCCAGCGCTCCGCCCAGAATCGAGCCGATGGGGATCGTTCCCCAGACGATGAAGCGCATCGTGGCGTTCATCCGGCTCTGCATCTCGGGCGGAGTGATCGCCTGGCGCAGGCTGATCTGGGCCACGTTGTAGATGACCTGGCTCATGCCGGCGACGAACCAGCCGACGAACAGAGTCACGGCTGCGACGCTCAGGTTCTCCGGCGTCAGGGTCATGAGAAGAAACGCGGGCGCCCCAAACGCCGCCGAAACGATGATCGTCCGGCCGATGCCGATGCCGCTCGGCAGCCGACTCGACAGCGCGGCACCGGCGAGGAAGCCCACGCTGGCGAGCCCCATGACCGTCCCGAAGAAGGCCGGCGGCAGCTTGAGTTCCTGCCAGATGAGAACCGGGAAGATGCCGAAGAGCGCGGCCCCGAACAGGTTCATCGTGCCAGTGCAAGCGGCGATGGGACGCAGGTAGCGGTTGCCGATTACGTACCGCAGGCCTTCCAGGATCTCGGTTCGCATCGATCTGGGCCGGCCCGACTCATCCAGCCGCCGCGCCGGCAGCTCCTCTCGCCGATGGATGGCGGCGATGAATCCGCCCGAGATGAAGAAGCTGATCGCGTCCACGGCGATCGCAAACGGGGCGGCCACGATCGCGATCAGATTGCCGCCCAGGGTTGGGCCGCCGATCTGCGCCACCGAATAGCTGATCTGGAGATCGGCGTTGCCGTCCACGAGATCGTCACGGTCCAGAACGGCGGGCAGGTACGACTGGTCGGCCACGTCGAAGAAGGCGGTGAGGGTACCGGTGACGAATGCGACCGCGTATAGCTGCCACATCGTCAGAGCATCCATCACGTATGCGGCGGGAATCGACAGCAGGACTACGCCGCGCCCGATATCGGCGGCAATCAGCACAGGCCGGCGGCGGACGCGATCAAGCCAGGCTCCGGCGGGCAGCGTGAAGAGCAGGAACGGCAGCATCTCGACGGCGGTCAGCAGGGAGACCTGGAAGACGCTGGCACCGAGCATCGTCAGCGCGATGAAGGGCACAGCGATGATCGTGACCTGGCTGCCCAGGACCGAGACGGTCGCGGCCGACCAAATCTTCACGAAATCGCGATGCCGCCACAGTGACGGTCTGACCAGGCCTGCCATCGACGCCCTTCCTTCGCGCGGCATGCTATCCGCCACTTCGTGTTCGGGCATTAGGCGATCCGTCGCATTGTCGCAGCGCCACGATAAGAATGGCGATACCGTACCGGTAGTGACTCTTGGTGCCGGACACGTGCCAGGACGGGTTGGCCCACCGGGGTGAGTTCCTGAGTACGCCGGTCGCGGCGCGGTACGGAGGCAGGGTGACGAAGCTCGTCGAGTCGGTCCCGAACTTCAGCGAGGGCCGCCGGATCGAGGTCATCGACAAGCTGGCGGCGGCCGTCGAGAGAGTGCCGGGCGCCCATCTCCTCGACAGAACCAGCGACATCAGCCACAACCGCAGCGTTCTCACGCTTGCCGGCGAGCCCGCGGCGATCCTCGAGGCCCTGGAACGTACGGTCGCCGTGGCGGTTGCCGAGATAGACATGGAGCGCCAGTCGGGCGAGCACCCGCGAATCGGGGCGGTGGATGTAGTCCCGTTCGTGCCTCTGGCCGGCACGAGCATGGCCGACTGCATCGAACTGGCCCGGACCTTTGGGGCAACCGTTGCGGAGCGGTTTGGAGTGCCGGTCTACCTCTACGGAGAGGCAGCGACCTCCCCGTCGCGGCGGCGGCTGGCCGACGTGAGGCGGGGCCAGTTCGAGGGCCTCAAGACTCAGATTGGCGAACCCGGTCGCGAGCCGGACTTCGGCCCGGCACGGGTCCATCCAACGGCCGGAGCGATGGCCGTCGGAGCGCGGCCGTTCCTGATTGCCTACAACATCAACCTCGAAAGCAGGGACCTCGAGCTGGCGAAGCGGATCGCGCGCCGGATCCGGGAGTCGAGCGGCGGCCTGCCGCGTGTTCAGGCGAACGGTTTCTGGATCGAGGAACTCGATCGGGCGCAGGTGTCGATGAATCTGCTCGACTACCGGACGACTCCACTCTGGCTCGTATGGGAGGCCGTTCGAGCAGAGGCGGCGGCGGACGGCGTCCATCTGGCGGAGTCCGAGCTGATCGGGCTGGCGCCGCTGGCGGCGCTCATCGCCGTCGCCGACCACGCCGGCGTCTCGGAGCACATATCCCAGACGGAACGCCTCGCCGGCGCTGCCGGCTTCCTGAAGCTGCGCGACTTCTCGCCGCTGCAGGCTCTCGAAGTGCGGCTCGAAGAGGCCCGCGGAGAGTGAGTGTCGAGAGGAGCGGCCCGGCGCTGCCGGGGCTCTTCATCGACGGCGCCGCTTCCATCGCGACGCTTGTCGGTGGGTTGCGAGTCGGCTCGGGGCAAGGTGACGCGGGGATCATGTCGGGCGGCGCCGGCGCGGGTGAGGGCGGCGCGGTTGCGGGCGGCGCCCTGGCCGTCGCCTGCTGGGAAGGGCGACTCATCGCCCTGGGTCCGTCGGAGGAAGTCCACCGCCAGATAGTGGCCGCCGGCCACTCCCTCGATGACTTCGCGCGCATCAATGCCGCGGGCGGCCTGGTCACGCCCGGGCTGGTCGACGCCCACACCCACCTCGTCTTTGCGGGGACGCGCGAGCTGGAGTGGCAGATGCGGGCCCGTGGCGCCGGCTACCTCGAAGTGCTCGCTGCCGGCGGCGGGATCCTCGCCACCGTCGCCGCCACGCGCGCCGCATCGGATGAGGACCTGCTGATCGGCGCGCGCCGCCGACTCTCCGAGATGCTCGCCGGCGGAACCACCACGGCCGAGGCCAAGTCCGGCTACGGGCTGGAGGCGGCGACGGAGCTGCGCCAGCTCGCGCTGATCGGGCAGCTCGATTCGGAAGGTCCGGTCCAGCTGGTGCCAACCTATCTGGGCGCCCATGCCGTTCCCGCCGAGTATCGCGATGCGCCGAACGGGACGGACCTGTACGTCGACAATGTCGTTCGCGACCAGCTGCCGCTCGTCGCCGCGCAGGGGATAGCCCGCTTCTGCGACGTCTTCTGCGAGGCCGGCGTCTTCACCCCGAGCCAGACGGCTCGCGTGCTCTCCGCCGCGGACCAGTACGGCCTGCGGTTCCGCATCCACGCCGACGAGCTGGCACCGTCGGGCGGCGCGGAATTGGCCGGTGCGATGGGCTGTGTCTCGGCCGATCACCTCGGGGCGCCGTCGGACGAGGGAGTGGCAGCCCTTGCCGGCGCCGCGGCGGACGGCCGCCCGGTGGTGGCGACGCTCCTTCCTGCCACCAGCTGGTTCCTCGGCAAGCATCACTTCGCTCCGGCGAGGCGCTTCATCGAGGCCGGGATTCCGGTCGCTCTCGCGACGGACCTCAATCCGGGCACCAGCCCCACGGTCAGCCTGCCGCTGGTCATGTCGATCGCATGCGTGGAGATGGGCCTGACGCCGGCCGAGGCGCTGGTGTCGGTCACGATCAACGCCGCCCACTCGGTCGGCCTCGGCGCCGAGATCGGCTCGCTCGAACCCGGCAAGCAGGCCGATCTGGTGATCTGGGACGTGCCCTCGATCGAGCAGCTTCCCTACTGGCTCGGCACGCGGCCGGCACGAACGGTCGTCAAGCGCGGGCGAGTGGTGTTCGAGCGCGGTTGACTTCCTGCCGATCGCGGGCTCGGGGTTCGTACAATCGCACCATGACGCAGGCTGCGCGACATCGCTCATCCAGGCCGGGCTCGGTTCATCGCCGTCTGGCCGCCGCTTGCGCCGCCGCCCTGCTCGCGGGCTCGATGTCGGGCTGCGGCGGGGCCGTGGCTACGCCGAGCGCGTCTGCGACCCCGTCGGCCACTACCTCGGGCCGGTTGGTGGAGACCAACGCCCCAACAGCGGCGGCGACGCCCTCCCCGACGCCTCGCCATACCTTCACATCCGTCGACGTCTTCGCCACCCCGACGCCCCCGCCGGCAAGGGGCGCTCTCCCAACCGACCAGGTCGACTCGCCGGCCCCCCGCCGGCCCGTGCCCGCCCAATCGGCCGAGTGGCTCCATCTGAAGGCAGCCGGGCGAATCGCCCTCGTGGATGGCAAGGTCGTCGTCCTCGACGTCGCCGCCGATCCGCTCGTCAATCCCTCAACCGGCAAGCGAGTGCCCAACGCCCGCCTCCTCGAGACCGGCTACGCCCGTTGGATCGTCGAGCCGCTCGGCCGCGGCAAGGACGCGAAGGGCAACGCCTTCACCGACAAGAACTACTGGAACCTGTGCGAAGCCGGCGCCACGACCGCGGCGCTCTACTACTGGCAGCAGGCGACCGGCCATCCCAACGTCACCGGCATGGCCGGCTACTTCCTGGATCCGTATGCGGCGGAGGGCGTGGCCTGGCCTTCGCCCGGTCCGGCGGTCGTCCGCGGCAGCGACGGCAAGCCGATCGGCACGTACTGGTCCGGCACGGACAAGGTGAATGGGTACACCGCCCATGCTCGCGGCTACATCATGTACATCGGGATGGTCATGCAGCCTCCCGGCTGGCAATCGAAGGGCCAGCCCGTCTACGCCGACGCGAAGGGCAAGCCGCTCTACCCGACGATCGGCGCGCCCAGGACCAGCATCCAGGCCGCGCTCAACTGGGAGGCATCCGGCAAGGATGAGTCGGGCTGGATCGAATACTGGTACGCCTCGGTCATGCGCTTTGAGCCGACCGCGGCCCGTGATTTGCAGATGGCCGTGACACTCGATGTGGGCCGCGATGGTGTGCCGGTGGTCGTGGAACTGGACACCCACGGACTCCCCAACTGGCAGGCCGGCTCAAAGACGCCGCACATCCGACACGCCGTCACGATCGTCGGCTATGACAACTCCGCAAAGCCGCCCACGTACACCTACATCGATACCTGCGGCCACTCCTGTAACGGCCGCGCCGGCAACGGGAACGGACAACTCCACGCGATCGCCCAGTCGCAGATGATCGCGGCCATGCAGGACACGGTGGGCTCAGGGTTCGTGTGGTAAGGATCTGGCCGCGCGAATCTCGCGGGGACGATCCCGCCCGATTGCGCCGCGGTTCCCCTGCGCACCTCCGCACGTGGCAGACTGCTATCGGGAGGGACGAAGGATGCCAATGTTCGGGCCGCCAGACGTCTCGAAGCTCGATGCCAAGGGTGACGTCCCGGGGCTGATCAAGGCGCTGGGGTTCCAGAAGGACCCACTCGTTCGCCGGGATGCCGCGCAGGCTCTCGGCGGGTACGGCGATGCCCGCGCAGTCGAAGCGTTGCTGGCCGCGCTCAAGGACCCGGATTCGGAGGTTCGCGCTGGGATCGCCACGGCGCTCGGGGCGCTCCGCGATCCAAGTGCGGTTGAGCCGCTCCTCGATGCTCTCGGCGACGAAGATCACGTCGTGCGCGCCGCCGCCGCCGGGTCGCTCGGCCTGATCGGCGATGAGCGCGCCGTGACGCCCCTCATCGGCGCGCTCAAAGACGGGTATGCGGCCGTCCGCGAAGCCGGCGCCGGGGCGCTCGGCCGTATCGGGTCGCCGGCCGTCGAGCCCCTCCTGGCGGCCCTGAAGGACCAGGACGGGGCATTGCGCAAGGGCGCATCCGAGGCACTCGTCCAGATGGGTGCTCCGGCGGTTGAGCCGCTCGTCGTTGCCCTCCAGGACCCTCAGCTTCGCGCGATAGCCGGAACTATGCTCGGCCAGATCGGCGACGCCGTCGCCGTCGAGCCGCTGGTCGTGGCCCTGAGAGACGCCAGCGATCCGGTCCGCAAGGCAGCCGCAGAGACTCTCGATCTGCTTGCCTGGAACCCGGATCGCGGAGCTGCCGGCGCGGCCTACTGGGCCGCGAAGGGCCAGTGGCAGAAGTGCGTAGAGGTGGGCGTGCCGGCTGTCGAGTCGCTCATCGACGCCCTCCGGCATCACGACTCCCTGGTGCGCCAGGTTGCCGCCAGGGGGCTCGGCCAGATCGGCGACGCCCGTGCCGTCGAGCCGCTCATCGGCGCGCTGAGGGGCCGCGACGATGTGCGGGCCGTCGCTGCCCAGGCGCTGGGCCAGATCGACGATTCGCGTGCGGTGGAGCCGCTGATCGCTGCGCTCAAGGACGGTGGCTCGAATGTGCGGGCGGCTGCGGCCAGGGCGCTCGGCCAGCTGGGCGACGTGCGGGCCGTGGAGCGCATCGCCGCCGCGTTGAAGGACCACGAGTCCATCGTCCGGCAGGCCGCCGCCGCGGCACTGGGCGAGATAGGCGACGCGCGGGCCGTCGAGCCGCTCATCGGCGCACTCAAGGGTCGCGAGGATGTGCGCACCGCGGCCGCCGTGGCACTGGGCGAGATAGGCGATCTCCGTGCCATAGAGCCGCTCATCGGCGCCCTGAAGGACTGGCGGGTGTGTGTCCCTGCCGCCGAAGCGCTCGCCCGGATCGGCGCCCCTGCCGCCGGCCCCCTGGTCGCGGCCCTGAGCGATCGAAGCGAGGTCGTGCGCAACGCCGCGGCCGAAGCACTCATCGTCAAGATCGGCACCCCTGCGGTCAAGCCGCTGATAACCGCCCTCCGCGACGAACGCGAAGCGACGCGCGATGCCGCGGCCGACGCTCTCGACCGGCTCGCCTGGACCCCCGACGGCGGTGAGGCCGGAGCGGCCTACTGGGCGGCGCGGGGCATGTGGGACAAGTGCGTGCAAATTGGGGCCCGAGCCGTGGACCCCCTCATCGCGGCGGTGAAGACCTGGCAGCGGGCGGATCTGCGCCGCGCCGCCGCCGGGGCGCTCGGCATCATCGGCGACACCCGAGCAGTCGAGCCACTCTGCATTGCCCTGAAGGACGGGGATGCGGACGTGCGTGAAGCCGCCGCGCAGGCGCTCGGTGGAATCGGCGATGTCGGCGCGGTGGACGTGCTCATAGTCGCCACGAAAGATCGTTCTGCGGTCGTGCGCAAGGCTGCCATCGGGGCGCTCCGCAGGATCGACGATCCGCGTGCCGAGTCGGTGCTTGCGGCGGCCGATCCGACGGCTGCCTCGGCGGCACAAGCGGCGAATGCCGCTGCTGCGCCTGTGCCCGACACGGCTCCTGCGCCTGCGCCGGCCGCGGCTGTGCCCGCGGCGGCTGCGCCTGCGCCGGCCGCGCCTGTGCCCGCGGCGCCTGCGCCCGCGGCGGCTGCGCCTGTGCCCGTGGCGGCTGCGCCGGCCACGAAGGAATCACCGGCTCCCGCGGTGTCGCCGGCACCCGCGATCGCTCGCCCGGTCTGGACGCCGACGCATCTCGTTCCGCCGGTTGGGATGGCAGCCTGGGACGCGCCGGATCCATCCCGCCCGCCCGCCTGGCAACTGGCCGGGCACATCGAACTCGTGGTCGACGCCAGCGCCGGCGCATGGGCCCGGGTTCGAGCCGTCAACGGCTGGTGGGGCTGGGTGGATGGCCGCCTGCTGGTTCCGCGGCGCTAGACCTTGCCGCGAGGCTCCAACAGCACCGTGGTGAGCTCTGCGGGCATCGACGAAGGCATCAACGACAACTTCGACTGCACGGCCGGCGGCGTGGAGACGCCCATCTCGTGGAGGAACTTGGCCATCGCCTCGGCGGCATCCGCGTCGTCGCAGATCGCCATCGGCACGACCACCTTGGCATCCAGCTGGGCCACGAGCTCGGCTGCCTTGTTGGGCGGGAGCGTGCCTCCGACGGGGACGCACGCAACGTCGACGGGGCCGATGTCGGTGAGCTTGTCCTCGGTGAGGAGGTGGCCGATGTCGCCGAGATGAATGATGTGGACGCCGTCCAGTTCCACGGTGAAGGCCACGTTGCGGCCGCGTTCTTTGCCGCGGTGATCGTCGCGGAAGGTTCTGACGCCGGTGATCAGGACATCCTTGACTTCATACTCGCCCGGACCGTCGAGACAGAAGGCCTCTTCCAGGCTGCCGGGGATAATCGTGCCGCCGTCCCGCGACGCCCGACCCCTGGCCTTGGACAGAGGCGAATCGTCGGGATGGCTGTAGGTCACGATGTCGCCGGTGATCCCGCGACCCGTCGGGCCAACCACCGCTTGATAGGCGTCGGCCACAACGACCGCGTCTTTGCCGCGCATGCGGACGCACGTCCGCCCGTACCAGGTGAGTTCCATAGCGGTGATTCTTGCACAGGTCCATCCCCGGCCGCTTATCGCGTGGCGCGTTCCTGCCGGCCGGATGTGCCTGCGGTCCTTGACTGAGCGATTGGCCCAGAAAAGGAGGACCGGAGGCGCCTGCCCAATCGGCACCTCCGGTCGGAGGGAGGGAGGATGGATGCTTTTAGTCTTGTCTGTACCCGAGAAAGGTATTCCTTCGACGTGAATGCGAGGACCACAAGATCATTAAGATACCGCAACAAAGTGATCCAATGGGCGCGAAATTGCGAGAGGGCTGCACTCCAGCGCCGCCAGAAACGCGACTCTCACTCTCCACTGCGAAGTAGCCGGCCTGCCCAGGACGTTGTCCGGCCGTTCTGGCCGCCGCGACCGGAGCGAGCAACACTCTCTTCGTCTGACAGAATGCGCGAATGAAACCACGACTCCTTCGCCGATCGGGCTGCGCCCTTCTGTTCGTGCTTGCTGTGACGGCCACAGGCTGCGGCTCCGTCAGCCGGACGGCGACCGCGGCGCCAATCCCGACAGATGCGGCTACCGACAAGCCGACGGACAGGCCGACGGACGTGCCGGCCAGCCCGGCGGCCACGCCTTTGGCGACCGGCAGCGGCAGTGAGGCGGACCTCGCGACATTCGCCCGGATCGAGAGCCAGGTCCAGGCAATTCGCGGGCTGAAATCCACCACGACCGTTACCCCCGTCCTTCTGGACCCGAAGGGCTTGACCGCCAAGCTCACGGAGATCAACGCCGCTCAGACGGACCACCAGGCCATGGCCGCCGAGAGCCGGCTCTTCATCCACCTGGGGCTTCTGCCGGCCGGATCATCGCTCGAGAAGATGGAACTGGACCTCGACTCGAGCCAGGTGATCGGCTTCTACGATGAGATCTCGAAGGGCATGTACGTCCTGTCCGATACAGGCGGTGTCGGCGCGGTCGAGGAAGCGACCTTCTCGCACGAATACACGCATGCCCTTCAGGATCAGAACTTCGGGCTCGCGAAACTGGCCCTCGACACTCCCGACCAGGGAGACCGCGACATGGCCCGGCGGACCCTTGTCGAAGGTGACGCGACGCTCGAGATGTCGATGTGGGAGCAGCAGAACCTCTCGTTCGGGGACCTGGTCTCCCTCGCCCTGGGTTCAGCGAGTGGAACGCAGGCCGAGCAACTCGCCGCGGCGCCGGCGATCCTGCGGGACACCCTGTTGTTCCCGTACACGCAGGGCCTGGCCTTCGTGCAGGCTGCCTACCTGGATGGCGGCTGGAGCGCCATCGACAAGCTGTATGCGAATCCGCCCGATTCGACGTCCCAGATACTGCACCCCGAGCTGTACGCTGCGGGCGTCAAGCCCGTGGCTCTGAACCTCCCGGTCATACCTGCCTCCATGGCGAGTACCTGGACGCTGGCCACTCAGGACACGATGGGCGAGTTCGAACTGGGGGTCTGGCTGGCGGGCGACGGCACGTCCGACGAGCAGAAGGCCGCCGCCGAGGCTGTGGCGGCCTGGGCAGGGGACCGGGTCGGGCTGTACGAGGGCCCGAATGGGGCCTGGGCCGTGGTCCTGCGAACCCAATGGCGACCCGAGGCCGGAGCGGGTGCCGCATTCAACGCCGCGGCCGACAAGAGGCTGGCCGTCCTGGCCTATCCGAGTTCTGCCTGCGGCGACGCGACGCACGAGGAAATCGTCATCGCTTCAGACATGGCCGTCACCCCGAACTTCTCGGACTGCAAGTCCTGGCCGTAGGCGAGGCGCCGTTTAGGCTCTGCGCCCTACATCGACTCCGGAGCCGAGATGCCCAGCAGGCCCAGCGCGCCGGCCAGTGTCGTCTTCGCGGCGGCGATGAGGGCCAGCCTGCCCATTGAGCGATCCGGCTCGGCTTCATCGATGACGCGGGCGTCGCGGTAGAAGGCGTGGAAGGTGGTTGCCAGATCCGTGGCGTAGGCCGTGATGCCGTGCGTCTCCTCGCTCGCCGCCGCGTCCTCCACGATCTCCGGCAGGCGCGCGATCTGGCGGGCCAGCTGCGCCTCGGGCGCGCCGGTGAGTACCGAAGCGAGTAGCCCGCTCAGGCGTGGGTCGTCGCCGGCCGGGGCCGAGATGCCGGCTTCGGTGGCCTTGCGCAGGATCGAGGCGATCCGGGCGTGGGCGTATTGGACGTAGTAGACCGGGTTCTCGCTCGACTGTTTCTTCGCCAGCTCGATGTCGAAGTCGATGCCGCTGCTCGCGGCGCGCGAGGCGAAGAACCAGCGGGCGGCGTCGACGCCGATCTCCCCGAGCAGCTCGTCGAGGGTGATGAACTCGCCGGAGCGCTTGGACATCGCGATTTCCTTGCCATCGCGAATGAACCGCACCCACGCCGTGAGAATCATCTGGACATGGTCTCGGTCGAAGCCGAGCGATTGAGCTGCGGCCTTGACCCGCGCGACGTAGCCGTGATGGTCCTCGCCCCAGATGAAGACGATCCGCTCGTAGCCGCGGCTGAACTTCTCGACGATGTAGCCGATGTCGGCGGCGAAGTAGGTCGGCGCGTTGTCATCGGTCGAGCGAAGGATGACCCGGTCCTTGTCGTCGCCGTACTTTGTCGACCGGAAGACGACTGCGCCGTCCTCCTCGTAGACGTCGCCGGCGGCCCGCAGTCGATCGACCGCCTGCTTGACCCAGCCGTCCTTGTGGAGCGTGCTCTCCGAACGCCAGACGTCGAAATGGCAGCCTAGGTGTTCGAGGCTGGCCTGAATACCGGCCCGAACCTGCTCCGAAGCCCACCGACCGACGGCCAGGGCGGGGTCTTCATCCGCTTGCCTGGCCTGCTCGAGGATTTCGGCCGGGAGGTCGCGAGCCATGTCGTAGACGTATTCACCGTGGTAGCCGTCCTCCGGGATCTCGCAACCCTCGCGAATCGCCACGACCGACCCGCCGAGGTTCTTGACCTGACTGCCGAAATCGTTGAAGTAGTACTCGCGCTCGACCGTGTGACCGGCGGCGGTGAGGACGCGGCAGAGCAGGTCCCCGGTGAAGGCGCCGCGGGCGTTGCCGATGTGCAGAGGCCCGGTGGGGTTGGCCGAGACGAACTCGACGTTGATGCGTTCCGGGTGGGCGACCGAGACGCGGCCCCACGTCGCGGGATCCAGCAGGACGCGCGTGGTGGTGGCGGCAAGGGCGCCGTCGGCGAGCCGGAAGTTGAGGAAGCCGGGAGGCGCGACTTCGACGGAGGCGATCGGAGAGGCGGCGTCCGTGGCGGTCGTGACGACGTGCGCGGCGATGGCCCTGGCAATCTCCATCGGCGCCTTGCGATACGGCTTGGCGAGCTTCATCGCGAGGTTGCTGGCGAAGTCACCGAAGCTCGGGTCCGCCGGGCGCTCGATCTCGATTGGGGCGTGCTGCGGTTCGGCGGGCACGCCCCCAGGAGTAGCTGGCGACTCGCCGGCCGCAGCCGGAACCTCGCCGGCCGTAGCTGGAGCCAGGTCGGCCTGGGCGCGTTGCCAGGCGGCTTCGATAGCCTCGCGGACCTGAGATCGCAGGCTGGTCGTGGCGTCGGGGGTCATGAGGCCATGGTAGCGGGACGAACGCGGTTGCGTGATCCCGGAGTTCGGATTGGAGCGCCCGCGCAGTGCGGATGTGGTGACTCGGGGCAAGGATCGTTGCGGATGTGCGATGCTGCGACTGCCCGCTCCCCAGGAGTTGCAAACGTTGGGTAACCGCCGTACCGACATATCGCTCCGCCTCAGCGCCGTGGCCCTGCGCCGCAGCGGCAGCGATTCCGCGCGCGACGACGCCGCCAGAGCACTTGCCGAGCGGGGAGCCGAGGGAGCCGAGGCTCTGCTCGATGGATTGGCCGAGTCGGATCCTCGCCTGCGGGAAGCGGCTGCCGACGGTCTGGCTCAGGTGAACTGGCGCGCCATCGACGAATGGATCCGAGCCGACGCCAGCGCGTGGCTGAAGGCCGGCCTGCGCGACGCCGATCCCCTCGTGCGTGGCGCGGCAGCGCGCGCCCTCGGGCGTGTCGGGGGCGACGGGGCGGTTGAAGCGCTGACGTCGGCCTCGACGGATCCCGTCGAGGATGTGCGCCTGGCCGTCGCATCTGCCCTGGGCCGGCTTGCGCCGAACACCGAAAGAGAGTGGGAGTACGAGCCTGGCACAGTGGGCGACATGCCCGATGAGACCGCGCCGGAGGAACTCGTCTCTGTCAGTCCGGTGGCACCCCGCGCCGCGCTGCCCGTCTCGGAAGCGAGTTCTGCGGCCGGATCCGCGTCCACGCTTCCAACTGCGCCGCATCCGATGATCGAATGCCCGAGTTGCCGCAGGCTTGCGAAGCCGGACGCAATCCGCTGCCTCCGCTGCGGGTCGCGCCTTCGCTCGTAGGACCGCCTCGCCCTCGGCTCGGGCGTATGCCCGGGCTCCAGCCGGCTCCGGCGTGCTCCAGCGGGCGCGAGCTCCTCGGCTCGCACGCGCTCACGAGCGGTCAGGCTAGTCGGCGACGGCCGACCCTTCGCGGTCGCCGGCCAGCCGCCACGATTCCTCCCGCGCGATCGAGATAGCCAGCGGCAGAGCCGCGGCCACTGGGGCGCTCAACTCGAGGCCCACCTCGATGTCGGCCGGTTGCATGGCCACGAGCGAGACTCGCTCGGGCAGGCAGCCGAGCAGCCGAGCAGCCGCCACGAGATCGGCCAGTCCAATCTGATGTGGCGAAATATGGCCCGCCAGGGTGGCGTGGATCTCTTCGCCGTGAATGACCCGCACGGCCCCAGGGCGGTCTCGCAGCCGGACCGCGTCCACGAGCAGCAGCGCGTCCGCTTCGCCGATCTCAGGCAGAAGGTCGAGACCGAGCGTCCCGCCGTCCAGGAATGCGGTTCCATCCGGCAGGCGGCCGGGATCCTCGGCGAGGGCCCGAACGAGGTGAACGCCAAGGCCCTCGTCGCGAAGGAGTATGTTGCCGATGCCAAGGATCAGGAGTCGCGGCCGGGGCCGGTCGGCACCCCAGGGACGCTCGTCTGGCCCGGTCAATTCGAGCGCTCCTGGACCTCCATTCCTCCGTCTCGGGCGTTCTGGATGTCGCGCCTGGTCACGAACTTGTAGCCGGCGAAGATGCTCGACATCAGGCCGTTGCGTTCCCAGTGGTCGACCATGATCGCGCTGTAGACGTGGTGAATCATGAAGGCGAGGATCACCCACATGATGAGGTGGTGGACGATCCGGACCGTGGATATCCCGATCAGCGCGGGCAGCCAGCCCCACAGCTGCGCGGCGAGGCCTCCATGGACGGACTCGAGGGCGAAGCCGGTGATCGTCTGCGTCAGGAACAGGAAGAAGATGACCATATATGTTCCGGCGGCGAGTGCGTTATGGCCCAGGATTGGCGGCAGGTCGCGCCGCAGGAAGAGATACCAGGCCGTCTGGCCACGGAACTCGGCCCAATGGCGGCGAGTCGTGGGTATGAAGGCTCGCCAGTTCGAGAACTCGTTCCCGGCGAATAGCCAGTACGTTCGCAGGACGCCGGAAGCGAGGAAGACGTAGGCCGCGACCATGTGGATGAACCTCATGGTCTGCATCACGAAGTCTGTGGCGGGCACCACGAACGGATCGGCGATGTAGGCGCCGGTGACGGTCAGGATCATCACCGTTATCACTGCCGCCCAGTGTGTGATCCTGACGGGCACTTCCCAAACGTAGACGCGAACTCGCTGCCACGGCAGCTGGGTGGCCAGGAGGCTGCCCTCCTCTTCGGTGAGGGGCGCCTCCGAGCCGCTTTCCGCCGCCGCTTCGAGAGCAACGGCCTGAAGAGCAGGCGAGGTCATCTCAGCCATCTGTGAGCCTCCTCAAACCACGCGGACAACGATCGAGCTGCCCGCATCCGGATCGAAGACATGGACGGCGCAGGCCATGCACGGGTCGAATGAGTGGATGGTGCGAAGGATCTCGACCGGCTTCGCGGGATCGGCGACCGGCGTGCCGACGAGCGCCTCCTCCCAGGCTCCTCGCCGACCCTTGTCGTCGCGCGGCGAGCCGTTCCAGGTGCTGGGCACGATCATCTGGTAGTTGGCGATCTTCTTGTCGGAGATGACAACCCAGTGGCCCAGCGCACCGCGTGGCGCCTCCTCCATGCCGAAGCCCTGGGCGTTGGAAGGCCAGCTGGCCGGATCCCAGTGGGTGACGTCGGCGATCGCGAGGTCGCCGGTGCGGAGGTTCGCTTCGAGGTCCGACAGCCAACCCTGCAGCTTCGCCGCCAGGAGCTGCGTCTCGATCGCCCTGGCCGCCACGCGACCGAGCGTGCTGAAGAGCGCGGTCGCCGGGACGCCGAGCTTGGCCAGAACGCCGTCGACGGCGGGCTTGACGTCCTTGTGCCCCGACGCGTACGCCACGAGCATCCTCGAGAGGGGACCGACCTCCATCGGGGTGTCTTCGTAGCGCGGCGCCTTAAGCCAGCTGTACCTATCGGTCGTGATCGAGTCGAACGGGGGCGTGGGCCCGGAGTACTTCGGTGCGGTCTGGCCGTCGTAGGGATGGAGCGAGGCAGCGTTGCCGGAGTACTCGTACCAGGAGTGAGACACCGCCTCGGCGATGCTCTTCTGGTCGACTGGCAGAACCTTCGTGAGGTCACGGCCGAGGATGCGGCCTCTGGGCAGGTAGAACGCCTCGGGCTGGCCCGAATCGTCATCCGGGAAGTCGCCGTAGACGAGGTAGTTGCCGATCCCGGACCCCAGGCCGGCCCAGTCCTTGTAGAACGACGCAACGGCCAGGACGTCCGGGATGTAGACGCGGTCGACGAAGTCCTTGGCCTGGGCTATGAGCTCGGTGATCTGGGAGAGGCCGTTGGCGTTGAGCGCTTTTGGCGAGTTCGGATCCAGGGCGAGGGCCATCCCGCCGACGAGGTAGGTCTGCGGATGCGGGTTCTTCGCTCCCAGGATGGCCTGGATCTTGATGACCTGGCGCTGCCAGTCGAGAGCCTCCAGGTAGTGGGCCACTGCCAGCAGATTGGCTTCGGGGGTTAGCTTGTATGCCGGATGTCCCCAGTAGCCGTTGGTGAAGGGACCGAGCTGGCCACTGGCAACGAACGCTTTGAGCTTGTCGCGCACCCCGGCGAAATAGGTAGGGCTCGAATTCGGCCAGTCCGAGATCGACTGGGCCAGAGCCGCCGTCGCTTTCTCGTCCGCCGACAGCGCCGACACGACGTCCACCCAGTCGAGCGCGTGCAGGTGGTAGAAGTGGATGACGTGGTCCTGAACGAACTGAATGCCCTGGATCAGGTTGCGGATGAGGCGAGCGTTCCTGGGGATTCGCAGCCCGAGGGCATTCTCGACGCTCCGAACCGACGCGAGCGCGTGAACCGTGGTGCATACGCCGCAGGCGCGCTGGGCGAAGACCCAGGCATCCCGGGGGTCGCGGCCTCGCAGGATCATCTCGATGCCCCGGAACATCGTCCCGGTGCTCCAGGCGTCGGTCACGACGCCGTTCTGGACCTCGACCTCGATTCGAAGGTGACCCTCGATCCTGGTGATCGGGTCGATCGCGATTCGAGTCATGTCAGACCGCCTGCTCGCTGCCGCTGCCATTCGTGTCGGTGGAGGACGCTGGCGACGTGCCGCCACCCGCAGCCGCCGCAGGAACGACTCCGCCTCCGGTTCCGCCCTCAGGAGTCGGTGTCCGTCGCTCCTCCCCCTTGTGGCGCACATAGCTCGCGCCGGCATGGAGCGCCGTCAAACCGGCGACGCCGGTGACCAACGCCAGGCCGACCTGATCCGCGGTGACGTCCATCGGGAAGCCGGGGACGTGAGCGAGCCGCCCGTAGAACGGGGTCATCTGATCCCAGAAGTCGGGCATCGTGCAGCCCACACAGCCGTGGCCGGCTTTGACCGGCCAGCTCGTGGCGTCGTTGAACATCGCGGTAGGACAGTTGGAGAAGGTCTCGGGGCCCTTGCAACCCATCCGGTACAGACACCACCCCTGGCGATGGCCGGCGTCGCCCCACTCCTGAACGTAGCGCCCGGCGTCGAAGTGGGCTCGCCGCTCGCACTGATCGTGGATCAGCTGGCCGTAGGCGAAGAGCGGCCGACCATAGGAGTCGGTGGCCGGGAACTCGCCGAACGTGAGGTAGTGGACGATCGTGGCGGTGAGGTTCTGAACGTTCATCGGGCAGCCCGGAAGATTGATCACCTTGGCGCTCGGGACCACCGCGGAGACGCCGGTGGCTCCCGTCGGTCCACCGTTCGCCCTCGGAAGTCCGCCGTCGAATGCGCACGAACCGACGGCGATCGTTGCCAGGGCTCCGCCGCAGACGTCCTTCACGATGCTCGAGAACGCCTTGCCGCCGACGGTGCAATAGATGCCGCCGTCGGCGAGCGGGATCGCACCCTCGACGACAGCGATGTATCCGTTCGGGAAGGCCTGCATCGTGGCCGTGCGTGCGGACTCGGCGGCGGTTCCCGCCGCGGCCATGATTGTCTCGTGGTAGTCGACCGACAGGATGCCGAGCACCAGCTCGGACACCGTGGGGTGCGAGGCCCGCAAGAAGCTCTCGGTGTTGCCGCAGCAGTCCTGGCCCTCGATCCAGATCACCGGGATCCGTTTGGCGGCCGACAACGCTCTCGCGATCTTGGTCCCGACGATCGGCGGAAGCATGAGCGTCGCCGCCATCGCAACCGAGAACTTGAGGAAGGTCCGCCTGGACACCCCCCGCTCGGCTAGCAGTCTCTCCAACCCGAGAGCGATGTCGTCCACTGGCACGCCTCCCATCTCAGCCACCACGACCAGGAAGCGCTCGCCAGCCTACGGCCGGCTCGCGCCACTACAAACGGCCCGCCGGAGATGCCCAATGGCCCGTACTAGACCGTGCCGAGTGGCCCTTTGAAGTGGGCGAAATGTAGCACGAAGCGAGTAGGTGAGAATACCCATTTGTGCAGGTGGAGAAGCCGACCCTTCGGAGCGCTCACCTGCGGGTGGCTAGTACGGCCACACCCAGTCGCGAATCTCGGGGGCGTCCTCACCCTCGGCGCGGGTGTAGGCCCGGGCTTCGGTGCGCTTGTCCTCCATGAGCTGGCGGACGTGCGCGACCTTCTGGCCGAGACCGGGGATCCGGTCTATGGCGTCGATCACGAGGTGGTAGCGGTCCAGGTCGTTGNNCATGACCATGTCGAACGGAGTGGTAGTCGTGCCCTCTTCCTTGTACCCGCGGACGTGCATGTTGTCGTGGCCGTTGCGGCGGTAAGTGAGGCGATGAATGAGCCACGGGTAGCCGTGGTAGGCGAAGACGACCGGCTTGTCCGTGGTGAAGAGCGAGTCGAATTCCTTGTCCGTCATGCCGTGCGGATGCTCGGAGTCGGGCTGGAGCCGCATCAGGTCCACGACGTTGACGAGGCGGATCTTGATGTCGGGCAGGTGCTGGCGCATCAGGTCCACCGCGGCCAGGGTTTCGAGGGTGGGCACATCGCCGCAGCAAGCCATGACGACATCGGGCTCACCGCCCTCGTCGTTGCTCGCCCAGTCCCAGATGCCGATTCCGCGGGTGCAGTGCAGGATCGCC
>PMIE01000028.1 GCA_003156975.1 Chloroflexota bacterium | reverse complement strand
ACCGCGAACGTCGTCGGCGACGACGGCCCAATCGAGAGCCCGGACCAGACCGCGGCGGCCACGTCGACCGACACGTTGATCGACACGGGAACCTCGACCGACAGCCCCCCTGCAACCGAAACTCCAACCGAGGCGCCAACCGCGGCGCCCACCAAGGCGCCGACGAAGACCGCGGCCCCCACCCACAACCTGGGCGATCTGGGCAATCTGAAGGTCAAGAACAACGGCGACGGCACCTACACGTTCAGTTGGGCTGCCTACAAGGGTGACAAGGACTACGACTACTACAAGCTCAGCGGCGTGAAGTCTCCCGACAAGCCCGGATACGTTGAGCACGACGGCCAGTACTGGGACGGCGGATGCGTCGATCCAGGGACGACCAGCGTGACCGTCTCCGTTGGAGTCGGCACCTGGAACTTCAACATCGAGGCAGTGAAGCTCGGCGACGCCGCCGTGGCGGTAGCCCGAACCCACGTCTACAAGCTGACTGTCGCCGATCACACGGCGCCCCCAGTCGTCGCACTGAACCTCAGCACCAAGGTCAATGCCGATGGCTCTGTGGACCTGACCTGGAGCAAGTACACCGGCTCCAGCTTCCAGTACTACGGGATCGTCCGCATCGATGGAGATGGGACCCCAACGCTGAAGGCCGGCCAGACCCCCAAGGTCTACTTCGACAGCCAGAGCAAGACGAGCTACACGGACGACGGAACCGGTGACCTTGGAAGTCTGGTCCCCGGCAATACGTACAGCTACCGCGTGTACGCCTACACGGAGGCAGCGCTCGGTGACGCGAGCGGCGTGACGCCGGCCTGCGAGGTCGGAACCATCCTGGGGATCTCCAACGTCAAGACGGTCACGATCCCCGCAGCGTCGGGCGAGTAGGACCAGTCAGACCGACAAGCATGCGAGGGGCCCGGGGCAACCCCACGGGCCCCTCGCAGATCCGCGCAGGTAACATCAAGACCCGCCGTTGTGGCGAAAGCGAACCGCGACGAGAGACCGAGTGTGAGCGTAGAAGCATGGACACGAGCATCGAGATCCGGCCAGGAGGAATGGACCCCCTGGCGATCTGCTGTCCCATGCTTCGCCCGCCGTCTGGAGCCGTCCGGAGGTACCAGACAGTACAGGTGGCTGATTGCCTGCCCAGTTTGCGTTGCGTACCGTTCAGTGCTCTATGGAGCGTAGCGGAGCATCTCGCATGGCAGCCGACCACGAGCGATCGCTCGTGGTCAGAGCGCGCGAGGATTGCGCCGCCTTCGGCGAGCTCTACGACTTCTACCTGCCTCGCATCTACGGCTTCATCTACCGCCGCGTGCAGGACCGCTGCGTGGCCGAGGACCTCACTTCGATGACCTTCCAGCGAGCGCTCGAAAACGTGCGCCGGTCGGACTTCCGCAACGACTCGTTCGGAGGCTGGCTCTACCGCGTCGCCTCCAACGCGGTCATCGATCACGTGCGCCGCGACCGCCGCTACGTCTCGCTGAGCGAATTCGACGGCCGCGAGGAGCCGTGCGACCTTGCGCTCGACACGCTGGGTGCCGCCCTCGACAGAGAACAGCTTCGGACGGCGATCCGGCAGCTCCCCGGCAACCATCGCGAGGTCCTCGTCCTGCGCTTCTACGACGACCTGGATGTGCCCGAGATTTGCGCCGTGCTCGGCTGCTCTCGCGAAGCCCTGGCCGTCCGACTCCACCGTGCCCTGCGGGCGCTGCGGACGGCGGTCGCCAAGGAGTCGTGCGATGTCGCTTGACGAGATGAACGACATGGAGCAGATCGACGGTCTGGCGGACGAGCTGGTCGAGGCCGGTCGTCTGGCTCGTACGGCCACTGCCCGTCGCGAGCAGCCGGACCCGGCATTTGCGATGCGCCTCCGCGCCGAGTTGCTGCGCGAACTGCCCGCCGCCGGCGGAAGCGTTGTTGCTACGGCGGCGCTGGGGACCGTGCCGGAGCTTCCGATCCCGCCGGCTCGCCCGCTCGAGATTTCGGATCGGATCGCCGACCGACGCTCCGGCAACCGCCCCTTCGCCGGCCCTGAGCGGCGTTCGGGAGATGGAGACGCGGCGTCACCGGGCCGAGACGGCGTGCCCGTCGCAAGGCTGCACCGAACCGTCAGGGTTCGCGCCGGAAGGCGCTGGGAGAACCTGGAGGAGCAAACTGCGTCGCGTCTTTCCGGCGAGGCCGGTCCCAATCTGCCGCCGTCGAATGCAGTCGAGAATGACGGCCGGGTCGTCGCCCTCAAGCCGTCTATGAACTGGCACATTCCGACACGGGCTCTGCCTTCGCGTTGGATCGGCGCCGGGCTTGCCGCCTCGGTTGCCGTGGCCGCGCTGATCTACGGCGGCGGCGCCTTCTGGTCGCCCAGGACCACCGCGACAACGGATGACGCCCTGTCGGCAGTGCTGGTCCGGGGCGGCCACTCGGTTGCCCTGGCCCCCGGTGCGGAGCTTCGCGAGAATGACGAGATCAGGGTCGCCGCCGATGGTCGTGCGACCCTGCATCTGGGCGGCAGCTACGTTCGCATGGCCGGTGGCTCGGACGTCCAGCTCAAGTCCCTCGATCCCAGCCATCTGGTCGTGAACCAGGTCGCCGGCCGCGTGTATCACCGCGTGGTCGTGCCGGCCGGCGGCGACTATCAGGTCGCCACCGCATCCGTCACCTGGCAGGCCGTCGGCACCGCCTTCGACATCGATCGCCAGTCCACCTCGGGTGGCGGCGAAGAGGTCCGCGGCCTGGCCCTTTACGACGGCCTGGACGTGACCGGACCCAACCTCCACGACGTTCTCGCCGAGGGCTCGAGCGCGACCGTAGTGCTGCGTCCCGACGGCTCTTCCGAGGCCTCGCCGGCAATCACCCCCATCACTTCCCAGGCGCTCGCGGACGCGTGGCTGATCGGCAATGCCGGCCTCGACGCGCACCTGGGCCTCCCGCTCGGCCGGCTGGCCTCGCTGCTTTCGCCGCCACCGACCGCCTCTGAGACCGACACGCTCGCGCCGATCGAGACGCCCGCGTCGGTTGTGGCAACCGCGACGCCCACCTCGACACCCAAGCCTGCAGTGACGCCCAAGCCAACTCCCAAACCAACAGCTGCGGGAGCGGTGCTCAAGATCTCCCGCAACGGCGACGGCTCGTACACCTTCAGCTGGCCCAAGTACACGGGCAGCGGCTTCACCTACTACAAGCTCATGTACGGCAGCTACCCAAGCTCGCCGAGCTACGGCACTTCCGGCGACTACTGGGCCTGCAATACCGAGGCAAGCCAAACCAGCTGGACCGGCTTCATCGCCCCCGGCAACTACTCGGTGCGGCTCCAGGCCATAGATGAGCCGGGGAGCAAGATCGTCATCCGTTCCCAGACCAAGATCGTTCATCTCACGGTCGGCACGCTGAGCCTGGGTTCACTCGGGGCCCGCGACAACGGCGACGGAACCTACACCTTCAGCTGGGCCGGCTTCACCAAGCATGCGTTCGACTACTACAAGCTCGTCTTCGAGACGACGGCTTCCGGCAAGTCTCCGTCCTACCCGGATGGCAGCGACTACTGGGCCGTGCCGGCGGCCGATGACAAGTCCGTGACCCTGACGCTGGGGGACGGAAGCTTCGTGTCCGGCGATTACCACGTCAGGATCCAGGCGATCGGCTACCCGGATGGATTCTCGTCCGGCTACGCGTTTGCCCAGACCGCGGTCCTGCATCTGGTGCTGCCTTAGGATCCGCGCCGCGGCGATAGTCTCGCGCTAGTCTCGCGACGGGGCCCGGAACTCCACGAGTTCTCCGTCCACGAGCTCGAAGATGCGGTCGTCTATCGGGTCGTCTGCAGCCTGGGCTCGATCTGCCACGTAGTGAGCGAAGAGCGAAGCGAAGTCCTCGTCGCCGTCCGCCAGCCCCGCAGCGATCAGCAGATCTCGTTCCGGTAGCCCCACCAGGATGCGGCGAGCCGGCGCCAGATCCGACGCCAGCCGGCTCCGGACCTCCTCGAGCAGGATCCGCGCGGCGTCCATCCCCTCGCCCCAATCCGACCAGACCAGCTTGCGCTGCCCGTTTGCCTCGTCCACCCAGGAGGCGCTCACGGACCACGCGTCCAGGTTGGCCAGAGCGGCGGCGTGTACCTGATCCGGTCCTACGCCCCAGGCCAACAGATGATCGACGCCCACTACGACGTCGAAGCCGACCCCCGGCAGGATGTACACGATCGGGAGGCCCGCCGGCCCGGCCTTCACGACCGTCTTGCCGGGCCCGGCGCTCGAGTGTGGGACTCGCAACTCCCGGCCATCTGTGCCCGTGGTCCCGACCGGACGCAGCGCAGGGCGGACCAGTCTCGACGCAGCCGCCCAATCGTGTTCGGGCGCCAGCGACGGAGCAACGCGGGGTGGCTGGTCGTGCTCCATCGATACCTCGGTTTCGCGCTCGAGCCGCGACCGCGGCCCGCACTCCCCCACCTTACACGCGGCGCATTGTGAGTGGCAAAGAAAGACCGGCGGGTCGTGGCCCGCCGGTCTTATCTGTTCAGGACCGCTTGTGCGGCCGGGGAGTCGAGGGTTAGCTGCGCATCGACTTGCGCTGAGCCTGAACGGCCAGCAAGCCGAGACCGCCGAATGCGATGGAGATGAGGAAGGCGAAGAGCGGCACGGAGTTGTTGCCGCTCTCGTCGCTGCTGGTGCTGGTTCTGGCCGGATGGACGACCTGGCCGGTGATCTTGAGGGTGCCGGAGACGTAGTTGATGGCGTACTTCTCAGAGGAAGCGCCCTTGCAAGTGATCGGGAACGTGCTCCCCGGCAGGCTCGAGGCCTTGTCGGTGCTGGTGCAGCTGATCGTTCCGATGAGGCTGCCTTCGTCGTCGCCGGGGTCGAAGCCGACGATCTTGTAGGTGAAGGGCGGATCGGTCTTGCCGTAGTCGCGGCTCTTGTTGTTGGCGGTGACCGTCAAGGTGATCTTGTCGGTCACTGTCAGGGTGCCGGGGTGGTAGGTGACGATGTAGTTGCCCAGACCCGAGCCTGTGGCCTTGTCTGCGGAGATGGGATACGTGCCAACGTCGGCGCCGCTATCGGCTCCTGAACTGGCCAGGTCGACGCTGGTGACGCTGTCGCCGTTGAACAGAGGGGTCGTGGTGAAGTTCGTGTGGCCCAGATCGAGCGTGGTGCCCTTGGTCTTGGTCTGGTCGGTGGCCGTAATGCTCAAGGGCGCCGGGGTGACGCTGAGGGTTCCATTCTCGTAGTCGATGACGTAGTTGTCGACGCCGGGGCCGACGGCGTCGCTGGGGACGATGTCGTAGGTGTGACCGACGAAGCCACCGTTGGAAGGGGCGCCGGCGCTGGTGAGCGTGACGCTCACAACATTGTCACCAGCGGCGGCCGGGCCGGCGCCGGGGAGCCCAGCGTCGACGGAGAGGCCGTCAACGGTGAATTCAGTGGTGCCCAGGTCGGCATTCGTGCCGTAGACCTTGCTCTGGTTCTTGGCTGTGATCGTCAGAACCGGCTTGTTCACGATGTGGAGGTTGCCGTCTTTGAGGTTCACGGTGTAGTTGTTCAGGTCCGTGCCGGAATGGGGAACGGGAGCGGTCAGGAAGATCGTGTAGTCGCCGACTGCCGTCTTTGCGGGCAGTCCGGCGCAGTTCAGTGTCACGCTGTCGATGCCGTCGCCGCTTGCCAGGCCGCTGGTAGTGAAGTCCGAGTTGCCGTCCAGCGCTATGCCCTGGCTGAACGCCTTGATCTTGTTCTTGGCCGTGATGGTCAGGTCTCTCTTCCCAACCGTGAGCGTTCCGTTCTCGTAGGTGATCGTGTAGTTAGCGGCGCCGGGGCCGGCCGCGCTAATGAGGATGGGGTAGGTACCGACCCCTGCCGTGGCGGCAGCGCCGAGGCTGGAGAGGGCTACGTGGGTGATGTCGCCGGCGGCGACGCTACCTGTGGTGATGCTGAACTCGGTGCCGGCGAAGGTCAGGCCCGTGCCGTACGTCTTTGACAGATCGTTGGCGGTGATGGTGATCGTGCCCTTGGCGATGGTGAAGTACCGGACCACCGGGAGTGCCGGGAAGTACGTGGCGTTGCCGGACTGCGTGGCAGTGATCGTGCAAAGGCCGACACCGGTAATCGTCAGCGTATTGCCGCTGACGGTGCACTTGCCGATCGCGGTGTACGCGACCGTCAGGCCGGAGTCGGAGGTGGCGGTCAGTGTTATCGGCGCGACGCCGATTGTCACGTTGGGCAGGGGCTGGTCGAAGGTGATGGTCTGAGGAAGCTTGGTGATCAGGAAGACCTGGGTAACAGGTTTGGCGGCGAGGTACGTCGCGTCACCGGCCTGAGAGGCGGTGACCGAGCAGAAACCAGCGCCCGTGATCGTCACGATCGCGCCGGATACGGTGCACGAAGACGAGACGCCAAGGACCTTGTTCACCGTGTAGGTGACCGTAAGAGGCGAGGTGGTGGTGGCACCCAGATCGAACGGGAGGACCCCGACCGTCTTGTTGCCCGGGTTGTGGAACGTAATGGTCTGGGGGAGCTTCCCGATCGAGTCGCTGACATGGCCGCTGCTGTTGTTGTAGTTGCCGGTGGTGTCGGTGAACGACCAGGAGTCTGTGGTGTAGGAGCCGACGGCGGTGTGGGTGGTGTTGGAGAGATCGAGACCGCTGAGGGTCTCGCCGCTGGCGCCGGTGCAGGAGCCGGTTGCGGTATGGGCGGTGCCGTCATAGGCGACGCTGTAAGGCGTGACCGTGCAGACCGCGTCGACCTTGGTGATGG
>PMIE01000117.1 GCA_003156975.1 Chloroflexota bacterium | reverse complement strand
CTCGGGCTGGTAGAAGTGGCCGTGCACGGCAAGCTTGGGGCGGGTCACCTGGGGATGGTAGCGGAGCAAGGCCTGCGGGGCATTCCCACAGCTGAGGGGCCGGGTGGGGCCATGACCTTTCGGCCCGAAAGTGGGAGGGAAGAGCGACTACTTCGCCTCGACTGCGGCGTGGTCGATCGACTGCGTGACGTCGAGCTGGACGGTGAATGTGCGGCGCTCGCCCGGGCCGATGGAAACCGGCCAGCGGAAGAGCAGCGAGCTGCCCTGGTAGACGCGTTCGAATCCGCCTTCCGAATTCGAAACGGTCTCGACTGGATACCACGTCAGGTTTGCGGCGGGATCGGGTCGAGCCTCGACCCGGACGCCCTCATAGTCATTGCCGAAAGCGATGGCCGACGCCGCCTTGATCTCGCCCGAAACGTCGTGCGGCGTGCGCTCCTCAAGTTCGCTCTCGTAGTACGCCGCCGGGTTGTGGCCGCCGCCGAGCAGGTTGACGTTCCATTCCGCCGCCAGTTCGAAGGAGAGCGGCGAATCGCCCGGGTTCTCGATGGCGATTTCGAGTGCCAGCGCGGGGTCCATCCGGCCGCCGCCGAACCGGTAGGTCTTCGCCAGGACTAGCGGGTGATCGATGTCGTCGAGCCGGACGTGCCCGTTTCGCCGCAGCACCAATCGGTCGGTCTCCACGATTGTAGGCTCGAACGCGCCATCGACGAAGTCGCCCAGCTCCGGGCAGGAGGCGTGGATCAGCTCGTCCAGGCAGGTCGATCCATCGGCGCGCAGCAGATGAACCAGGCCGCTCCGGCGCTCATGCCGGTCGTAGTGCAGGAACGCCGCGAGTCCGGGCTCCTTGACGTTGATCATGTCGTGAATCGTCCGGGGCGCATCTTCCGCTGCGGCTGCCTCATCGCCGCCGGCAACCTCGCCGAGTGCCGCAGCCTCGGTCTCTCCGATGGCGGACTCTTCGGCCGCCCGATCGTGCGCCACGAGCCGCGCGTGGTAAGCCTCCGGCCGCCGCCGCAAGACGGACGCGAGAGCCACGCGAGTGGCGCGCAGATCCCACGACGAGATGGCCGCGCCCTCGGCCGGGTCCACCACCACGGTCTGGCCGCTGGAGGTGACCAGCACCTCAAGGAGCGCGTCCAGGTCCGTGTCGACCAGCCGCGCGCCGAAGGGCTGTCCGCCGCCGGCCGCCAACAGAGTGTCCGCCAGATCTTCGGACGCGATCAGCTGGGCCAGCGTCGCCATGCGCATGTGAACGATGTAGACGCCGCCGAAGAGGCCGTGCCAGTAGCAGTCGTTCGACTGGCCCTGATAGAGGTGGTCCAGAGCGCGGTCCCGCGCCGGCCCCGGCGCCATCCCCTCAACCTTGTCCGACGCGCGCAGCATCTGCTTATTGAGCTCGTTGATCTCCCGATAGCGGGCCATGTAGTTGCGCCAGAAGCCGCCGCGCAAGAAGCGTGCCGCAGGCAGCCCACGGTCGCGCGCGTCCTCGAGCAGGCGCACGAAGACGGGCGTTTCTTCGGGAGGCAGGACCCATTCCGTCATCTCCACGTACGAAGCAGTGGGGATGTAGACGCGGGTTGTCGGCGGCTGCCGCTTGAGCCACTCGGACGGCGTGACCGTCGAGAGCCATTCCGAGTTGGACTCGATCGCCTCGAAGCAGCGGTCCACCCAGTGTTCGTGGCTCCAGCAATACTCGAACGTGCCCGGCCACGACCCGAACTTCTCGCCGTCGTCGCCCATCATCCCGACGAAGCGGCCGTCCTCGGTCCGGCGCTCGGCCAGGTACGAGATGACGTCCTCTACCGGCTTGAACGGGATGCGGTACCGCAGGCCCTGCTCCGTGCCGAAGACGGTGAGCCGCTTGCCGCGATCGTCCGTGGTGAAGGCCGTCCACATCGCGTCTTCGCGGATCGATGCCGCCCGCAAGTGATTGTCGTCCAGCACTGTCCAGTCGTAGCCGGCCGCGGCAAGGTCGTAGGTCAACGAGGGTTCCCAGACCCGCTCCGCCAGCCACGCCCCGCGCGGCCGCTCGCCAAAGAGTTTCTCCACTTCGTCGCGCATCCGAACCAGCTGCCCGTTGCGGTCGCGATCCGGCAGCGTGATCAAGATCGGCTCGTAGTAACCCCCGCCCACGATCTCGATCTGGCCACGCGCCACCAGACCGCGGATCTGTTCTATGGCCTCGGGGCGATTCGCCGCCAGCCACTGCAGCAACGGCCCGGTGTAGTGGAGGCCCAGGCGGATCCCCGGGTGCCGCTCCAGGGCATGCAGCATTGGCGAGTAGGCGTGCTCGTAGACGTCCTGGATGACCCAGCCGAAGTTGCCGACGGGCTGATGATTGTGGATCACGAGAGCGAGTGAAACGCGACCGCTCAATGCGGACTCAGCCCGCTTCCGTGGCAGATCGACGGCTCGCTTGCTTCTTGACTTCGACCCCGGCCGCGGGCAGGTACATCTTCTCGACGTACTCGTGCAGCATCCGGATCGTGGAGAACCGCCAGATAGTGCTGGCGATCGACCGACGCATCTCGGCGGTCCAGCCCTCCGGGACGTCATCCTCGTTGCGGCCGTAGTAAAGCGGCACGACTTCCTGTTCGAGGAGCCGGTAGAGGTCCTGAGCGTCGTTGTAGTCCTGCGCACCTTCGTCGGGGTTTGTCTCGCGGCCGCCGATGGCCCAGCCGTTGTCCCCGAGCCAGCCTTCATCCCACCAGCCGTCGAGGACGGACAGGTTGACGACGCCGTTGGCCGAGGCCTTCATGCCGCTGGTGCCGGAGGCTTCGAGCGGGCGGCGCGGGTTGTTGAGCCAGACGTCCACTCCCTGGACCATGAAGCGGGCCACGCGCATGTCGTAGTCCTCGAGGATGAAGACTCGGCCACGCAACTGGGGTGACCGCGACCGGGCGAAGATCTCCTGGATGACGCCCTGACCGGGTCTGTCGGCCGGATGGGCCTTGCCGGCGAAGATGATCTGGACGGGCCGGTCCTTGCTCCACAGCAGCCGCGAAATGCGGTCCATGTCCGAGAAGAGCAGGCTGGCGCGCTTATACGTGGCAAAACGGCGGGCGAAGCCGATCGTGAGCGTGCCGACATCCAGCACATCCTCGAGTTCCTCGAGGGTGCCGGGCGACTCGCCATGACGGGCGAACTGATGGCGCAGCCGGTTGCGGGCGAAGATCATCAGTTCGAGCTTCTGGCGCTGATGGGCTTCCCACAGGTCCATGTCCGGGATCTGGTCCGTGCGCTCCCAGAAACGGTCCGAGCCGTTGCGGGCGTCGACGTTGTCCAGCTCCGCGCCCAGGTGTCGCTCGAACAGATAGCGCAACGGCTGCCCGACCCACGTCGGCATGTGCACGCCGTTGGTCACGGCCTGGATCTGCTTGTCGCCCAGACCCTGCCAGGTGTTGTTCGCCGTGACGCTGTGCAGCTTGCTCACGGCATTGGCCGCGTTGGAAAGCCGCAGCGACAGGGCCGTCATGTCGAACTGGCGCTGGTCGCCGTCCACGCCGCGGGCCAGCTCCAGCACGCGATCCATAGGAATGCCACCGCTGCCCTTGCGGCCGTCGCCTTCGTACATCGGCCCGGCCACGCGCCGAACCATCTCGGAGTCGAAGCGTTCGTTACCGGCAGAAACCGGGGTGTGGATCGTGAACACGCTGTTGGAGCGGACGCGCGCAAAGGCGTCGTCCAGGGCCACTCCCTGAGCCACGAGGGCTCGAGTGCGTTCGATGAGCTGGAAGGCGGAGTGGCCCTCGTTGAGGTGCCAGACTGCGGGCGTGATGCCGAGAGCCTTGAGCGCGCGCACGCCGCCGGCGCCGAGGACCAGCTCCTGGTGGAGGCGCATCTCGCGGCCGCGGACGTACAGGATGTGTGTGACCGGTCTGTCCGACTCGGCGTTGTCCGGGATATCCGTGTCCAGCAGCAGGACCGGCACGCGCCCAACCTGGACGAGCCAGACGGCGGCGAACAGGTCGCGCCCGGGGAGCTCCACCGAGATAGTGAGGGGATCGCCGTCCTGCCCCAGGACTCGCGTGATCGGCAGCTTGGCCAGGTCGTAGTCCGGATATGCGTGCTCCTGGTGGCCGTCCGCGTCGATCGTCTGGCGGAAGTAGCCGTGCTTGTACAGGAGACCCACGCCCACGAACGGCATGGCCATGTCGCTGGCCGACTTGATGTGGTCGCCGGCGAGAACGCCCAGTCCGCCGGAGTAGATGCCGAGACTTTCGTGGAAACCGTACTCGGCGCAGAAGTAGCCGATCGGGCCCTTCACAGCGGAGCCGTACTCGCGGTTGAACCAGTGCTCCTGCCCGCCGGCCATGTAGCGGTCGAACTCGGCCAGGACCTGCGTGTATTCGGCCTTGAAGGCTGGGTCGTCCAGCAGCTCCGACCAGGCGATCGGCNNGTTCCAGCTCCACCACATGTTGTATGCCAGGCGTCGGAACCCTTCCAGCTGCGGCGGCAGTCGGAAGGAGGCGCCCGGGAGCGTTGGGACATGCACCGAGTGTTCCATCTGACGAGCATCATATCCGACGGCGCCCCGATGTTCGCAGGCGATGAGGTCCCCAAGTGAGGGGGATGATCGTCGATTAGGGGGTACTCGAAATGGCGCAGGGCTGCCGCCCCGGCCTCACTGCCACTACCATGGATGCCACTTCATCCAGGTTTCGCCTCTTTCCCCTCAGGAGCGAATAATGCGGGTCGTCTGCATCGCCGCCGAATGCGAGCCGTGGGCCAAGACCGGCGGTCTCGGCGATGTGGTGGATGCGCTCGCAAGGGCGGTCGGCGCGACCGGCAAGGCCGCTGATGGGACCGCCGCCGGGGGCGTGTCCGGCGCCGCACCGGCGCCGAGCAGGAAGCCGCGTGTGCCGCAGTCGCAGGTGTGGATGGGCACCGGCGCCGTGATGGCCGTCGGCAAGAGCGACGCGGATCTACCCGGGCACGTCAACCCCCCGGTGGACGTGTTCCTGCCCAAGTATCGCGGCATGGCGATCCCGGACCGGGCCACGTCCCGGACGCTGGCTGTGCCGGATCCACTCGCCGAGAGTGGTACCACGGAAGTCAACCTCGTGGAGTTCGAGGATCGCGGCTACCGGGTCCGCCTCATCGACCACCCGCCCGCGTTCGATCGCGATGGTTACTACGGCGACGCTCGCGGCGACTACGACGACAACGGCTGGCGGTTCGGGCTGTTATGCCGCGCCGCGATCGAGGCGCTGCTGGCCGACGAACGGCCGGTGGCCGTCCTGCATCTCCATGACTGGCAGGCGATGCCGGCTGTGGTCTTGCGCGACATTGCCTACGCCGCATATCCGCTGATTTCGCGCGCGGCGGTGATGGTGACGATTCACAATCTCGCGTACCAGGGCTGGCTCGGCGGCAACAGCGCGGCGGGAATGCTCTTTCCCGACGAACTCAAGCAGACCATGACCGCCAAGGCGGACGGGATGCTTCTGTTGCGCGAAGGAATCGAACGAGCGGAGCTCGTGAACACCGTCAGCCCCGGCTATGCGCAGGAGATCCTCCGGCCCGCCGCGGGCATGGGGCTCGACAAGGAACTCACGGCTCTGGGCCATCGATTCGGCGGCATCCTCAACGGCCTCGACATGACGGTGTGGAACCCGGCAACCGACGCGGCGCTACCGGAACGCTATTCGCGTGGTTCGGTTGCCGGCAAGGCAGCCTGTCGGCGGGCGTTGCTGGCGGAACTGGATTTCGATCCCGACGATGCCGGCCCGGTGCTGGGGATGATCGGCCGCCTCGACCCGCAGAAAGGCTTCGACCTGCTGGCCGGCGCGGCGCCGGACCTGATCGCCGATGGCGCGCGGCTCGTTGTCCTGGGGACCGGCGACCCCAAGCTGGTCGGTGATCTGAGGGCTCTGGCGCTGAAGCATCCAAAGGCCGTCGCCGTGGTTGAGGCATTCGATCGCGACCTTGCGCGGCGCATCTATGCCGGTGCGGACATGTTCGTGATGCCATCGCGGTTTGAGCCGTGCGGGCAGGGTCAGATGATCGCCCTCCGCTACGGCACCCCGCCAATCGTGCATCGAACCGGCGGTCTCGCCGACACGGTCGTGGACGTGGATGAGCGCCCGCTAGACGGAACCGGCTTCGTCCACAACGCGGCGACAACGAAGGCGCTCCTCGAAGCCTGTCGGCGGGCGATGACACGCTTCCGCGCGGGCGGCAACGACTGGGCGGCGCTCCAGGACCGCGGCATGTCCATCGACTGGTCCTGGGAAGCGGGCCCGGCCGAGCAGTACGCGGCGTCCTACCGGCGGGCAATCTCTTTGCGGCGGGAGCATCGCCAGGAGCTGTAGGGGTTTGCGAGCCGCCCCGCCGGCGCCGATGGCGTAAGGTGGACTCTCCCAACTCGGTCGGGGGCTGCCAGAGGATCGTCACCACTCAGATGTCCACAGAGCCATGCCACGTTCTTGTCGTGGGGAGCGGCGCGGCCGGGTTGACTGCGGCCCTTGAAGCGGCCGAAACCGGGGCCAGCGTGACCATGCTGACCAAGGGCCATGCCCCGGATTCGAGCAGCTGGCACGCGCAGGGTGGGATCGCGGGCGCGATCGGCGATGACGACACCGCGGAACTGCATGCCATCGACACTGAGCGCGCCGGACGCGAGCTTTGCCGCCAGAGCGCGGTGCGAGTTCTCGTTGAGGAAGGCCCGGATCGCGTCCGCGAACTCATCACCCTTGGTGTGCCCTTCGATCCGGAACTGAACCTGGAGGGCGGGCACTCCCGACGGCGCGTGTCCAGCGTGGACGGCGCCGCAACCGGCTGGGCGGTTTCGAGTTTGTTGAGCCGGCGGGCGGCAAAGGCGGATCACCTGACCGTGCGCGAGGCGACGGCCGTGCGCTCGCTGGTGATTGCGGACGGCCGATGCCTCGGCGTCATGACGCCCGATGGGCCGCTCTACGCGCGGGCCACGATCCTGGCGATGGGCGGGGCCGCGGCCCTCTGGGCCAGGTCCACGAATCCGCCGGGCCAGATCGGCGATGCCGTGGCGATCGGTGCGGCCGCGGGCGCTGCGATCGCCGACATGGAATTCATGCAGTTCCACCCCACCGTTCTGGAAGGCTCGCGGCTGCTGCTCACCGAAGCGCTGCGCGGCGACGGCGCCATCCTGATCGACGAGAAGGGAGAGCGGTTTGTCGATGAGCTGGCTCCTCGCGATGAGGTCTCGCGGGCGATCGTCCGGCGCGGCCGAGTATTCCTGGACCTCCGAGCCATCGACCGAGACCGCTTCCCCGGACTGATGGCCGAGATCGAGAAGTCTGGCTTCGATCCGGCGGTGGTGCCGATCCCGGTTTCGCCGGCTGCGCATTACACGATCGGCGGCATCGTGACGGACCTCCACGGCCGAACGGACATCGGCGCGCTGTATGCAGCGGGGGAGTGCGCCGCCACTGGGGTCCACGGGGCGAACCGCCTCGCGTCCAACTCCCTGCTGGAATGCCTGGTGTTCGGGCGGCGCGCGGCCCTCGCCGCGCTCGATGAGCCGCCACTCCCCGCGCGCCTCGGGGAAGTGCCGCCGGTCCCGCCAGAGCGAGTCACCACGGAGCAACTCCGCGAGCAGGTGTGGCTTCAGGCCGGGGTCATTCGAGACCCCGCGGACCTGGCAGTGCTGGCCAGGAGCCCCGATCCTGTTGCGGCAATGGTTGCGCGCTTTGCCATCGCCCGAGCCGAGAGCCGCGGCGTCCATTACCGTACGGATGCGCCGGTCGCCAATCCGCTCTTCGAAGGGCACTTCGTCATGCGGCCGGGCCAGGGCCTGATACTGGAGCAGTGGACTTGACCGTTACGGATACAGCAGGTGCCGCCGGTGCCGTGGGCGCCGCCGGCGCCGCCGGAGCTCGCTCGTCCCGCGGCCCGATTCGCCCCCCGGATCCTGACGCGGTGGCTCGGGTCGTGGCGTCGGCCCTCGCCGAGGACCTCGCTCAGGGCGATCCCACCAGCGACGGGCTCTTCTCGCCCGAGGCCACGGCCACGATGTCGCTGCTGGTCAAGGAGCCGGGCGTCGTCTGCGGATTGCCGCTGGTCGAGGCCGTCTTCGCGGCGGTCGACGACCGGGTCGTGGTCCGGGCGTCCATCGCCGACGGCGCGCAGATCGCCGCCGTCCCGACGGAGATCGCCCGCATCACCGGCCCCACACGAGCCCTTCTGGCCGGAGAGCGCACCGCGCTCAACCTGCTCGGCCGCCTTTCGGGGATCGCCACTCTCACCGCCCGTTGCGTCGCGGAGCTGGAGGGCACCGGCGCCACGCTGCTGGACACCCGCAAGACCACGGCCGGACTCCGCGATCTGGAGAAGTACGCCGTCCGTTGCGGCGGCGGAACGAACCATCGCTTCAATCTCGGCGCGGCGCTGCTCGTCAAGGACAACCACAAGAGACTGGCCGGCGGGGTTGCGGCCGCTGCAGTCCGGCTCCGCGAGACCCATCCCGAGTTGAGCCTGGAAGTGGAAGCCGAGACTCTCGACGAGGTCCGGGATGTGCTCGGCGTCGGTGTCGATCGGATCCTGCTGGACAACATGTCGACTGCCGAATTGCGCGAAGCGGTGGCCTTGTGCGCCGGCCGCGCCAGGACCGAAGCCTCCGGCGGGATCACTCTCTCGAATCTGCGCGAGGTCGCCGAAACCGGCGTCGACTTCGTGTCTCTCGGCGCGCTGACGCATTCCGCCAGGGGGCTCGACGTGTCGCTCGAGGTTGCCGAATGACGGCGGCCGACCAGCCGGCGCGCCCGCTCGACGCCTTCGGGCCCGGATCGGTCGTGGTTCCGCCGCCCGGCGACCCTGCCACCTTCCCGGCGCTCCAGGCCGAGATCCGCGAGCTGGCTCGCGAGCACGACGCCGTCATCCTGGCCCACAGTTACGAGCGGCCCGAGATCCAGGATGTGGCCGACCACGTCGGCGACTCCCTCAACCTGTCCCGCGTCGCCGCCTCGGCGCCCCAGTCGACGATCGTCTTTTGCGGCGTTTCGTTCATGGCGGAGACGGCCAAAATCCTCTCCCGGAGCAAGCGGGTCTTGCTCCCTGACATCAAGGCCGGCTGCTCGCTCGCCGACTCGATCACCGTGGAGCAACTGCGCGGCTGGAAGGCCGAGCATCGCGGCGCGGTCGTGGTCTCGTACGTGAATACGACCGCGGCGGTGAAGGCGGAGAGCGACTACTGCTGCACTTCGGGCAATGCCCGGGCCGTCATCAACGCCGTCCCGGTGGACAAGCAGATCCTCTTCCTGCCGGACATGTTCCTCGGCCTGTGGCTCCAGCGCGTGACCGGCCGCAAGCTGCACATCTGGCTCGGCGAATGCCATGTCCACGCCGGCATTCGGCCGTCGGACGTGGAGCAGTGGCACCGCGACCTGCCCGGCGCAGAGCTGCTGATCCATCCCGAGTGTGGCTGCACCAGCCAGATCATCGAGATAGCCGGCGACGACGCCCACATCCTTTCGACCGAGGGAATGGTCACCTACGCCCAACAGTCGACGGCCGAAGCGTTCCTGATCGCGACCGAAACGGGCATCCTGCATCGACTCAACCTGAAGGCGCCGGGGAAGCGTTTCGTGCCGGTCAACCGCGAGGCGGTCTGCCAGTACATGAAGCTGACCACGCTCGAGAAGGTCCGCGATTCGCTGAGGCTGGGCATCCACGAGATCGACGTTCCGGCGGAGATTGCGGCTCGAGCCCGGCTGGCCCTGGAGCGGATGATCGCGATCTCGTAGCGGCCGCGCCGATCGCGTGGCGCCGCCCCCAGGCCGCCGACCGGCCCGCGCCGCCACGCGCCGCGCCTACCGCGGGTGCCCGATCTCCAGCTGCACGGCGGGCAACTGCTCGACCTGAGCCAGTCGGGCGAAGACGTTGCCCTTCGATCTGTAGTGATCGACCAGACGCCCGTATTCGTCGGCGACCCAGGCGTAGTCGGGGTGCCCGGCCTGCCATTCGCGGCTGAAGATCACGCCGCGCAGCCGGACCTGCATGAGTTCCTTGAGGCAGTTGAAGCAGGGCTGGAGCGTGGTGTAGAGGATTGCGCCGTCGATGGCGGTGCCGAAGCGCGCGGCAGTCGCCATGGCGTTCTGCTCGGCGTGGACGCAGAGGCAGATGTCGTACAACTTGCCGGACAGACCCGCGTCCGGCTGTTCTGCCCGGAGCGCACAGCGGCGGCAGCCGCGCTCCGTCTCGGTGCAGTTGGGGTATCCGGCCGGGGTGCCGTTGTAGCCGCTGCCGAGGACCCGGTCGTCGCGCACGATCACCGCCCCGACGTGCGAGCCGAGGCATTTCGCGCCAGATTCAACGACCAGTGCCAGGCGCATGTAGAAGTCGTGACGGCGCCAGGTTTCGTCCGAAAGTCCGATGGCGTCGATGGCCATTGCGTCACTCGCTGTCGGTGGTCGTGGGCCGGACCGCGCCGGTGGATTGACCGCGGATTGACCGCGGATTGACCGCGGATCAACTGAAGGTACACGAGCCGCTGCGGCCGCGTGCGACCGGCGCACCGCTTGCCTGATTCCGGCACGAGAGGGACCGCCCCGGGCTATGCTGGCGGCCTGACACTTCGCGCTGGGGCGGCACGTTGGAAGAGTTCTCGAACGAACCGGCAATCAAGGAGCGCGTGACGCTCGAGACTCACGACGGCCCGCGAGTCCTGGTCCACAAAGCGACGATAGCCAACCTCACGCCGGAGGAGGTTTGGGTCGCCCTGGGCAACTCAACCGCGGAGTTGCTGGACGAGGGCACGTCCGTTCGGATCATCCTGGCTCGGCCGGAAGATGCCAGTCTCACTGCCGAGACATCGGTCAAGCGGATGGTCGGCAACTCGGGCCGGATGGCCGCCCTCTGGCGCCCGAAGACGTGGATCTCCCATTCGCGGCGGGCCAGCGGCCGAGTGGAACTGGCGATCCCCGCTTATCTGCATTCAAACGATGTCGAAGGCACCGTCGCCTCGGCCCGGACGACGAACCTGGGCATCGGTGGGTTCCACTGCGTCACGGACATGCCCATCTTCGTCGGCTATCAGATGGCCGTCTCGTTGATGCTCACGCCGATGTCGCCTTTCGAATGTCGGGCCCAGGTAGTCCGGATCAGCGAGGACCCGGACGATCCAACCCATCGCCAGATGATTGCCGCCTTCCGTTTCGTCGACCTCTCCGTTGCAGACGAGGCCAGGATCGCGGAGGCACTGATCGCCCTCGCCAACGAAACGGACCCCGAAGCGATGCCGGTGTCCTGGCATAGCGAGAACGGCGGACGCCGGGGCGGGTAGGGGACGCCCGGAGCGGCTATCTCAACTCCCGCTCGGAACCAGATCGCCAGATGTAGTGGCGGGCGTCGGGTCGTGGGGACCCGGGCTGAGAGAGTCGATGGTGAACACATGGCTCATCCCGCCCACTCCAAGCCCCGTATGTGCGTCGACTACGCCGAAGACCGTCTCGGGCCTGCCCTCGCTGAAGGTACCGGCGAGCTCGATGACCCAGACGTCGAGCGGCTTCGTGCCGGGGGCGACCCAGGAGGCCCCCCAACTGTGACCCTTGACCGAGAGAGTGCCGGCGACCTTCCAGGCCGCCGTCAGATGCAGCTTCTCGCCCGGCTCGAGGGTCTGCCGGATGGCGGTCTCGGCAGTGGCCTGGTCCACAGTGCCAGTCCAGCTGGCGTCGTCCCGCACAGTGACCGTCACCCCTGGATCCAGGGCGTAGCTCCGGGTTGAGGCCTCTGTGCTGGTCGGCCAGGCAAAGACGGCGGCGGCGATCGCGACCGCGACCGCGGCTGCGACGGCGCCGGACCACAGCGCTCGTCGCCTCGGGATTCTGGTTTCCTCAATACGTGTCCGGCTGATCACCGGCGCCGCGTCCTCGAGGGTCTGAATGCGCCCTCGGAGCCTGTATTCGAACGGGTCCATCTACTCTCCTTCGCCGAGTCGATCCCGCAGGCGGCCCTTCGCGCGAACCAGCCAGCTCGCCACCGTTCCTTCAGGGACCCGCAGCGACGTCGCAATCTCCGCCTGCGAATAGCCGTCGAGCACGTTCATCAGTAAGGCGGCCCGAACCCGAGGTTCCAGCTCGCCCAGGGCGGACCACAAGTCGGGATCGATTTCGATCGCCCAGGTCGCGTCCGATTCGACGACCGGTCTGGCAAGCCAGCGCCTTCGGCGGCGGAGCTCGTTCAGGGCCAGATTGATCCCGATGGTGTAAAGCCAACCTCGTGGGTCGCGGCCGTCAAATCGACCGCGTTGCTCGAGGGCTCTGGCGCAGGCCGACTGAGCAAGGTCGGCGGCCTCTTCGGGGTCGCGTACGATCAGCATCAGCCTGCGGACCAGGGCTTCGTAGTAGCGATCGAGGGTGACTTCGAGGGCGTCGGCCGGCGACGCCGCCGCGTTGATCGTGGACTGCATCGCGCCTCCTTCTCGACAGTAGAACACCCGAGGGGCGAGATTTCATGCGCACCCACGAAAGCGATCTGCCGCGGAACCTGGAATCGAAGGCGTAACGCGACGAAGAAGTGCGGTGTCAATCGGTCCTCGACGCCATCCTCACGAGTGCACGGGCGACCAGATTCGAGTTTCTGGACACCCATACCGGTCGAAGGTCGATGCCTTTCGGGGCGCCCTCGCTTGGCGAGCAATCGTCAAGACACTGCAGGCGAAGCTGCGTCAAGTCGCGGCGCCCGAATATCAGCGCTCGTCCGCCTCCGGCCCGCCGGGCTCGTGCATCTCCGTCGACGGAGAGATGCACGGTGGTAGTGGGCTTCGTCATCCCCGCTCCTTTCCCGCGTCATCGGCGCCGAGCATTGACGTCAGGGCGGGAATCGCAAACGCTTCGAATGCCTGGCAGATGGCTTCGCCCGTGAGCGGCTCGTCTCCGTCGAGCCACCATGCGATCAAGCCCAGAAAGGCCGTGGTTGCCATGCGCGCGGCCATGGTCACTTTCTCGGGCGGCGCGCCGCGATAGGCCCGGCCGAGCTCGCCTTCCAGAAACGAAGCGAGCTCGCCTGCCATCCTCGCCTGCAGCGGTCCCGCTCCACGATAGCCAAAGACGGCACGGTAAAGCCGCCGCTCCTGGTCGGCGTGGGTAACCATGTCCCGCGCCAGCGCAGCCAGTCGAGCGATGCCCGTTTCGCCACTGGTCATCAACGGCGCTTCGTGCATCTGCGCGAACCCGCTGAGCAGCAGGTCATCCTTGTCGGTGAAGTGCGCGTAGAACGTAGTCCGCCCCACATCGGCTCGATCCGCGATGTCCCCTACGGTGACCGCCGCGTATCCCTTCTCGAGTATCAGCTCCACGAGTGCGTCTCGAAGAGCTTGGCGTGTCTTGCGAACTCGACGGTCCTGGTTGTCGTTCGCTTTGGCGCGGTTGATGTCAGTCATCTTCGGTCTCTTGTTCGGTTCGGCACGAAAGCCGGCGTTCGCCCATTGACCTGCCGGTACGCGGAACACTATACACGGTACCGAACGCAGTGTTCCATATCTGCGGAGCAGAAGCGAGTCACTAGATGATCGAAATCGAGAATGTCAGCAAACGGTACAAAGACACCCACGCCCTTTCTCGCGTCACTCTTCAGGCACCGACAGGATCGGTCACCGGCTTCCTTGGCCCCAACGGGGCCGGCAAGACGACGACGCTGAGGATCCTGCTCGGGCTTGCCCGGCCCGACGCCGGGACGGCGCTCATCGACGGCAAGCGGTATGGCGACCTACCGGAGCCGCGGCGAATGGTGGGCGCGGTAGTCGACTCAATCGGGTACGACCCAGGGAGAACGGGCCGCAACCACCTGCGAGTCGTGGCCCGGGCGGCCGGCATCTCGCCGGCCAGGGTCGGCGAAGTGCTGGAATTCGTAGAGCTTGATGCGGCGGCCGATCGAGGCGTCGGCGGGTATTCGCAGGGCATGCGCCAGCGCCTGGCTCTCGCGACCGCACTCCTTGGAGATCCGCCCGTGCTGGTCCTGGACGAGCCCGCGAACGGACTCGACCCGGCGGGCATTACCTGGCTCCGCAACCTTCTGCGAGGCTGGGCCTCACAGGGCCGAACCGTCCTCTTCTCCAGCCACTTGCTGGCCGAGGTGGAGACCGTGGCCGATCGCATCGTGATCATCGACCACGGCCGAGTGGTGCGGCAGGGTTCCGCAGCCGAGCTTCTGACCGCCCGCGCGGGAGTCGTAGTGCGAGCTACCTCGCTCCGGGATCTCGAGAGCCTCGCGGATCGGGAGCGGTGGGAGGTCAGGCGTGAGGGCCTCGATGGAATAGTCGTGGAGGGCGTGGGCGCAGCCGAAATCAGCGGGGCCGCGGCATCGAGCGGAATCGTCTTGACCGAACTGTCGGCGGCCGGAACCTCTCGCCGCCTCGAAGATCTGTTCATGGAAGCGACGGCCGATGGTTCGGCGACCACCGCCGACACTGCGGAAGGGGTGCGCGCGTGAGCAACGTTCTTGCGGCCGAGATTCTGAAGCTGAGGACGACCCGCATCGTCTGGTATCTGCTCCTGGCTACGATCGGGCTGACCGCCCTCGCCGTCGGGGCGGCGGTGATAGTGGCCAACAATGCCCACCTCGACCTCTCGAGTGACCGGGCCGTGCGCGAAGTCCTTCACGTCTCCGCGAGCGGTGCGCTCTTCGTGCTGGTCCTGGGCGTGATCATTTCGGCCGGCGAATTCAGACAGCGAACGGCTACGGACACGTTCCTGACCACGCCGGACCGCTGGAAGGTGATCGCCGCCAAGCTGATCGTCGCGACAGGTACCGGGACCGTGTTCGGGGCCCTGTCGGCGGGCACGGCCCTGTTCGTGGCCAACCACGTCTACTCGCTCGTCGGGGTTTCGTTCCCTCTGGCATCGTCCGACGCCTGGCAGATTCTTGGCGGCTCAGTCATATATGCCGCGCTCTTCGGTGCGATCGGTGCGGCGACGGGCAGTCTCGTCCGCAACCAGGTCGCCGGCATAGTCGGTTGGCTGGTGTGGGTGTTGCTTGCCGAGAACATCCTGCTCGGCGTCCTGCCTGAGTTGGGGAAGTGGCTTCCCGCGGCCGCGGGTCGAGCTCTGGTTCGCGACCCGAACGGCGCCTTCCTTTCCCAGCCCGTCGCGGCGCTGGCTCTGGTCGCCTACGCCCTGGTCATTGCCTCCGTCGCGATCGCCGCCGAGCGGCGTCGCGACGCCTGATTGCCAAGGAGATTGAGATGCATCGAAAGCACAAGTCGGCTATTGCCCTGAGCGGCGCAGGTGCGTTGCTTGCCGCGGCTCACGCAACCCTCGGCGCGGTCGGCGTGATGACCGTCGCCCAGTGGTCCAGCGGGGCTGCCATCGGCCTGGTCATCGCCCTCATCGGCGGCGTCTGGTTTATGCACGGACGCTGACCCGAGTCCCGACACGCCCTGCCGGATAACCGGCGGGGCGTGACGGGATCTGCCACGGGACGTTGGGTTCGCCAACCTCTGGGCTCGAGCAGATCGGCTTGGAGGCCCAACAGCGACAGCGTGTAATTGGACGCTGTGCGCTGAACGTGAAATGCCCACAATCGGCTACAGTTATACGCTCTGGGAGCGTGGTGCTAACCATCATCGCGTTCTCTTGGGGCTCGAAAACCACTTTGAGCCCGTATTCGTTAGGCTACAGCGACTTGGGAAGCGCCGTAGCCCTAACAATCGAAGGCAACCGAGCGGGAGTAGCTCAGTCGGT
>PMIE01000007.1 GCA_003156975.1 Chloroflexota bacterium | reverse complement strand
CGGCCGCCGGGGATCGACACCGTATCGCCGCTACGTTTGCCTTTCGACTACAACCCGGCCCGACGCGACGCCGCCATCGCCGCCATCCGTGTCCGAGTCGACTCAGCCCTCGCGGCCGGCGAGCGACTCCTGGTGGTCGGCGACTACAACACCTCTCCACGGGAAGCGGCGTACGCGACTCTGACCGCCGGCCTCCGCGACTCTCAAGTCGAAGTCGGCGAGGGTCCCGGCTGGACCTGGCGGCCGAGCCGTCTCGAATTCGCGGGCGTCGGCTTCCTGAGGATCGATATGCAGCTGACCGCCGGTTCGATCCTGGCAAATTCGACTTCGATCGACTGTAGTTTCCCCGGCGACCACTGCCGGCNNACTCGCAAACGGCGCCGGTCTCCGCACCGGGCGTCGTCGCTATTCGATGGGGCGCCGCAGAACGAAGAACTCGTAGTCGTAGAAGCTGCCGAACTCGCGATACGACTCGGGTTCCCGGCGGATTTCGCGAAGGATCGCCAGCGCCTCGACGTCTCCGGTATAGGCCCGCTCGAGTTCGGCGATTCGCGCTTGCATCGGGACGTAGAAGTCATCCAGCCAGGCGTCGGCGGAGATCGGGAAATTGCCCACCAGATCGAATCCTGTCCGTTGTGCGGCGGCGACGATATCGCCAACAGAGCCCATCCCCGGATATCCGAACATTTCGACGACGTGCTCAGGCGGGTTCGACTTCGTCCAGACCGCCTCTGTGAACGCGAGGTAGCCGCCGGGCCGGAGAAGGTGCCGGCAGACGCCGAGGGCCCGTTCTATGCCGAGGTTGTACAAGGCGCCCTCGGACCAGACGAGATCGACGGACTCGTCCGGCATTCCGAGGTCCGCCATGTCGCCCAGCACCGGGCGGATCCGATCGCTGAGGCCGAGTTCCTCAACTCTGCGCTTGAAGCGTTCCAGGAGCACCGGTTCGGTGTCGACGGCCGTGACCGTACCTCCGGTCAGCTCGGCCACGTACAGGGATTGCGTGCCGACGCCGCACCCGAGATCGAGTACCTGGGGTCGGTCGGGCAGGTTTTCGCACAATTCGAGCGCCCGGCGAGCGTTGTCCCGGTTCCCAGGACCCTGCCGATCAAGGGACTCGAACACCTCCATGAAGATCGGCCGGAAGCGCGGCGAACGCGAGGTCACAGAGGCACGTCCATTCGCGCCGCCGCCCGGTAGGCGACGGCGGTAATCCACGGCGACGGCATCTTCTTCTGCCCGAAGTCCCAACCATTCCACACGGCGGCGATCGTCTCGGCGCGGAGCATTCCGTCGGCGTCGCGTTTGGCGAGGACGGCGTAGAGCATCTCGAGCAGGCGCTCGTCCATCCGAACCTCGGGCACGGCCGAAAGAGCATCGACCGCCTTGAGCAAGGCATAGCCGACGAACGGGTACGCGAGCTTCATGAAAGTACTGCCGATCCCGAAACCGACCGGCCTGTACGGCTCGGAACGGCGCTGCCAAGCGACGAGCAAGTTGTTCGCGGCGTGGACTATCGCCTCGTCCAAGTCCGGAACGCCGGAGTTGCGGAGCGCCACCAACGCTCGCAACACGTTCTGGGTTCCGAACGGGCAGGACGGCTCGGCCTCACCCTTCGTCCCGATCGCCAGCTGCCTGCTGGGCCGCCAGCCGCCGTCGAGTCGGACCGCGGCGAGAGCTGCGCGGGCAGCGCCGCGGACCGGCGACTCGTCGCCGTACCCGAACCGCGCGAGCGCCTCGCTCACGACGTGAGTTACGCAGACGTAGCCCCGGGTGTCGTAGGTTCGCGTGTGGACGAAGCCTCCGTGGAGGAACGTGCCATCCGTGCCGGTTGCCTTGAGAATGCGCTCGGCAACGGCCGCCACGCGGGCGTCGGACCGATTCAGGCCGAAGTCGGCGAGCACGCTCAATTTCCAGTGAGCGTCCTTCTGGTCGAACCCACCGCTCGATGGGCGCGGCGGCCACGTCTCGAGTTGATCCAAGAGCGTCTGCACGCGAGGATCCGCGGCGAGGGCCGAGCGGGCGGCAGCGGCAACGGCCGAATCAACGCCAAACCCGGGAACCTCGCCCAGGAGCGCAACTGCGTGCGGCTCACCGCTGTCGACGATTCTCCTGACGACTGAGGCCCGCATCTCCATGTCGAGAAGCTACAACACCGAGTGGGGGTCCGAGCGGTCGGGCCGGCACGCTTTCGGCGCTACATCTGCATAGGGCTGGCGATCTGGAAGTAGTTTCCGTCCGGATCGGAGAACGTCGCGAGGTAGAAGTCCTGGTCGCTATCCGCTCCCATCGGGTTGTACGGCTCGCGGACGACGGTCGCGCCCGTAGCGCGGATCCGCTCGAAGTCGGCCTTCACGTCGTCGGATTCGAGGTTCCAGATGACTCGGCCGGGCTCCTTGTTGGCGCCGTGAACGTCATCGTGGGGGCCGATCATCACTGTACCGGCACCGACCATCCAGCCGGTGTACGGTGCTTCGTTCCAGCCGGGTTCGCCCAGCACCTTCTTGTAGAACTCGACCAAACGTTGGGGGTCATTCGACCCGATCAGGATACCCGTCAGCTTCACGGTCTCACCTCCGGTTGGGCGCCCGAGCGCGGCGGCCTGTCGTGCGGCTTCGCACCCCGCCGGACATCTCAGACTCGATCCCACCTAGTCTCGCGACCGATGCAAATTCGGCCCGAATGGCGAAACCGGCGCACCCGAACTCGTATTATCGGCGCCCATGGACACAGATCGACCCGTGCTGGACACGCACCCGGATGCGGACACGTTCCGCCGGTTCTACTACCTNNGATCATTACCTTCGGACAGGGCTCCGGAATGGGATGCCGGCGGCGCAGACGACGGCGCACGGGCCCCGACACGCACTCCGTCCTGACCCGGAGCCGGCCCTGACCGCCGTCCTCGGCGAGGGCTTCAAATGCACGGAGGCGCGGCGGGCGTTCTTCGAGTCGATCGTGGGCCCCAGGTTCCACTTCGGCGTCAAGTTCCAGCGCTACCTTCGTTCGAACCCGAACGCGACCTACGCCGACGCGATACAGGAATGGCGCAGGCTCGAATTGCGAACGGAGGCGGCCGAACCAATCGACCCCCAGTTCGAGTACAACCGCTACGTTCGGGCATTCTTCGCCGCGAACCCGGGGGGAACGCTACGGGACGCCATTGCGTGCTGGCGGNNCGTTCCGGAGGACCTTGCCCGGCCCCCGCGACTACGACCCGTCCGACCTTGCGGCCCTCGGCGAGTAGGAGCGGCGGCGCGAGATACCCATCGTGGCCCAGGCCAACCCCATCAGCGCCAGATCACGCCAACGAAGCGCCCGCCCCCAATTGGCCTACGAGAGCTGCGTGAACATGTCGTTGCCTGAGGCCGTCGCTTCCGGTGTCGGCTGGATCACGTCCCAGTGCTCGACGATGCGCCCGTCGAGGATTCGGAAGATGTCCACAACGGCCGCACTGAACGTTCGGTAATGCGAATGGGCGAAAACGAGATCGCCCTGGGCGACAAGTCGCACCAGTTCCACGTCAACCGGACCGAGACCGCCGAAGAATCCCT
>PMIE01000031.1 GCA_003156975.1 Chloroflexota bacterium | reverse complement strand
ACGGCCTGCGCGTCGACGCCGTGGTCTGCTACAAGCTCGACCGCCTGCTACGTCATCCGGCCGAGGCCGAGCGGATCATCGACCTGGCGGACCGGCGCGGGTTCGGCATCGTGAGCCTGAACGATCCCGGGATCGACCTGACCACGCCGACCGGCCGGGCAATGTTCCGCATGACGATCACGTGGGCGAAGCTCGAAACCGAGACCATGTCGACCCGCATCTCGCGCAAGGCGCGGGCGATCGCCGAGACCGGCCGACCGAATGGTGGCGGAATCCGCAGCTTCGGACTGACCCCCGACAAGCTGACCATCGTCTCGGAGGAAGCTGCCCGCGTCCGCGAGGCAGCCGACCGCCTGCTCGCCGGCGAGTCCGTCCACGGCATCGTGGTGGATTGGAACGCCGCCGGCGTCCGGACGCCGGGCCGGAGCGTGGCGCCCGAGGGCCGCAAGTGGGAAGTCTCCTCCCTCAAGAGGATGTTGACGGCCCCGCGGATCGTGGGCGACCGGACGCACCGCGGGAGCGTGGTCGGGACCGGCGTCATCCCGGCACTCCTCGACCGCGAGACGTGGGACCGCCTGCGCGCCGTCCTAGCAGCCCCACGGGGCGGCAACGGCGGGTCTACCGTCCGCAAGCACTACCTCACGGGGCTCGTTCTCTGCGGCCTCTGCGGTCGAAAGCTGGTCGCGCGCCCGGACGCTCGCGGCACGACGAGGTATGTCTGCGCCGTCCCCCGCGGGTGCGGGCGCATCGTGGTCGCGAAGACCAACCTGGAGCCGCTGATCGCCGAGGCCATCGCGCTCCGACTCGACTCGCCGGCGTTCCGGGCAGCCGTTGACGCGCGCGCGCGGCGGACGGACGTGGCCTTNNCGGCGGCTTGAGTCCGCGTCCTCAACCACCGGACTCAGCCGCCTGGCGGGGCTCGACATCCGAAGCGACTGGGATGTCCGGCCGGTCGTGTGGCGCCATGACGTGGCGCGCCTCCTGATCGACCGCATCATCGTCAACCCGGCCCCCCGTCGAGGAACACGCTTCGACCCCGACCGGATCGACGTCGAGTGGCGGGTCTGATCGGGACCCCTGCGGCTCGTCGTTAGCTGTCACGTCTAGCCCGAGTTCCGGGTGGTTGCTGTAGTACTGGCGGAGCCCCAGCCCTAGGCCCGGGTGCCAGCCCTGGCCGAACCACTCCTCCACCCCGTCATTCTCGATGATGTTGAGGTAGACCTTGTCGTCGTTCCACGGCGCCGCGCCCAAGTACACGTCCAGCGAACGCGTCTCGCGGCCGTGGGCCAGCCGGTCGCTGTAGAGCTTGCCGATCTGGAAGGCGACGAACGGCTCGATCGTCGGCGCGGCCCGGGCGATCCTCACGGTCCACTTAGCTTCCTCTTGGGTGATCGTGACTCGCCGGTTGCCGGAAGCCCAGGCGAGTGTCCCCAGCGCTCGCAGCACGATGGCGGCGCTCGACCCGCCGGACCCAACCATCCCAAGGGTCCAGGTCGGTCCGGCGCCCTTCGCCTCATCCATCCACCGCCTGATGGAATTCGGGTGCGGACGCTCTTCTTGCTCACTGATTAGCCGATCCATGATCGCCGACGCCGTGAGCCCTTCCGTCCGGGACCACAGCCTCGTCAAGTCCCGGCTCCTGCTCAATGCCTTGTCGGGACCCCGACCCCTGCGCGTGGCCTTGTTGGTATCTGAGGCCATTAGTTAGTACCTCATAAGGGACCGTACCCGGTCGTGGCTCGACTACATTGTACTCGATGAAGGTAGCAAACGAAACCACCCCTGAACCGATCGACGGTATGGCCCTCAAGCTCCTGAGGACCTCCGCGGGGGTTCACGCCGTCCAGGTGGCCCGAGCCGCCGGGGTGTCTCACCAGTANNCAACAGGGCCGGCGGTAGCCAAGTACCTCCAGGCTTTGGCAGAGGCTCGGCGATGACCAGGACGCCGGCCAATGTGCGTGACGCCGCCGCCCGGCTGGTGGCGCGGACGTGCGAGGCGCAGGGGCTGCCCACGTTGATCGTCGACCCCGCCGCCCTCGCTCGCGCGGCCGCGTTCATGGTCCCGCGCGCGGCCGGCGACAGCGTGAACAGTGGTCCCGCCAACGCGCGGCCTCACAAGGGCTTCACCGGCTCGGCGCGACCATGAACAACGACTTCCACGCCGACGTTGCGACCACCTGTCCGAACTGCGCTACCAACCTGCCGGCGAGACGGGACCTCCCCGAGTTCACGGCGCAAGTCCTGGCCGAGCGGGCCCGGCTCGCGATGCTGGATCCGCAAGGCGAATACGACGTCTTCACCATCCTGCCGCGTCGTTTCGACTGGGCCGCCCAGACCTGGGAACCTCAGCGTATCGGCTGGCAGGATGGCGCAGTCGTGCCGCTGGACGGCGTGAAGGCTCGACAGATTCTCTTGCACCTGGCCGAGCCGGAGCCGGTGCGCCTTCGCGTCGTCGGTTCGAGCTCGACCCTGAACGAGCGCGACATTCTCGACAGGCTTGGCGCCGACCCGAACAAGGACCGCGGTATGGTCCGCTGCCCTGCCCACGAGGATCGGGCCGCGTCGCTCTCATGGCGATGGGACGGCGAGAAAGCACTCCTGCATTGCTTCCGCGGCTGCAGTTTTGACGAGATTAGGGCGGCACTATGAGAGCACTAGACGGGCTCGGCCTGGCCGTCGACCACCAGACCACGCCCGACGAGCTGGCCGACTACCTCGCCGCCGTCGAAGCGTTCCTACGGCGCTACGTCGCCTTCCCCTCAGAGCATGAACCCGTGGCGATCGCCCTCTGGGTAGCTCATGCCCACATGATCGAGTCATTAGAGCTGTCGCCGATCCTGGCCGTGACTTCGGCCGAGATGCGGAGCGGCAAGACGCGAGTGCTCGACTGTCTCGAGCTGCTCGTGCCTGAGCCTTTCCGCGTCGTCATCCCATCGGAGGCCGTGGTCTATACGATCCTTGCCCAACGCCCACGCCCGACGATGCTGCTGGACGAAGCCGACGCGATCTTCGGCCCTCGGTCCGCTGAGAAGTACGAAGGACTACGGGCGATCCTGAACTCCGGCAACCGACGCGGGACGCCGGTCCTGCGAGTCAAGCTGGACGGCAAACGCCGCGAGGTTGACGCCTTCGACGTGTTCGGCCCGAAGGCGATCGCCGGCATTGGGAACCTGCCCTCGACCGTCGCCGATCGTTCTATCCCTATTCGCATGAAACGACGGACGCCGGACGAGCCGATAGCCAAGTTTCGCCAGCGAACGGCCGCTGCTGAAGCGACTGAGATCACCTGCACCTGGCCCGTGACGCTTGTGACGGTTGTTCCGGTTCCTGAGGAGCTGAACGACCGCGCCGCGGACTCCTGGGAACCACTGCTAGCAGTCGCCGATGCTGCCGGCGGTTCCTGGCCGATGCGTGCTCGACTGGCAGCGGTTGCCCTGTCCTCCGAGGAAGAGACGACGGTATCTGTCGGGATGCGGCTGCTGGCAGACATTCACGAGGCCTTCGGAGACGAAGATCACCTCACGACTGCCGACCTCCTGCATCGTCTGCACGACCTCGACGATGCGCCGTGGGCCGACTGGTACGGATCGCCTCTCTCGGGGCGTGGTCTGGCTAAGTTGCTCGGTCCCTATCGCGTCCTGCCGATCAAGCGTCGCGTACGTGGTGAGCAGTCGCGCGGCTACTTCCGCATCGACTTCCTAGACGCTTGGAGACGGTACGACCTGGGAGGCGGGACGGATGGGACGGATGGGACGGATGCCCAGGAAGCTACAGACAGACCGGGACACTGGGACACCCCAGAAGCCACGGGCGGGGTATCTATCTCTGCGGAAGTCGAGGAAGGGTCCGTCTGGGCTCCTGTACCTGCTCCGGCAACCGTCCCAAGTGTCCCAAGTGT
>PMIE01000122.1 GCA_003156975.1 Chloroflexota bacterium | reverse complement strand
GCAGCCAGCGGGATCGGCGGAACCATCCTCAAGCATTTGGACGGCACCGCGCTCGCCCGCGAGCGGCGTGAATTGAGCGATCGGACTACCGTAAACGCCGATCCGGCGTCCGCATCCCCGGGCGTTCCCGCCGCTTAATTCGCATCTTAGGAAGGAACTCCCGATGACAGGGGCTCGAACGGTTGGCGACGTCATGACCGCCGATCCGATTTCGGTCGCCGAGACCGCGTCCCTCGCTGAGGCAGCCGGCATTCTCGATTCGAAGAAGATCTCGGGCTTGCCGGTTGTGGATGAGAGCGGTGCGCTGATCGGGGTTCTGAGCCAGACGGATCTGGTCCGTGCTCGAGCCAACCAGACGCTGGTCTCCAACTGGCCGGGGCTCGCCGTCGGGCAGATCATGACCAAGCCGGCCCTGACAATCGCCTCCACGGCCACGCTGGAAGAAGCTGCCGGGGAGATGGAGCGGCACCGAGTCCATCGTCTCGTCGTAGTCGACGCGGATGCTGCGCCGATCGGCATCATCTCGACCAGCGACCTCGTTCGGTCCTGGTTGCCGTAGCGGATGGACGACAAAGTCCGACGGCCCGGCACGCCTGAGACATTCACGCTGGCCCCGGCCGTCGAGCTCGATGCGGACGCCGCAGCACCACTGCCGATACGCGCCCACTTTCCGGGCGATGAACCGCCGGCCGGGCTCAGGATCGACGACCTCGGCCCCGGCGACGAAAGCCAGCCCCAGATTCGGCGGGCGCTCCTCGGCGAGCCTTTCGACGATCCGCTGGCTCCCGGCAGCTTGCGCTGCAACGCCTGCGCCCACCGATGCGTACTTCGGCCCGGTCGAGTCGGCATCTGCGGCGTTCGGCAGAACCGCGGGGGCTGGCTGTATACCCTGGTCTACGGCCAACTGGTCGCTGCCCGGGCGGAACCGGTCGAGAAGAAGCCGTTCTATCACTTCATGCCCGGCAGCACTGCCTATTCGATCGCGACGCAAGGCTGCAACATGCACTGCGCCTACTGCCAGAACTGGCACATCTCGCAGGCGCATCGCGAGGGCTCTGTGCCGGAGAGCCGTTTCGTCGAACCCGCAAGCGTCGTGGGCGAGGCGGTCGCCGCCGGCGCCCGAAGCATCGCTTACACGTATGTCGAGCCGACGATCTTTCTCGAGTTCGCTCTCGACACGATGGTCAAGGCCACGAAGGCGGGCTTGCGCAACGTCTTCGTGACGAACGGCTACGAGACGCCCGAAGCGGTCGAACTCCTGACCCCTTACCTGGATGCCGCCAACATCGACCTCAAGGCGGCGAACGACGACTTCTACCGTCGAATCTGCGGCGCGCGATGGGAGCCCGTGCGAGACACCATCATGGACATGCACCGGCGCGGTATCTGGGTGGAACTGACCACGCTGATCATTCCCGGCCTCAACGACGATCTCACCGAACTACGTTCCACTGCCGAGTGGATCGCCTCGGCGCTCGGGCCGGAAGTGCCATGGCACCTCTCCCGCTTCCACGCCGCTTACAAACTCGGAAACGTGGCGTCGACGCCCGCGGCGACGCTCGTGGCTGCGGCCGCGGCTGCGCGCGAGGCGGGACTGAAGCACGTGTACGTCGGCAACGCGCCAGACGTTGTTGTCGCCGACACGCACTGCGCCGGTTGCGGCGAGCTGCTGATTGCTCGCACCGACTTCGGAGTGGCCATGTGGCGTCTTGTCGATGGTCGTTGCCCGAGGTGCAGCCACGTGCTGGCGGGCGTCGGGTTGGACGATTCGCGGGGCAGACACTAAGACGAGGACGGCCGTGGGCAGCGGGGTAGACTCGGGTGCGCCCGCCCCGTCGGGTCCCACCCCCGCGGGCAGGGACGTACTCGGGACCTTTTGGCCTGGGACGCGTGCCGCTCGGCAGGCGGAAACTGGAGCATGCGGGTGTGAGATACGCACATGACTCGAAAAGGCGTGCCGAAGGGCTTGGATGAAACCGGTTACGCGCCGCCGGCCTTGGGCGAGGCCGCGCGCGTTGAGGCGTCGGGTGCCGCCGCAGAACGAGTCGTCCGGGTAGTCGCGGTTCGTGGCGTCGTCCAGGGTGTGGGTTTTCGGCCGTTCGTGTGGCGTCTCGCGACCGAACTCGGCCTGGACGGGAGCGTGATCAACCGCGCTGGGTCGGTCTCGATCGTGGTTGCGGGACCGTCGGAGGTGCTCGACGACTTCGCCCGGAGGCTGGCGACCGACGCCCCGCCGCGGGCCCGAGTCGAGGCGGTGGACGTTGCCGAGACGAACCGGGTCGTTACGCCGGGCGCGGGTTTCGCCATTGAAGAGAGCGTCGGCGAGGCCTCGGCGGAGCGGCTGTTCCCGCCGGATATCGCCACCTGCGACGAGTGCTTGGCGGAACTTCTCGACCCGGTCGATCGACGCCATCGGTATCCCTTCACGAACTGCACCAACTGTGGACCGCGGGCGACGATCATCGACGACCTGCCATACGACCGCGCCAGAACGTCGATGCGGGAATTTGCACTGTGCGCCGCCTGCGAGGCCGAGTATCGCGATCCGGCCGACCGCCGCTTCCACGCCGAACCGGTGGCGTGCCCCGACTGCGGGCCGGAACTCTCGTATCGACGGCCCGGCGACGCTGCCCCGACGGCGCGTCGGGAATCGGCCCTCGCGGCGGCAATCGCGGACCTGCACGCCGGGCAGATCGTGGCCGTGAAGGGCCTTGGCGGCTACCACCTCGCCTGCGACGCCACCAACCCAGAGGCTGTCGCCCGGCTTCGCGACCGCAAGCACCGCTGGGCCAAGTCGTTCGCGGTG
>PMIE01000091.1 GCA_003156975.1 Chloroflexota bacterium | reverse complement strand
CATCCTGTTCATCTGCGGCGGAGCTTTCGACGGCCTCGAGCGGGTCATCGAGGAGCGGGTGGGGAAGCGGTCCATGGGCTTCGGTGCCGAGAACCACATGCCGGAGATCGACCGGGAGCGAATCCTCGAGCGGCTCATGCCGGAGGACCTGCTCAAGTACGGGCTCATCCCCGAGTTCGTCGGCCGCCTGCCGGTCGTGGTGACGCTCTCGTCGCTGACCGCAGACGATCTCGTCCGCATCCTCACCGAGCCGAAGAACGCGATCACACGCCAGTTCCAGAAGTTCCTCTCCCTGGACAAGGTGGATCTGGTCTTCACGCCGGGTGCCCTGCGGGCCGCGGCCGAGGTCGCGATCACCCGCAAGACCGGGGCCCGTGCCCTGCGGTCAATCGTCGAGGAAGCTCTGCTGGACGTGATGTACGACGTGCCGGATCACGGTGAGATCCGCAAGTGCCTCATCACCGAAGAGACGATTCGCGAGGNNTTCCTCGCGGAGCGCGGCCAGAGCGCGTAGGGGCGGCTACTCGGCGCCTGAAGTTGGGCGTTCGGCCAGGGCCATCTCCAGCACCTCGGCGAGGTGGAGTGCGCGGCGGCCACCCGATCCGGAGATCTGCTCGCGGCAGCTGAACCCGTCGGCGATCAGGAGCGCGTTCTCCGCCGCGGCTCGGACGGCGGGCAGCAGCGCTCGCTCGCCGATCTTCTGAGATAGATCGTAGTGCTCGCCGCGCTCGAAGCCGAATGCTCCGGCCATGCCGCAGCAACCGGGTTCCGGCTGAGTCGGGGAGAGCCCGATCGAGCGGAGCGCCGCTTCCTCGGCCGCCATCCCCACCGTCGCCTTCTGGTGGCAGTGGCCGTGCAAAACGGCCGGAGCGGTCAGTCGGCCGGTCAGGACGGGCTGGAACTCGCGCGGGTGCGCCTGCACGAAAGCACCGAGGCCCGTGACCATCCTCTCGAGGCGGTGCGCTCGCGGGTTCGATGGGAAGAGGTTGAGTAGCTCGTCGTGGAAGACGGCTTCGCACGACGGCTCCAGCACCACAACCGACACGCCCGAGTCGAGTTCCGGTTCGAAGGTATTGAGGATCTGGCTCAGCAGGCGGCGGGCTTGCTTGAGGAAGCCCCTGTCGTAGAGGGGGCGGCCGCAGCAGAGGTTAGCGCGCGGCACTTCCACCGAGTAGCCGGCCGCCTGCAGGACTCGGACGGCGGCCAGCCCCTGCGACGGCGCGAAGCCTTCGGTGAATGTGTCCGCGAACAGGATCACGCGCCGGTCCGCTCCGCGGAAGCCACCCAGGTCGACGACCCCTTCTGGGAGCTGGCGGCGGAATGTGCGGTCGGCGAAACTGGGAAGCTGGCGATGCGAGTCCACGCCCGCGACGAGCTTCGCCAGGCCGGCGATGCCGGGCGTGGTGCCGACCGCGTTGGCCAGCCCGGGGGCGATCTGGGCCAGGTGCGCCCACCAGTGGATCAGGCCCATCGAGTAGGCGACACGTGGCCGTAGCCGATGGGCGAAATGATGGGCCATGAATTCCGCTTTGTACGTGGCGATGTCCACCTGGACCGGGCAATCGTTCTTGCAGCTCTTGCAGGCGATGCACATGTCGAGGGCCTCGAGCACCTCCTTGCTTCGCCAGAGCTCCGTGACGGTGCCGCCCTCGAGCATCTCCCAGAGAAGGCGGGCACGGCCCCGCGTCGAGTGGCGTTCCTCATGCGTGGCCTGGAACGTCGGGCACATCGCGCCACCGGATTCTCGCCGGCACTTGCCGACGCCGACACAGCGGGCCATCGCCCTTGCCAGTGAGCCGCCGTCTTCCGGAAGACCGAAGACCGTTTGTGGATCGGCGAGCTTCGAGGCAGGCCGAAGATTCGAGTCCAGCGGCAGCGGGTCCACGGCCTTGCCCGGATTCATCAACCCGCGTGGGTCCCAGATCGCCTTGAATTCGCGGAAGGCCGCCACCACCTCCGGCCCGAACATGCGTGGAAGCAGCTCCGCCCGTGCCTGGCCGTCGCCGTGCTCGCCCGAGAGTGAACCGCCGTGCCGAACGACGAGGTCCGCGGCTTGCTCGATGAAGGAGCGGAAGGCGCGCCTGCCGTCCGGCGTCTGGAAGTCGAATTCGGAGCGCAGGTGGAGGCAGCCGTCGCCGAAGTGGCCGTAGAAGGTCCGCTCGAAACCGAAGCGGCCGATCAGCGCGTCGAGTTCACGCAGGTAGGCGCCCAGCCGTTGTGGCGGCACGGCCGAATCCTCCCAGCCCGGGTAGGTCGAGGCCCTGCCCGGGACGACCGCGGTGGCGCCGACGGCCGACTCGCGGAGCGTCCAGAACAACTGCTGTCTGACCGGATCCACGACGACGAGGGCGGACCCGTGCTTCCCGAACCGTTTGGCCGCCTGATTGGCCCTGGCCTCGGCCTCGGCCGCGGTTTCGCCGCCGAACTCGACGAGCAACCAGCCGCCGCCGGCCGGCAGGCCCGCGATCGCCGCCGTGTTGAGGCCCTTGCGCCGGCACGCTTCCACCAGGCGATCGTCGAAGCCTTCAAGGCCGATCGGGCCGGCCGTCATGACCTCGGGCGATCGGTCGGCCGCCTCGAATACGTCCTTGTAGCCCAGAACCACCAGCGCTCTGCCCGGCGGGCTTGGGACGAGGCGGAGGGTTGCCTGGAGGATGGTCACGCAGGTTCCCTCGGTGCCGATCAAGGCCCGGGCTACGTCGAAGCCGTTCTCGGGCAGAAGCGCCTGCAACGGAAAGCCCGACACGAGGCGCGGCAGCTTGGGAAACCGCTCGCGAATGAGTGTCGCGTTGGCATCCCGGAGGGAGCGGAGGGAGCGGTAGATCTCGCCCCGCAGCCCACCTTCCGCGCAGATCCGGGCAAGTTCGGGCTCGGTGGCCTTGCCCACCGTCAGACGCAGCCCGTCATACGTAAGTACGTCGAGCGACTCGACGTTGTCGCTCGTCCGGCCGGCCATGATCGAGTGTGCGCCGCACGAGTCGTTGCCGAGCATCCCGCCGAGGGTGCAGCGGTCGTGGGTTGCCGGGTCCGGCCCGAACGTGAGGTGGTGGCGCTCCGCGGCGGCGCGCAGGTCATCGAGAACGACGCCGGGCTCCATGCGCGCGAGGCGCCGCTCCGGGTCGAGCTCCACGATTCTGTTGAGGTGGCGCGAGACGTCGATGATGACTGCGTTGTTCGTCGCCTGGCCGGCCAGGCTCGTGCCGCCTCCGCGCATCGTGATTGGCGCGCGGTGGTCGCTGCAGACGCGCACCGTCTCGACCAGGTCGTCGGTGTCGAGAGGCAGCACGACGCCGATCGGGACCTGGCGATAGTTCGAGGAGTCCGTGGAGTAGAGAGCGCGGTCTCCCGCCGAGAACTGGACCTCGCCGCGGATGTGGGCGCGGAGGTCGGCGGCGAGTGAATCGCGTTCCGAGGCTGTGCGCTTGGAGGTGGTGGTCATCTTCGTCACGGAGCCAGGATACCGGCCCGGTGAGGGCGTGCGGGTGGCGCCTGGTGCGGCAGCATCGGAGTCCGGTGTCTTGCCCGCACCTTCTTTGAACGCTTTGGGCCGGAAAGGTGTCTGGATGCACGTCGGGTCGTTGTGGAGTCGCGCAGAATGGGATCGAACGCAATGGAGGACGCGCTGAGAGGAGTCGTCGGAGGAGCGACGTCTGTGTGCTACGATCGCCGCCTTCACGGTGTTGACCGAGAGGAGTAGCGTCGCCAACCGGCGATGACCGGCCCTATGGGGTCGGTTTAGAGAGCGGGGCCGCGCCAGGTGCGCAGGCTGAAAGCCCCGCAGTCGGAACGGCGCGAACGTAGCTCGCGAGCAGTGCGGGAGGCGCCCGATAGCGCGCCGAGAGGGCTTCGCCACAGTCGGTGGCCGGGATGTCCGGCAGGTCGGGCGGAGCCGAACCAGCAGGTGGTACCACGACCCGTTCGTCCGCTGGACGACGGGTCTCTTCATTGATGGAGCGAACGATGGTGGACCGAGAGGCGAAGAAGACCGACGGCGCGGCGCAGGAGGTGGAGCTGGCGAAGGCCTACCGCCCCGGCGACGTCGAGCACGGCATCTTCCAGGCCTGGCTGGACGCCGACGTCTTCAACCCGGACGGCAAAGGTTCGCGCGCGGATTGGACCAAGCAGCCGTTCGTGGTCATCCAGCCTCCGCCCAACGTGACGGGCTCGCTGCACCTCGGCCACGCCCAGCGGTCCACGGTCGAAGACCTGATGACCCGCCACGCCCGGATGCAGCGGCGGCCGACGCTCTTCCTGCCCGGTCTCGATCACGCCTCGATTGCCGCCCAGTACGTCCTCGACAAGCTGTTGGCAAAGAAGGGCGAGAGTCGCCAGAGCCTCGGCCGGGAGAAATATCTCGAGGCGATGTGGGAGTTCGTGCGGACGACGCGCGAAACGATCCTTTCCCAGCAGCGTCGCGTCGGCGCCTCTCTGGACATGACGCGCCTTCGCTTCACGATGGACGAGGTTTCGGCCGCCGCCGTGCGGGAAGCGTTCCTGCGGCTGTACCGCGAAGGCCTGGCGTACCGGACCGAGGCGCTCATCCACTGGTGCCCCGGCTGCCGGACCAGCGTCTCGGACCTGGAGGTGATCCCGAAGGAAACGACGGGCAGCCTCTGGACGATGCGGTATCACCTGGTCGACGAGGCTACCGGCGCTCCGGATCCGATTGCGTGGATCTCAGTGGCCACCACGCGCCCCGAGACGCTGCTCGGCGACACCGCCGTGGCCGTGAACCCCGAGGACCCACGCTACACGGCGCTCATCGGTCGCCGCGCGATGATTCCGTTTGTGGATCGGGCGGTTCCGATCATCGCCGACCCCGTGGTGGACCGTGCCTTCGGGACCGGCGCGGTCAAGATCACCCCTGCCCACGACAACGACGACTACGAGACCGGCAAGCGGCACGGTCTGCCGATGATCACGGTGCTGGACGACTCCGCACGCATCAACGAGAACGGCGCCCAGTTCGCCGGCCTGGACCGTTACGAGGCTCGCAAGCAGATCGTTGCGGCCCTCGAGGCGAGCGGCGACATGGACTCGATCAAGCCCCACGAGATGCTCATCGGCCGCTGCCAGCGTTCCGACGATGTCGTCGAGCCGCGCCTCAAGACCCAGTGGTTCGTGCGCGTGGCTCCGCTGGCCGCGGCCGCGCTCGAGGCCACACGCGCAGGCAAGACGCAGATCCTGCCGGAGCGGTTCGTCAAGGTGTGGGAACACTGGATGACCGAGATGCGCGACTGGAACGTCAGCCGCCAGCTGTGGTGGGGACATCGCATCCCGGCCTGGTATTGCCCGGACGGCCACACCACGGTGACCGCCGACCAGGCCGGTCCCGCCGCCTGCGAGGTTTGCGGCCGCCCGGCCGCCGACCTTCGCCAGGACGACGACATCTTCGACACCTGGTTCAGCTCCGGGCTGTGGCCTTTCTCAACGCTGGGCTGGCCCGAGAAGACGCGTGACTTCGAGCGCTTCTATCCGGGCTCGGTCATGGAGACCGCCTACGACATCATCTTCTTCTGGGTCGCCAGGATGATGATGCTGGGCATCCACCTGACCGGCGAGGCGCCGTTCCACACGGTGTATTTGTCGGGTTTGATCCGGGACCCGTACGGCCAGAAGATGTCCAAGACCAAGGGTAACTCCGTGGATCCGCTCGAAACGATCGATGAGGTGGGGGCCGATGCCCTCCGTTTCGCGCTGATCAACGGGACGGCGCCCGGCAACGACGCTCGCCTCGGCGCCGAGAAGCTTGAGAATTCGCGCAACTTCGCCAACAAGCTCTGGAACGTGGCCCGATTCGTGCTCGGTGCCAGGCCGGCGTCGATCGCGGCCGGCGCGCCTCGAGAGCTGGCGGATCGGGCTCAGATCGGACCCGGCGACCGCTGGATCCTGTCGCGCGCGGCGGCCACCGTCGGGGCGGTGGATCGAGCAATGGCCGGGTACACCTTCGGCGACGCGAGCCAGATTCTGTACGAAGCCATCTGGAACGAATACTGCGATTGGGGCGTGGAGCTCGCGAAGATCCGCCTGGCCGACGAAAGCCTGACTCCCGCGGAACGCGAGGCGACCTGGTGGACGCTGGTCGGGGTGCTCGACACCTATCTTCGCCTCCTGCATCCCATCATGCCCTTCATTACCGAGGCGATCTGGGAACGGCTCCCGCACTCGGCCGCGGATCCGGCTCTCTTGATCGTGGCCGACTGGCCTGCGAGCGCCGCCGAGGCAGCGGACTCGGCCGCCGAGGCCGAGGTGGCGGCCCTGATCGAACTTGTCCGGGCCGTGCGAAATGCCCGGGCCGAGGCTCGTGTCGAACCGGCGGCGTGGCTGCCGGTAGATGTCTTCGTTCCCGAATCCCTGGCCGGCACGTTCGAAGCGCTCCGTCCCGCGATCGAGCGCCTGGCTCGGGCGAAGCCATTGGGCCGCGAACTGGACATCGAAAAGATCCGAATGGGTGCGGAAGGCGGTCTGTCGGTCATCGCCGGAGAGGTCGAAGCGGTCGTGCGGCCGGCCGCGAAGGACGATGCGCAGGAAGATCGTGACCGCGCTCGGCTGGAGCGGGAGCTTGCGGACGCTGAAGGACAGCTGGCGGCGGCCCGAACTCGGCTCGCCAACGACTCCTTCACGTCGAAGGCGCCGCCGGCGGTCGTGGACGGCGTACGCGCCCGAGCTTCGGAACTGCAGGAGCTGGTGTCACGACTCGCCCAGCGGCTGTCGTAGGCGCAGGCGCGTGTTGCGGCGCCGGCGTGGACCCGGGGGCGGAGGTTCCGCAACCGCCGGGCCGGCTATCCAGGCTGGGACGCGAGGGAACGGCGAGAGTCCAGGCGGAGGCGCTGGTAGGATACGTGTAGGTCCGCGCCACCCTTCAGGAGGGAAAGTGCCGCTCTTCGGTAAGAACATCCGCTCGAGGCGTGATCAGGCACCAACGCCGCAGCCCATGGCTGAGGTGAGTTCCCATGAGTTCACGCTCAAACTCTCGTATGGCGCGAAGAGTTCCGACGGCGTTCGCCTCAAGGCGGGTCCCGGGCTTGTGCAGCGGCTTCACAGCATGCTGGCGGGTTACATCCAGGGAGAGTCGGAGCTGGTTGAGCCGCTTCCGGTTGCGCTCGGACAGGCCACGCCGTTCATTGCCCTCATGCCGGGCAGTGCCCAGTGGCTGCAGTACAACCACAAGCGGTCGCCCGTTACGCGCCACGCGCTGGTCGTCCTGGAGTCGGTCGATGCGATCGATCCGGTGTACGAAACGCTCGTGTGCGGTCTCCTCTCCGGCGAGACGGACACCACGGGCTATCCGGACTACAACGCCATAGTCGGTGGCGTCGTCTCGCACTTCGATGAAGTGACCGGCGATCTCATCGTTCGGGCGGTCGTCGGCTGGGGTGGGAAGGGCGTTCGCGGCGACACGGACAGAAACGCCGCCGGCATTCTTGCCGGGCTTTTCAACAACGTAGCCGGAGACACCCACGCGATCGGGACGGTGTCCGCGGACAGGCCAATGCCGTCTTCGAGCGTTGGCGATGGCACGGCGTGTCCGCACTGCGGCTTCAGTTCTGGGCTGGACCGGGCCTTCTACTGCCCGAAGTGCGGCATGCGGATGCTGCGCGGCTAGCGCGAGCGTCCGGAGAAGCCCATGCCCACCTACGACTACGTCTGTGCCAAATGCGGCAATGAGATAGAGGTCATGCACTCGGTCCACGCCGACGGCCCAACGGCTTGCCCCAAATGCGGCGGCCGGTTGAAGAAGACCTTCGCGGCGCCGGCCGTCCACTACAAGGGGAGTGGCTGGGCGCGCAAGGAGAGATCAAGCACCGGCAAACCGGCCCGAGTGGAGCGCAAGGACGAGAGCTCTTCCTCAGGCGGCGGAACGGAGTCGTCAGCCGGCGATAGCGGCGCCTCGTCAGGCACCGACGCCCCTGCCAAGGAAGCGCCCGCAAAGGCCGCGCCGGCGAAGGACCCCGACTGACCGATGTCGAAGCCACCGTCCGATTGGATATCCCTCTCGGAGGCGGCTGAGTTGCTCGCGTCCTCAAATGTGAGGTTCAAGCCGGATACGATCGGCCGGTGGGCCAGGGTTGGGCAGCTCCAGAGCATCAAGCTCGGCAACCGTCGCTTCGTTCGGAGCGCCGAAGTGAAATCGCTGCTGCGGCCTCACGGAACGTCGCACCAAAGCGAGATGCAGCCGGGCCTCTTCGAAGATCTGGACGCCTAGAACTCGCCGTCGGTCGGCGATGGCGCCGCGGGTTTCGAGGCGCGAGCGGCTCAGCCTTGTTACGTCCCGCTGGCGCGTGAGCGGCTCAGCTCTGTTCTGTTCCGCAGCGCCGGCAGAACCGCGCCAGCGTTGAAACCGGCAGTGCGCAGCGATGGCAGACCCGGACGGTGCCGCGACTGAGCACTTCCTGAGAGGACTGGGCCCACATCTCAGTCACCGTGGGTTCTTCGGACTGTTGCGCAGCCACGACGGACAGGACGGAGGGCATTTCGGACGCCGCCCACGACGAACTGGGATTCGCGGGTGCCGGCCAGCTCGAGCCCAACGGCTGCCACGGGGCCGTCGGGGCAGTGTCATGGTCCAGCCGCCGACCGGGCCCGGTCTGCGGCCACGCGGGCGGCTCGGGGATCTCCGACCGGCGACCAACCTGAAGATCGGGCTGGATATCGAACAGAGGAGGCTGAACGGGTCGTCGGGCGGGCTCTGCCGGAGGCTGATATGCGGCCGCAACGGGCTCACCGGGCTCACCGGGCTCGCCGGGCTGGACCGGCCGATCCAAGACCCAGACGGCGTCGTCTGCGGCCGGCTGGAGTTGCGGAACGGCGCCGGGCTGAGTCTCTCCGGCGAGCACGGCCGAGAGCCGCACGGCGGCGGCAGAGCGGGCGTCCACGGGATGCGGGTCGTTCCGCTGGACCATGAGCCGCGGGGTTTGGGGTTCGGGCGCGGCGACAGGTTGAGGGATCCCCACTGGTGGGACGCCCGTGGAGGCGGTGGCAGCTGCAAGTGCCGCCGGCTGAACCGCGACTATCTCGTTGGCAGCGACAGCTTCGTTGGCCGCGGCCTCGCCGGACCAATCCGGCTCGCGGCCGGGCCGATCGGCCCACGCTGTCACATGCGGCCACGGGTTCAGGGCGGGCCGGCCTTTGTGGCCGTGAGGATGGCCCGATTCGGCGGGCGCTCGCGTCGCGGTCTGTTGGTCGTGGCGACCAAGCAGTCGACCGACGATCGGGGTGTGCTCACGCGACGGCTCGGGCAGATGTGGCTGCGACCAGGCGCGCGTCTGCGGCGCTATGTGAGCTGCGGCCGGCATCTGGAGGATGTGCTGTGACGGAGTCGGCGGGTCGAAGTCCTGGGCGAACGATACCTCGGACGCAGGCTGAGTCGCCGCAGTGGGAATTCCGGGCTTGGGCAGATCCGGTTTGGGTTCGGGCGCCGGAGCGGTGGCGGCCGGCCAGGCCGTGGCGGCCGATGGCCAACCTGCGGTCTCGGCGAGCCCCTCGACCCGGGCTTCGTTCGCAGGCGGAAGGATCGGTGGGGTGGGGAGAAGGTGCGGTTCATGCGCCGGACTGCCGTGTTGGCCGAGCTCGACTGGGGCATCGCTACGAGCGAGCTTGAACTCGACCAGCTCCAACTCCTCGGGAGTCAGCGTCATCTCCGGGGCGATCTCGTCGNNGCGCGGCCGGCTCTTCGGCCGGCTGGGCGGGTTCGGCGGCGACAACGCTGTGTAGAACCGGGACCTCGGCCTCCGACAGGTCCGACAGGGCCGCGGGCGAAGTCGCCTCGTCGGCAGCGGCGGCCCTCTCGGCCGACTCGTCTTGTGCGAGCTGGGCCTCGATGATCGCCATCTCCCCACGCGTCAGTGTCATCTCCGGGGCGATCTCGTCGGCCATTGGCCACAGGCTGGCGGCTGCCGGGTCGACCGGCTTGCGGTGGGCGCGGTTTCCGTTCCTGGCGCTCTGGACGTTCGGTACGGTCGCAGCGTCCGGCTGGAGGTCTGCGACTGGCCAGGCAGGTGGAGCGGCGGCTTCCGACGCGACTGCGGCTACGGGTCCGGCTACGGGTTCAGAGAATCTGATCGGCGCGTTGAATGGCTCCGGCGGAGCGGGCCTTGCAAGCGGCTCAACGGCCGGACCGTCCGGGAAGAGCGACCAGTCCGTGTCCCAGCGAGCGACCGGTGTCCTTACGATCATGTGGTCTTCGGGAGCAACCGCCTCGTTGCCCGACTCGGGGGAACATGAGAGGCAAGCGCCAACCCTGGAGTTCCAGCAGCGGTCGCAAGCGTACTGGCGGCACGTCATGCAGAAGTTGAACGTGCGGTGGAATGCCTCGGTGATGCGCGCGGAGCCCACGTGACTGTCTTCGTTCCGTGCCAGCGTCAGCGAGTCGGCCATCGACTGGCCGTCGGTAAGGACGAAGTTCTTCAAGCCCTTCGCCAGGAGGCGCGCTCCCTTGAGCGACAGCGTCTTGGGTATGGGCGGCCCGAAGACGTAGCGGGCGCCGCACCGCTCGCAATACGAGTCGGTTAGGTCGGACATTGTTGCTCCGTAGTCCTGCAGGCCAGGCGTGAGCGCCACCGGCACAGCGCTCGCTGTCCAGCGTACGCCGATCTTCCGGTGACCACACTAGCCCTGCTCGTACTCGTGGGCAGTGGCCCGAAGGTCCCATTCTCTGCAAGGTATATCGCAAGGAACGGCAGCGAGCCGCCGAAACCGGAGCCGCCCCGGGGGCCAATTTCGTCACCGGCGCGAAGGCCCGGCGTTGGCTTGGGGCGTCGGAATGCGTGCTGATGGCGACGAGACGGGGATGTCGGAACGAGAACTGCCGGGGCGTCTCGGCGTAGTATGTGGCGACCTCCGACCCGTCCGGGCAACGGAGGTTCGTCTGAACGACGGTCCGGGGAGTCTGTTGCGGGTCGCCATCGACCTTCGCGTCCAGTGGGAGAGCCATGACGACAATCCAAGAAACGGGCGAGAAGGTTGCGGCGAATGTCGAGCGGGTCATCATCGGCAAGCGCCAGGAAGTCCGGCTCACCCTTGTGGCGCTGCTGTGCCGGGGGCACCTTCTCATCGAGGATGTGCCCGGTACCGGCAAGACGATGCTCGCCAAAGCGGTGGCGCGCAGCCTCGGCTGCAGCTTCCGACGGATTCAGTTCACGCCCGACCTGCTGCCGTCGGACGTGACCGGCCTGTCGATCTACAACCAGAAGACTCAGGGGTTCGAGTTCAGGCCGGGCCCGATCATGGCTCAGGTCGTCCTGGCGGACGAGATCAACCGGGCCACTCCCAAGACCCAGTCCTCGCTTCTGGAGTGCATGGAGGAGCACCAGGCCACGATCGACGGCACCACATATCCGATGCCGGAGCCGTTTCTGGTCATAGCCACCCAGAACCCGATCGAGTACGAGGGAACCTTCGCCCTGCCGGAAGCAGAGCTGGACCGGTTCATGCTTCGGATCCGCCTGGGATATCCGAGCATGGCGGACGAAGTGACGATCCTCGACGAGCAGAAGCTCAGCCATCCGCTTGACGATCTGCACGAAGTCCTGAGCGTGGACGAGTTGCGCGATCTGCAGGCGGCGGTCCGCAATATCTACGTGGATCCCAGTGTCGCCGAGTACATCGTGCGGCTGGTCAACGCCACTCGGACTCATCCCGACGTGTATCTGGGCGCATCGCCGCGCGGGTCGCTGGCTCTGTACCGAACCGGCCAGGCCCTTGCCGGTCTGGCCGGGCGAGACTATGTGATCCCGGACGACATCAAGGCCCTCGCAGAGTCGGCGCTGGCGCACCGGCTGATCATCAAGACCAGTTCGTCGATGCATGACATAGATCCACGGCAGGTCATCGCGGAACTCCTGAACTCCGTGCCGCTGGACGATAGCAAGTCGGCGGGACCCGATCGTCGCGGCGCCGCGGCACCGAAGATGCAATCGGGCACCGCGAAGCGCAGCCCGGCCGGCAGCCCGGCGCTGTAGCACCCAACGGAAGCAGACTCGTGATCAGGCGGCTCCAGTTCCTGATCGTCGCGGTCGCGCTGCTGATAGCCGCGTTCTCGACGGGACTCTCCTTCCTCTTCTACGTGGTGTATCTGGGTCTGCTGGCAATCGGTGGGAGCTATGTCCTCACCAGGTTCGGTCTGGCCGATCTGGAGGCCGGATACCGAGTGGATCACCGGCAGGGCCACGTCGGCGAGGACATGAGGACCACCTACAGCATCTCCAATTCGAGCAGCCTGCCGAAGCCATGGCTCGAGGTCTACAACCCGACCGATCTGCCCGTGCCGCTGCCCGGCCGAGCTCTGGGATTGCGCTCTCGGGCTCAGCGATCGTGGATCGCGATCGTGCCACTGACACGCCGCGGAACCTTCCGAATCGAGCCGATGGTGGTCAGGACAGGCGATCCGTTCGGCTTCTTCGAGGCGGCGGCCACGGTGGGCCGGCCCACGGTCGTCACCGTCTTCCCGCGTGTCGTGCCGCTGCCCCGCTGGCGATTGCCCAATGCGTACCTGGAAGGCTCGCATTCGGCCCCGGAACGGTCACTCCAGACGACTCCGCTGGCGACGACCGTCCGGCCCTATGCGCCCGGGGACAGCTTCAATCGCATCCATTGGCGCAGCACGGCCCGTCTGGGGGAGATCCAGGTCAAGGAGTTCGACCTGGAACAGACGGCCGATCTCTGGCTCTTCGTAGATCTCGAGGCGAAGGTTCATTCGGGCGAGGGCGATGTCTCGACCCTCGAGGAGTCCATGCGGGTCGCCGCTTCGATCGCCCACGACGCCATCATCGAGAACCGCGCCGTCGGGATGACGGCAAGCGGTCACAGGCTGGTTTCGATCCCGGCAGACCGCGGGCCGCGACAACGCCAGAAGATCATGGCGCTCCTTGCGGCGCTCGAGGGAGACGGTCGGATCCCGCTCGAGGAAGTGCTGCTGGCCGGTTTGCCCAAGCTGAGGCGCGGCATGACGGCCGTGATCGTGACCGCATCGCGGGACCGGCGTTGGGTGCGAACACTGACTTCCTTGCGCTCAAGGGGAGTGGCGGCGGCTGTGGTCGCGCTCGACGCCGGCAGCTATGAGGCCGCCCGATCCCGGCGAGCGCCCGGAGCGGAGTGGGAGCTTGCTGCACAGGAGCAAAGGGCGCTGCGTATGGCGCTGGCCGAGTACGACGTGAAGGCCTACGAGGTCCACGCCGGCGACCACCTTGGGTCGGTGCTGGCGTGAGCGTTCGACGGCCGGCGGCCCTTCCAGCGATCTGGCGGTGCCGCATATGACGGCCCTGCCCTGGCTCAAGTCCGGTGGCGACGCGATCGGTCCGGACGACCGCGACTCCAGTCGCTTCGAACAGGAGGGGAGGATTGAACGGCTGCTGGCGTGGCTGCGCCCCGAAGACGGTTTTGCGAGCCTGCCGCTGGTTCTGGTTCTCACCGCCACGATGGCATGGTCCATCGCGGATGCGCGCTGGATCCTTGGAGAGAATGGGCTCACGAGCTTCCTGGTCTGGGTCGCCATGGCCGCGGCCCTTTGGGGCTACGTCAGCGCCCGCCTGGACCTTCCCCCCTGGTTGGCCCAGGGACTGGGCTGCCTCGTCGGTGCGTTTGTACTGATCGAGGCGGTCGGAGCCTCGCTGCCGGGGGCCGAGCCGAGTCTGGTCGGTTGGTTCCAGGCAGCCGCAAGCTCTTTTGCGCAGGCGTATCTCGATCTCACCTGGCGCCACCAGGTCTCCACCGTGCAGACGGCCCACTTCTCCATCCTGCTCGGTGTCCTGGTCTGGGGAACGGCTCAGGCGGCCTCCTACGATGTCTTTGGCTACCACCGCTCCGTCAACGGCGTGCTCCTGCTGGCCGTGGTCCTGATCGCGAATATGGCCCTGACTCCCAACGATCAGTACCTCGACCTCGTGATCTTCAGCGCTGCGGCCCTCGTCCTGCTGCTCCTGGCCCATGCCGCCGACGAGCGGTCGAGCTGGCTTCGCCACCGCATCTGGCGCGGACGCGACTTCCAAGCCCCGCACCTCCAGGGCGGTCTCACCTTCGCGTCGATCGCCGTGGCCGGATCTCTGATCCTCACCATGTTTGCCAGCTCGGCACCGCTCAGACCCATGGTCCAGAACCTGAGCGGCGACCTTCAGAACGCCTTCGGCGGGTTCAGCGGATTGCTCCCCAACGGCGGTGCCAGCCGAGTTCCGGCCAACTCCGACTTCGGAACTACCGCGCCGATCAGCGATCTCTTCCACGAGAGCACACACAACGTCTTCACGGTCCGCGTCCCCAACGCCACCACTTCGTTCCACTGGCGGATGGTCGCCTACGACACCTTCCAGACGACCGGCTGGTCCGTGGGCGCCGGGGCGCGTCAGGACCAGGTAGTCGCGGGCGATCAGCTCGAACGCGGCACGAACGACCTCGTCGGACTGGCGACTCCGGGTCGGCGTCCGGTCTCGATCACTGTGCACATCCAGGACACCTCGATCTCGCATCTGATCGCGGCCAACGAACCGGGCAGCGTGAACGCCGGCGTCGAGCGAACGCTGATCGGCGACGACGGCAGCCTGAATGTCGCCGGACTGTCCACCAAGTCAACCGATTACGTCGTCTCGTCCTACGTGCCGGACACGAGCCAGGACGGAACCGGCCTCACGGAATGGCGCTTGCAACATGCCGGGAAGACCTACCCGCCGGGGTTGCTGGCGAGGTACACGCAGGGTGCCGCGCTCGTCGGATCGGCCGGAAGGGCGCTGCTGACCGAGATACGGACCTGGACGACGAAGAATGGAAGCACTCTAGACGTCGCCTTCAACAACGAATACGACGTCGCCAAGGCGATCCAGACATATCTACGCAGCGACGCGTTCACCTACAACACCGACATCAGCGGCCTCATCGGGAAGTGCACAGGCGTTTCCACAGCCGACTGCTTCGCCCTGATTCGCCAGGGCTTCTGCGAGCAGTACGCAACGACGATGACGATGCTCATGCGCATGGCGGGCTACCCGGCCCGGTACGTCCTCGGATATCTGCCGGGCCCTGTCGATCCACGCCAGCTGGTTGGACAGGTGACCAACCAGCAGAAACATGCCTGGGTGGAGGTCTTCTTCCCGACGTACGGTTGGATCACGTTCGATCCTACCGGCGGCGGCATCGGAGATCCGACGGTTCTCGTGCGCGGCAGTGCAGTGGTCGCCACCCCGACGCCGTCCGCGCCCATCGCGCCGGATGATTCAAACCCGGTAGCGTCCGACTCGCCCAGCCCAGCCCCGGCCGCTGGCAGCTCGACCGGTGGCGGTCTTGCCCCGTCGCCGCTCCTTGTTACCGGGACGCTGTCCGTCGCCATTGGGCTGGCCCTGTTCCTCCTGTGGCGACGTCGGCTGAGACGGCTGGAGGAACCGGATACCGTCTACCGCAACGTGGTCAGGCTCGCGAGCAGGCTCGGGTACAAACCGCAGCCGGCCCAGACCGTCTACGAGTACACGGGCATGCTCGCCGAGATCGTGCCGCAGGCTCGCAAGTCGCTGGCGGTTGTCGCGATGGCCACGGTCGAAGTCACGTACGGCAAGCGTCAGCTGGGTACCGACCGGCTGGCATCGCTGGCGGCCGCCCAACATACGGTGCGGCAGGCTCTGCTCGGGTTGGCCCTCCGCATGCCCAGGCTGTTCGGGCGAGGCAAGGCGCCGATCTCTCCGGCCGGTCGGTCGGATGGCTCACGTCGGACTCGTCGCTAGAGCGCGCCGCTCTCGTTTCGCCTGGCCGACTCGCCGGCGGACTGGCCGGCGGACTGGCCGATTTGGCCTCCGAGGTGTGAGTCCAGATTGAGCGCGAGCAGGACGGCGCGGCCGGCCCGGATCTCGACGACGGTGATGGCGCCAAGGCCGAAGTCGAAGTTCCAGAAGTGCTCGAGCGNNGAGCGACCAGCGCCGTTCCGGCTCGGCATCGCCGTAGCCCAGAACCTGGTGGCGGTCCATCGTGCCCGGCTTGGACCCAACGGCCATCTCCGAAAGCAAGCGTGCCAGCGCCGGCTCGACACGCGCCGAGACATCATCAAGAGTCTCGCCGCCCAGGGCGTGGAACTTCAGCGGCCAACGCCGCCAGCCGCCGAGCTCATCGCCAAAACGAGCCGTGATCTCTTGTTCGGTCAGGCCCTCCCAGCCACCCTGGGCAATCTCGAGAAAGCCTGCGTCGCTGCGGAGTGGGGGAGTGGCTCTACCGGCCGCGTTCATCTCGGCGGTCGCGAGTTCGGCGCTTCGCCGTGCCCGTCCCAGCGGGGAGTGGACGATCGCGAACGGCGCGCTGTCTGGGATCGGTAGCGCAGGGGCTGCATGAGGCGCTGCAAGGCGGCGCCCGGCGAGGCGTGCCTGCTCTTCGCCGAGAGCCGTGAGCGGCGCCTCCATGGCACCCTGAAATCGCTTCTCGACGATGAACTGCGTTTGCCCGTGGCGGAGTAGAACGATGACCGCATCCAGGCCGGGAGGAATCAGCCGAGCTGCCCCTGAAGCCGGCTCGTCGCCGAAGGTCGGCGCCTTGCGGCCCCGGGCCGGCTCGTCGCCGACCAGGGGCCGCTCAGCATCGCGTGCAGAGGAGGTCAACGTTCCGTGGCGGCGCGGATCGACCAAACGTCGAGGACGGCCGGGTGGTTCCGAATCTGCTCAACGACTTCGTCCGAGACTTCGTCATCGACAGCCAGAAGCATCAGTGCGTCCTGCCGAGCGGAGGTGCGGGCGAGGGTCATTGAACTGATGTTGACGTCCGCCTCACCGAGGATGAGGCCGATGCGGCCCATGGTTCCGGGCTTGTCCTGGTGGCGCGTGACCACCATGAGGGGCGCCGGGGCCATGTCCAGCCAGTTGTCGTCGATGCGGACCAGCCTCGGCTCGCCGTTGGCGACCGTTCCGGCGATCACGGCCGAGCCCTTGTCGCCCTCGACGGTCAGCGTCACGAGGGAGGCGAAGGTACCCGCGTCGTTGGTCTTGCGCTCGTTGACGATGAGGCCGCGGTTCTTGGCCAGGAAGCCGGCGTTGATGAGGTTGACGCGCTCGCTCGTGGCATGCTCCAGGATGCCGCGCAGTGCGGCCGCTGTGAGCTGTGAGGCATCGTGATCGGCGAGATCGCCGGCCACATCTACGGTCAGGGTGTTGACTCCGCCGCGGAGATACTGGGCGGCGAAGCGGCCGAGGATCTCGGTGAGCGGTAGGTACGGCGCGATTGCTCGCGAAGTCTCGGGAGTGAGGAGCGGAGCATTGACCGCATAGCGCGCGGAGCGGCCGGCGAGGACGTCGATGACCTGCTCGCAGGCTTCTTCCGCGACGCGCAGCTGAGCTTCGGCAGTGAGGGCGCCGAGATGCGGAGTGAGCACCGTGTTCGGGGCGGAGAAGAGCGGATTGTCGGCAGCCGGGGGCTCGGTCTCGTAGACGTCTATCGCGGCTCCTGCGATCTTGCCGTCCTTGAGTGCCTGGGCCACTGCCGCTTCGTCGTAGACGCCGCCGCGGGCGACGTTGATGAGCATCACGCCGGGCTTGAGCTTACCGATGTTGTCGGCGTTGACGATGCCGCGAGTGGCCTTGTTGAGCGGCACGTGGACGGTGATGACGTCGGCGGTCTCGAGGATCTTGTCCACTTCCGTGAGCGTGACGCCGTGGAGAGCGGCCTGCTCGGCGGTCACGAACGGGTCGTAGCCGATCACGTTCATCTCTAGGCCGTGGGCACGGTCTGCCACTGCCTGGCCGATCTTGCCGAGGCCGATGATGCCGAGGGTGCGGCCCCGCAGCTCGACACCGGTGAAGGAGCTGCGCTTCCACTCACCGCGACGCATCGACGCGTCGGCGGCGGCGGTCTTGTGAGCGAGCGCCAGCATCAGCGTAATCGTCTGTTCCGCGGCGGACACGGTATTGCCGGTGGGGGCGTTCACGACGACGATGCCGGCCTTGGTGGCGGCTTCCAGGTCGACGTTGTCCACGCCGACGCCGGCCCGGCCGATGACGACCATGCGAGTTGCATGGGCCAGGATCTCGGCGGTGACCTTGACCTGGCTGCGGACGAGAAGGGCGTCGTAGTCGCCGATGATCGCCGCGAGCTCCTCGGGCGTGAGCCCGATCTTCTCGTCGACTTCGTGGTGGGCGCGGAGGATCTCGAGTCCCTGCTTTGCCAGGGGCTCGGCAACCAGAATCTTCATGTCGGGCTCCCTACTTGACCAGGCCGAGGGACTTGAGGGCGGCTACCTGTGCGGCCTCGACGGCTGCGCCGGGAACCACCGGGCGACCGAGTTCGAGCAGGGTCTGCTCGAGGACGGCCATGGCGTTTAGGATCGCCGGGACCGTCACGTGACCCAGATGCCCGATCCGGAAGATCTTGCCCTTGAGCGCGCCCTGCCCGCCGGCCACGACCAGGCCGAGCTTGCGCAGCTTGCCGTTGAAGGTCTTCCAGTCCAGGTCTTCGGGGATCCAGGCGCCGGTAACGGTGTCCGAGGCGAACTCGGGATCTGCCAGGAGCTTGAAGCCGAGTGTCGTGAGCCCGGCGCGAACGGCGGCGCCGACGGCAGCATGGCGCTTCCAGATGTCCTCGAGGCCTTCCTGCTCCATCAGCGTGAGTGCCGCGTCCAACTGGAACATGACCGCGACGGCCGGCGTCCAGGGGGTTTGACCCGACTCGGCGCTGGTCTTGTGAGCCGCAAGGTCGAAGTAGAACTTGGGCATCTTCGCCGTGGCGGCGGCATCCCAGGCCCGCTTTGAAACGGACACGAAGCAGAGTCCGGGGGCGACCATCCAGGCCTTCTGCGAGCCGCTCACGACCACGTCCAGATTCCAGCCGTCCGTGTCGAACGGCACCGCGCCGAGGCCGCTGATCGCGTCGACGATAACGAGCGCGTCAGGCGCCACGTCCTTGACGGCCTTGGCCAGATCCTGGATGGGGTTGGTGACTGCCGTGGAGGTTTCGTTCTGCGTCATCAGAACGGCTTTCCATGGGCCGCCGGCCTGGAGCGCCTCGCGAACCTTGGCCGGATCCGCGGCCTTGCCCCACTCGAAGGAGAGCTTGGTCACGTCCGCGCCGTAGACCGTAGCGATCTTTGCGAAGCGATCGCCGAAGGCGCCGATGGTGATTGCGAGAACCTTGTCACCGGGGGAGAGGAAGCTGACTATCGCCGACTCGAGCCCGCCCGTGCCGGCGGCGGTGACGATCAGCACGTCGCCATCGGTCTTGTAGAACTTCTTGAGCCTGTCGATGATGCTGTTCTGGAGGACGGCGAACTCTGGACCGCGGTGGTTCACCATCTGGCGGGCGCCGGCCTCGCGGACCGCGTCCGGGAGCGACGTGGGGCCGGGGATGCGAAGGTTGGGCTCGAAGCGGTTCACGGGCTGCCACCTCTCTGGGGAAATGCGGGATGCCGCGGAATATAGCGGCGCGTGCGGGTGGCGGCCAGTGTGGTATATATGACGTCATATGCAGAAGCGCACGACGATCCTGATGGACTCGGACCTGCTGGAGCGGCTGGACCGCTTTGCCGCCCGGAGCGGAGTGACCAAGACCTCGGTACTGGCGTCCGCGGTGGAGGCCTTCCTCGAGGCGCACGACACTGCGCCGGACCTGTCGTTTGTGGCGGTCGGCCGCAGCGACCACGGACGGCTCTCACTCGATGGGCGGTCGATTGCGCTGCGCGAAGCCGGCATGCGGCCCGGTCCGGACGAGGACTGAGCTATGGCCATTCTCCTGGACTCGAGCGCCGTGCTGGCCGCCGCCGATCAATCTGACCTGAACCACCGAGCCGCCGTGGCGTGGTTCGGTCGCGTCAACGAGCCACTGATGATCGGGGCCCTGACGCTCGCCGAACTCGACCTGCTGCTGCAACGCGAACTGGGTCTTCGCGCCACCTTCGCATTGCTGAAGTCAATCGGTAGCGGGGCCGTGAAGGTCGTCTCGCCGACCACCGCGGATTTGATCCGCGCGACAGAGCTGATGCGCGAAACGACCGAGTATCGGCCGAGGCTCACAGACGCGGTTCTGGTGGCCACCGCCGAGCGGTTGGGTGTGACCCGCGTGGCCGTCTTCGATCGCCGGCCAATCGCCATCTTCCGCCCGAAGCACGTTCGGGCCCTGGACATGGAGCCGTAACGAATCCTGTCGCGATGCGGTGGGTCGCGACGGCAAGAGGCAATCCTGCAGCCTCTCGAATAGATCCTCAGGCCGGCAGCAGGTCCTGAACCTGGATCGGGTTTCCTTCCTCGCTCCGGACAATTCGCAGGGCGACTCGGGAGTTGTCGGGGCGCCCGGACTCGAATCCGGAGGCATCTTCTGGGGCGGACACCGGCGGAGGGGCCTGCTTGGTCAGCATCGCCAGGATCACTTCAAACGGCTGCGATGTGCGCCGCTCGATGATCTCTGCCATTCGAATGGGGTCGCCGGCGACCTTGCGGATCCTGGCGCGGTCAAGGCGCGGCCACAACAGCATGGCCCGCTCGACGTAGCAAGACGTCGTCGGCCGCACGGAGCGGCGAGCCACCCCCGGCGCGGCGGAACTCACACCTTGCACAGGTCCGCGAAACGAAACGTCCGCGCCAACCATGGGCGCGACAGCGTGCGCTCGTGACATGGCATTCCCCGTGCGACCAAATGGGAGACGCAGTGGAGTATTCGCCAGGCTGGACCGAATCTGTAACGGCGGCACCGCACTGACCGTGTCAGATTCATTGCAGCCCGGAAATGTCGACTGGTGCCCCGCGCGGCGCGCGAGATCTCGTTCTTGTGGTACCCATTCCCGAGCTGTGGAAGTCGTGCCAGAGGCATTGCAACTTCTATGCGCAGGCTGACCCCGGACTACTGCCGATGCAATACCTCTGTCGAGTAGGGTAGGAAGGACCAGCAGGTAGGCCTGAATGGTTACTCCGCCGGGCGCTGGTCCCCGGCGTCGCGGCGCTGTTCCTCGGCGAGCTCGGTGAGGTTGTGGCGGCGGCGGCGCATCCCTTCGGAGCCAGTCGCCATTGGATCTCCGGCAGGCTCTCCTTCCACGGGCTTCTTGCGTCGTCGTGGTTGGCCGCGGCGGTCCTTGAGACGCTCCAGACGCTCGCCGATCTTGACCTCGGCGCCGAGCTCTCCCGGAAAGTAGTAGCGCCGGCCGACGAGTCGATCGGGCAGGTACTGCTGCTCGACGTCGTCGCCTTCGAAGTCATGGGGGTAGCGGTACTTGCGCCGGTCGGCACCACTTGACCTCAAGTGGGCCGGCACCGGCAGCGAACCGTTGGCGAGGACGTCGGCCATTGCGGCGAAGTAGCCGCGGCCCACGGCATTGCTCTTGGTCGTCACGGCGAGCATGACGGTGGCCTCTGCAAGAGCGTATTGCGCCTCGGGCAGGCCCACCCAGTCCAGCGCCCGCGCGGCGGCGACTGCGAGTTCGAGAGCGCGCGGGTCGGCCAGACCGATATCCTCCGACGCGAGGATGATCAGCCGCCGCGCGATGAACCGCGGATCCTCTCCGGCCGCGATCATCGATGCAAGCCAGTACAGGGCCGCGTCCGGATCGTTGCCGCGGATGCTCTTGATGAATGCACTGACGGTGTCGTAGTGGCCGTCGCCGGCGCGGTCGTAGGCGAGAGCACGCTGCTGTGCGGCCGCCTCCACATCTTCGAGCCGCGGCGCGACCCGCCCTTCGACGTCCCGCACATTCTCCGAATCGGCTACGGAAACAGCTCCCTCGAGCACGTTCAGGGCCTGTCGAGCGTCACCGGCCGAGAGGCCGACGAGATGCTCGAACGGCTCATCGGCGAGATGGACACCGCCGGACGGGCCCAGGTCGCCGGCGAGGCCGCGCTCCGCGTCCTCCAGCGCCCGATGAACGACGACCGCGATCTGTTCGTCGGTGAGCGGCTCGAGGCGATACACCCGCAGCCTGGAGAGCAGGGCGGAGTTGACCTCGAAGTAGGGGTTCTCCGTCGTGGCGCCGACCAGGGTCACGGTCCCTTCCTCGACGTGCGGCAGAAGCGCGTCTTGCTGGGCCTTGTTGAAGCGGTGGATCTCGTCGATGAACAAGATCGTCTGCCGGCCGTTGAGGGCCAGCTTGTCACGGGCTTCGGCGACGATGGCGCGAACCTCCGCGACTCCGCTCATGACCGCGGAGATGGTTACGAGGCGGGCGCCGGCGGCATCGGCCAGGACACGCGCCAGACTGGTCTTGCCACTGCCCGGCGGCCCCCAGAGCAAGAGTGAGCCGAGATGGCCGCCTTCGAGGGCGCGCCGCAGCGTTCCTCGAGCACCGATCAGTTGCTCGTGCCCGACCACTTCGTCGATCGTCCGAGGGCGCATTCGGGCCGCGAGCGGCTGACGTCCGGCCGGCGGCACGAAGACCGGCTGCTGTGCTGGGGATTCGCCCGCGGGAGTGAAGGTGGTGCGGCGTGATGCCATGTGCTTGATGCTACAGGCTGGCCGCCGGAACGGTGGCCTGCCGTGGCGCCGATTCGGTCGCCGGGCCGCCCAGCAGATCAGCGCAGCTACGGCAGAACGGCGACACGCCGGTTCGCTACGATGCGGCACGTGCCCGTCCCATTCTTCAGCCGCTTCTTCCGCAGAGCGCCCGGCGAGTCGTCCTCCGTCGTTGCCGCTTCATCGGCGCCATCGGCGCCAGCCGCCGCACCGGCGCCATCGGCGGCGGTGGTCCAGCGCATCATCGACGCGGTCGACGCGCTGATCGTCGTCATGGGCGCCGACGGGAACCTGTGGCTGTGGAACCGACGTTGTGACGAAACGTCCGGCGTGCCCCTGTCGGAGGTTGCGGGTCAGTCCGTGTGGCATGTCATGCGGCTTCGCCCCACCTTCAGGGTGATCGCCCAGGATGCCCTGGACCGGCTGATCTCCGGGAAGCAGCGGGACGTCGAGTTCCAGGCGCAATGGCTGCGCAAGGACGGGCGGAAGGCCCGGGTTTCCTGGAACGCGCAAATGGCCGATATCGGAGGGAACCGCCTCGTCGTCGCGACCGGAGTCGAGACGACCCGTGGCCGCCGGGCGGCCCGCGAAATCGCCGAGACGGAATCGCGGTTCGAAACCCTGCTGGAAGTTCTCCCCGATCCGGTGGTTGTCCATCAGGACGGTCGCACGGTCTTCGTCAATCGAGCGGCCCTGGAGCTGTACGGGGCCAGGACGGCCGAGGAGATGGGAGCCCGGATGCTGATGGACTTCGTGGCGCCGGAGAGCCGACCGTTGGTCGCGGCCCGAGTCGGTCGGATGCTCAATCAGGGAGAGCAGATGCCCCTGGTGGAGGAGCGGCACCTGCGGCTGGATGGAACGGCTTTCGATGTGGAGGTGGTCGCCGCGCCGGTTACGTTCGATGGACGCCCTGCGGTCGAGGTGGTGGCCCGCAACATCACCACCCGTAAGGAAACTGAAGCGGCCTTGCGAGCCAGTGAGGCGAGGGTTCGGGCGGTCTTCGATCAATCGTCGCTGGGAATGTTGCTTGTGGGCAGAGATGGCCGATCGCTGGAGAGCAATGTCGCCTTCCAGCGCCTTCTGGGATACACCGCGTCGGAATTGCGCGAGCTGGCAACCTCCGAATACACACACCCAGCCGATCGTGATGCCACCAAGAGGTTGTTGGACGATCTATTTGCCGGGCGCAACGACGGCTACTCCCTGGAGAAGCGCTATATCGCGAAGGGCGGTCGCGAGATCTGGGCTCGTGTGCACGTCTCGCCGGTCCGAGAAGGCGAGGCCAATCCTGAGCTTGCCGTCGGCACGGTCGAGGACATCACCGAGCACGAGATCCTGGAAGACCAGCTGCGTCAGAGCTCGAAGATGGAGGCTCTCGGCCGCCTGGCAGGCGGCGTCGCACACGACTTCAACAACCTCCTGACCGTGGTGAACGGCTATGCCGACCTTCTGGCGATGTCACTTGAAGGTGACGCGCGGGCGGCAGACGCGATCGAAATTCGACGAGCCGGATCACGGGCAGTCGAGCTGACGGCGCAACTGCTGGCCTTCGGGCGGCGCAGCAAGCGGGAGTTCGAGCCGGTCGACCTGAATGGTCGAATTGGGGCGATGGTACCGATGCTGCGGAGGCTTCTGGGCGAGGATATCGAGTTTCAAGTGACTCTGGACCAGACTCTGGCGGCCGTCGAGGCCGATCCGAGCCAGCTGGACCAGCTGGTGATGAATCTGGTCGTCAACGGTCGCGACGCGATGCCCGGCGGCGGATCATTGGCACTCATCACGTCCGCGATTCCTATGGGCGTCCTCGGGAGTCGGGGGTCCGCAGGGACATGGGCTCGCCTCGAGATCGCCGATTCCGGTTTCGGGATCGAGGCCGAGGTGCTCGGGCACATCTTCGAACCGTTCTTCACGACCAAAGGCCAGGGCAAGGGGACCGGTCTGGGCCTGGCCACGGTCTATGGGATCGTCAACCAGATGGGCGGCCACATACGGGTGGAATCTTCAGTCGGAGTTGGCTCGCGCTTCGTTGTCGAGTTGCCGATGTGCGAGGCGCCGGCGCAATTGTCGGGCGCAAACTCGGCGGAGGCAGGCTCAGCCGCGCGAGTCGGCGGCACGATTCTGCTGGTGGAGGACGAGCCCACGGTTCGCGACTTCTGCAAGCGGGCTCTGACTGCCGATGGCTACGAGGTGCACGTCGCGGGTCCGCACGATGCTTTGGAGATGGCCGCCGCCCTGGGAACGAACCTCGACATCCTTGTGACAGACGTCGTCATGCCGGATTTCGACGGGCCGACCATCGCCGCCGCCCTGAAATCGCGGCATCGCGACCTGAAGGTCCTGTTCATGTCGGGATATCCGCGAGACCGGGAAGACGAGCTGACCGGCGCGGCCGCCGACGGATTGGTCTTGACGAAGCCATTCACGCCGCGGGAACTATGCGACGCAGTACGGCGAGTCCTCGATCGGCCAATCCAGAAGTCTTGAGTCTCAGCGCGAGCACCGCAGGAGCCAACGAA